>DATMQX010000021.1:0-9824 GCA_035567055.1 Solirubrobacteraceae bacterium
CGGGGTGGGGAATCTGCCACTCGATCGACTTCGAGCGCCACGGGTTCTGCTCGGCACGAGCGCGGACGAAGATCATCGAGTAGACGGTGTTCCAGATGAAGATCAACATCGAGAGGCCGAGAACGAACGCCGAGATCGACACCCACACGTTGAGGCCCTGCAGGTTGGACGCGTACTGGCTCACGCGCCTGGGCTGGCCCAACATGCCGAGCGCGAACAGCGGCAGGAAGGTCGAGTTGAACGCGACGAACATCAGCCAGAAATGCCACTTTGCGAGCATCTCGTTGAACCGGAGGCCCGTCATCTTGGGCACCCAGTAGTAGATCGCGGCGAAGAAGGCGAAGATCAGCCCGCCCATGATCGTGTAGTGGAAGTGGGCCATCGTGAAGAAGCTCCCGTGGGTGCTCGTGTCGCTCGGCGTGTCCGAGACGAACACACCCGACAGGCCGCCGATCAGGAAGTTGAACACCCACGCGAGGCAGAACAGCATCGGCACGGAGAACGAGATTCGTGCCTTCCATAGCGTCCCCATGGCGCACAGGAAGATGAACCCGGTGGGTATCGAGATTATCTCCGTCGAGAGCATGTAGAACGGCCGAAGGTCGGCGTTGATGCCGCTCACGAAGAGGTGATGCTGCCACACGAAGAAGCTCAGCAGCGTGACGCCGAGCATGCCCGAGACGGCGAGCCGATAGCCCCACAGCGGCTTGCGCGTGAAGACCGGCAGCAGCTCGAGGATGATGCCGAAGCCGGGCAGGGCGAGGATGTAGACCTCCGGATGTCCGAAGAACCAGAACAGGTTCTCGAACAGGTAGGAGCTGCCGCCTCCGCCCGGGATGAAGAACGAGGTGCTGATCGTCCGGTCCAGGGCGGCCATCAGGAGCGTCGCCACCAGCATCGGCGCGGCAAGGACCATCAGCACGGAGGTCCCCAGCACCGACCACACGAAGATCGGCAGCCGCGACCACGTCAGGCCCGGCGCGCGCAGCGTGATGATCGTCGCCAGCATGTTGAGTCCCAGCAGGCTCATCGAGATCCCGACGAGGGCGAAGAAGATGATGTAGGAGTCCATGCCCATCACTGCCTGGTCGTTGAGCGGCTCGTAGCCGGTCCAGCCCGTGGGGAAGCCGCCGAAGAAGATCGTCGAGACGAGGATGAAGCCGGCGGCCATCAGCAGCCAGAACGTCAGCGCCTCGATACGGGGGAAGGCCATTCGCCTGGCGCCGATCATGATCGGCACGAAGTAGTTCGCGAACGGGCCGAGGATCCCGGAGGTCATCATCCCCATCATCATCGTGCCGTGCATGCCGACGAGCGATATGTACTGGTTGGGCCCGACCACGGTCGGCGTCGGGTGCAGGAGCTCCGTCCGGATCAGCATCGCGTTGAGGCCGCCGATGAAGAAGAACAGGCCGATCCCGATCAGGTACTGGATTCCGACCACCTTGTGGTCGGTGCACAGGCCGAAGTAGCGCCCGATGCCCTGTTCCTCCTTCTCCCGCAGTGACGCCGGCCGGCCGAGCAGGCGCGAGACCGGATAGTTGGCGAAGCCCAGGCCGATCAGGAAGCCGAGCACACCGAACACGTATGCGAGCAGCAGCGCTGTGTCGTTCTCGCTCGATTTCGCCTGGTAGGCGTAGCTGGGACCGCCGATTTCATGGCCGATGAACCAGCCCAGGTAGTAGCCGCCCACTCCGAGCACGACGGCGGTCAGCAGGTTGAAGCCGATCAGCCGGCGCCACGCGGGTCCTTCGATCGGCTGGGGAGTCGAGACTGCTCCTGTCGTGGTGCTCATCCGCCGCGCCTCGCTGGTAGAGGTTGGTAGGTCCTGCTGTACGGGGGTAGGAGCTTGGTCGCCGGGCCATATGCCACCTGGGCTCCTCGGATCCAGGTGTTGAACGCGCTCTGGCTCACCACCTGGCCGTGGTCGAACATCTCGCCGTGCCAGATGCCGCAGAGCTCCGCACAACGGACATCGAAGGTCCCCACGTGCGTCGGTTCGACGAACGCGATGTTGTCGACCTGCGGGTTCGCGTCGGCCTTGACGGCCAGCTGGCGGGCCCAGAAGGAGTGGATCACGTCGAGCGAGGTGACGTGGAGTTCGACCATCCGGTTGACGGGCAGGACGAGGTGGGGGACCTCGACTCCGCCGTAGGCGGGATAGCGGTAGGTGAACGCCCACTGCTGTGCGATCACCTGCACGCGGAGCTTCGGTCCGCTGGGGACCGTGAGCGGCGTCGGCCCGCTTCCGGAGCCCGCCCCGTTATCCGAGAGCAGTCGCACGGTGCCGTAGGCGGCGAGCGACAGCACGAGCACCGAGGTGACGATGATCCATGTCGTCTGTATGCGCGCGTCGCCGCGAATCGCCGGCCCTTCGAGCACCGCGCCCTTCGGCTGACGGAAGTAGATCACCGCGTAGATCAGGTAGATCAGGACGAGCAGCAGCACCGGCGTGGCCATCCCCAGGAGCACCGTGTTGTCGGTGACCTGGCCCGAGGCCTGCTGGCTGCCGTTGCCCGGCGGCAGTTCCGGGCCGAGCAGCACGACCACGAGTGGGGTGGCGACGAGCGTCGCGACCAGCCAGATCAGCCCGAAGCGACGCGCGTGGTTGGGTTCGCTCATCGGCTAGACCACATCGATGAACCCATCCATGTAGCCGAGGGTCTGCATCGGCCCTCCGTTGCCGAACAGCCAGCCGGCGCCGCAGGGCACGAAGCACTGCCAGTGGTAGCGCCCCTTCTTGCCCGTCCGGAAGCTGAAGGTGATCGTGCGATGGTCGCTCGTCGAGGGTTCGCAGGGCGCTTCTTCGCACAGGTGCTTCGATTCTTCGGGCACGCCGGGAAGCGGCACGAACACGCCGAGCTCTGGCACGGCGAACGTGTGCGAGGCTTCTTCGGGTTCGACCGTATTGACCGTCTTGCCGTCCACGGTCGCGGTCCCCCCGACGGTCCCCTGGACCTGGCCGAGAAACGCGTTGCGCAGCCCGGTCGGGGTATCGAACTGGTAGATCGTGACGTGCACGATCGAGTTGGCGGGCACCGTGAAGTCGGTGCTGTGCACCCACTGGCCGCCCGAGCGCACCAGATAGGAGACCCAGCTCGGGTGCGTGGGACTGTATTTGCCACCGATCGCGGCGACCGTCTCGAGCGTCAGATTGGCGCCGCCGCTGCTGGCGGGCGCGCTCGTGGCGGCGACGGTTTTGGGGAAGCTCGTCGCCCAGTCGGCGACGTACAGGCCGATCAGGACTCCGAGGACCGCAACGGCGGTCCCGACGCCCAGGACCTTCTTCACGAACAGGCTCAAACCGCTTCCCCAAAGCTCACGACACGCTCCTCCGTCGGCCAGGCTCCGTCGCGTCTCGACTCTATATCCCGCGGCATGGGATGCACGTTTATGAGGAGATTCTCATGGAAGTATTTCGCGTTTGGAGCGTCGTGTCCAGCCCCGAGAGGCGAGCGCCACCGGACCTTCGAACGCGGCTACGATCAACGGCTTGCCCCGGATACCGCCCTCCAAAACCGAGAATCGTCCGCTCGCCGAGAGCGAGCCGGGTCCGTCCGGTGCGAGCGGCGTGCCGGAGCGCCCGACGCTCGATGGTCTGGAGGCGAGGTGGAGCGCCGTCTGGGAGCGGGAGGCCGCCTACCGCTTCGACCGTCGGGCGCCCCGCGAGCGCGTCTACGCGATCGACACGCCTCCGCCGACCGTGAGCGGATCGCTGCACGTCGGCCATGTCTTCTCCTACACGCACACCGACACGATCGCCCGCTATCAGCGCATGCGCGGGATGGAGGTCTTCTACCCGATGGGGTGGGACGACAACGGCCTGCCGACCGAGCGTCGCGTCCAGAATCACTTCGGCATTCGCTGCGACCCGCTGGTCCCCTACGACCCCGACTTCCAGCCGCCGGCCGAGCCGTCCGAGAAGGAGCCGCTGGCCGTATCGCGGCCGAACTTCGTCGAGCTCTGCCTGCAACTCACCGATACCGACGAGAGGCCTTCGAGGAGCTCTGGCGCCGGCTCGGCCTGTCGGTCGACTGGTCGATGACGTACACCACGATCGGCGAGCTCGCGCAGCGCATATCCCAGCGCTCCTTCCTGCGCCTGCTCGAGCGCGGAGAGGCCTACCAGCTGGAGGCGCCGACGCTCTGGGACGTCGACTTCCAGACCGCCGTCGCGCAGGCCGAGCTCGAGGACCGCGAGCGGCCGGGCGCCATGCATCGCGTGCGCTTCACCGGCGCGGCCGGCGAGGATGATGCGCCGATCGAGACCACCCGACCCGAGCTGATCGCGGCCTGCGTCGCTGTGCTCGCACATCCGGACGACGATCGACAGCGGGCGCTCGTGGGCAGGGAGCTGCTGACGCCGCTGTTCGGCACGCGCGTCCCGGTCCTCACGCATCCGCTCGTCGACCCGGAGAAGGGCACCGGCCTGGTGATGGTGTGCACGTTCGGCGACCTCACGGACGTGATCTGGTGGCGTGAGCTTGGATTGCCGGTGCGCTCGGTGCTCGGTCCGGACGGGCGGCTGCTGGAGGTGCCGTGGGGAGCGCCCGGTTGGGAGTCGGCCGACGTGGAGCGGGCCCGTGCGAGCTACGGAGAGCTGCAGGGCAGGACGATCAACCAGGCGCGCCGGCGAACGGTCGAGCTGCTCGAGGAGTCCGGTGATCTCCTCGGCGAGCCGGAGCCGGTGTCGAGGGCGGTGAAGTTCTTCGAGAAGGGCGACCGGCCCGTCGAGATCATCACGAGCCGCCAGTGGTTCATCCGCACCATGCCGCATCGTGATGCGCTGATCGAGCGCGGCCGAGAGCTGAGCTGGCACCCGCCGTACATGCGCGCGCGCTTCGAGGACTGGGTGCAGGGGCTGAGCGGCGACTGGAACATCAGCCGCCAGCGCTTCTTCGGCGTCCCGTTCCCGGTGTGGTATCCGCTCGATGCCAGCGGGGCCGTCCTCTACGAGGAGCCGATCCTCGCGCGCGAGGAGCATCTTCCTGTGGATCCCTCGACGGACGTGCCCGACGGATATCGGCCCGAGCAGCGCGGGATGCCCGACGGCTTCATCGGCGAGCCCGACGTGATGGACACCTGGGCCACCTCCTCGCTCACGCCGCAGGTCGCCGGCCAGGCCGGCGAGGACGAAGAGCTGTTCGCGCAGGTGTTCCCGATGGACGTGCGCCCGCAGGCGCACGACATCATCAGGACCTGGCTGTTCTCGACGATCCTGCGCTCGCATCTCGAATATGACGCGCTGCCGTGGCGCAACGCGGCGATCTCCGGCTGGGTGCTGGACCCGGACCGCAAGAAGATGTCCAAGTCCAAGGGCAACGTCGTCACGCCGATGCACCTGCTCGAGGAGTACGGCGCGGACGCCGTGCGCTACTGGGCGGCGAGCGGGCGCCCCGGCGCCGACACCGCCTTCGATCCGCAGCAGATGAAGGTCGGACGGCGGCTGGCCGTGAAGCTTCTAAACGCTTCGAAGTTCGCGCTCGCCGACCTGCCCGCGGAGGGCGATTCCGTGACACATCCGCTGGATCGCGCGATGCTCGCTCGGCTGGCCGCGGTCGTCAGCGACGCAACGGCCAGCTTCGAGGACTACGACTACGCGCGCGCGCTCGAGCGCGCGGAGGACTTCTTCTGGTGGTACTGCGACTTCTACCTGGAGCTCGTGAAGGGCCGCCGCTACGACGCCGCGCCACGGGCCGCCGCCTCTGTCAGCCGGGCGTTGCGCCTGTCGCTGTCGGTCTTTCAGCGCCTGTTCGCTCCCTTCCTGCCGTTCGTCAGCGAGGAGGTGTGGTCGTGGTGGCAGCAGGGCTCGGTGCATCGTGCGCCGTGGCCCGACGCCGGCGAGCTCGCCGCCGAGGCCGCAGTCGCGCCGCTGGGCGCGAGCGAGCCGTCGCCGACGCGCGCCGGGCAGCCGGCCGGCGTCGCCGCGGCCAGCGAGGAGATGGCGCTGGCCGTGACGGCGGACGTGCTCAGGGAGGTGCGCAAGGCCAAGTCGCAGGCGCGGCGACCGATGCGCGCGCCCGTCGCCCGCCTGGTGGTGCGCGACACGCCACAGCGGCTGCGGGCGCTCGAGCTGGGCTCCGGCGACCTCCTGCAGGCCGGCTCGATCGAGCGGCTGGAGCCCGTCGAGGACGGTGAGTTCGCCGTCGAGGTGGAGCTGGCGCCTGAGTAGGCCCTGCCCGCCTCGCCTGGGATAGGGTCCTCGCCGTGACGCGCACGCTGACAGCCGAGCTGAAGGAGGAGGTCGGCGAGCAGGTCACCGTGCGGGGCTGGGTCCAGGCGGTTCGCGACCAGAAGCGGTTGCAATTCGTGATCCTCCGAGACGAAACGGGCCTGGCGCAGGCGGTGCTCCCGAAGGAGGAGCCTCCCAGCGAGCTGAACGAGGCGATCACCGCGCTGACGGCCGAGTCGGCGGTCAGCGTCACCGGCACTGTCGTGGCCGACGAGCGCGTCAAGCTCGGCGGCCTCGAGCTGAGGATCGAAGGCCTGACGGTCGACTCGCTCGCCGAGCCCGAGCTGCCGATCGCCGAGGACTCTGCGCTGGACAAGCGCATCGACTGGCGCTATCTGGACCTGCGCCGGCCGGATCGCCGTCTGATCTTCGAGGTGCAGACGACGGCCGAGCACGCGATGCGCGAGTTCTGGCGCGGCGAGAGGTTCATCGAGCTGCACACGCCGAAGTTCATGGGCTCGGCCAGCGAGTCCGGCGCGGAGCTCTTCAAGGTGGAGTACTTCGACCGACAGGCCTACCTGGCGCAGTCGCCGCAGTTCTACAAGCAGATGGCGATGGCCGCTGGCTTCGGAAAGGTGTTCGAGATCGGACCCGTGTTCCGCGCCAACCCCTCCTTCACCTCGCGCCACGACACGGAGTTCACGAGCGTCGACGTGGAGATCTCGTGGATCGACTCACACGAGGACGTGATGGCGTTCGAGGAGCGATGGCTGGCGTACGTGCTCGCGGCCGTGAGGGAGACCCACGGCGAGCAGATCGAACCGACGTTCGACAGGCAGGTCGTGGTGCCCTCGGTGCCGTTCCCGCGAGTCACCCTCGAGGGGGCCAAGGAGATGCTGCGCGAGCACGGTCACGAGGCGCCCGGCGTCGGGCACGATCTCGACCCGCCGAGCGAGCGTGCGCTGTCGGAGATCATCCAACAGGAGCGTGGCCACGAGTTCGCGTTCGTCACCGACTATCCCACCACGGTGCGGCCCTTCTACCACATGCGCCACCCCGATCAACCGACCCTGACCAAGAGCTTCGACCTCCTGTGGCGGGGCATCGAGCTGACCACCGGCGCGCAACGCGAGCACCGCTACGAGCAGCTGCTCGCCCAGGCACGCGACAAGGGAGTCGAGACCGAGCCGATCCAGTACTACCTGGACTTCTTCCGCTTCGGAGCGCCACCGCACGGCGGCTTCGGCTTCGGCCTGACACGGCTGCTCATGCAGCTGCTCGGTCAGGAGAACGTGCGCGAGGTCACGTTCCTCTATCGCGGGCCGCATCGGCTGGAGCCCTGAGCAGGGCCGGCCGTACCCAGCCCTGACAGTCCTGAAATGGCCAGGATCCTGATCGCCACGCCCGTCCTGGACGGATGCCTCGACCCGCTCGCTGCGCACACGCTCATCGAGGGAGAGCCCGGCTCCGACGAGAACGCCCAGGCGCTGATCTGCGGCCCGATGCAGCGCGTGGACGCCGCCGCGCAGGCGCGCATGCCGCATCTGCGTGTGATCGCGGTCGCGGGAGCCGGCTCGGACGCGGTGGACCACGCGGCCGCCGCGTCGCGGGGCATCCCCGTGCTCACCTCCGGCGAGGGCCTGGTGGAGACCACGGCCGACCTGGCCTTCGGGCTCATCATCGCCGCCTCGCGGTTGATGGGAGACGCGGCGGCGAGGCTCCGTGGCGGTTCATGGCGCGGGTGGAGCTTCATCTCCGAGGACTTCGGCCGCGACGTCCACGGCGCGACCCTCGGCCTCGTGGGCTTCGGCTCGATCGGGCGGGCGGTTGCCCGCCGCGCCGGCGGCTTCGACATGAAGGTGCTCCATCACACGAGGCACCGCACCAACGAGCCGGGGTGGATCGAGGATCTCGACGAGCTGCTCGCGACCAGCGACATCCTCAGCATCCACGTGCCCCTGCACGCGTCGACCCGCCGCCTGATCGACAGCCGGCGTATCGGCCTGCTGAGGCCGACAGCCGTGCTGGTCAACACCGCCAGGGGTGCGGTCATCGACGAAGACGCGCTTGCGGAGGCGCTGCATGAGGGCAGGCTGTTCGCGGCCGGAGTGGACGTCTACGAGGACGAGCCCTCCGTCTCCCCGCGGCTGCTGACGGCGCCGCGCACGGTACTGCTACCGCACGTCGGCAGCGCAACGCTGCGCTCGCGTGAGGCGATGCTGCGGGGGGCGGCGGAGAAGGTGCGGCGGTTCTTCGAGGGGTAAGGGCTGGTGACCGCAGCGGGCTGGTGACCGCTGCGGGGGGAGTGACCGGACTGATCCACTGCTCAGAATCGTGAGGGCGCGGATGAGGCGGCGCCGCCTGGAACACGCGTCCAACCCCGCGCGCCCGCCCGCCGATCGTGATCGAATTGACGGCGATGAGCGTTGACCCGGCTGCTGGGGCAAGAGAGAGACTGACCGCCGACGGGGTGTTCTCCGGCGGTGGCATCAAGGGGCTGGCATTCGCCGGAGCGCTGGCGGGCGCAGCGGAGGCCGGGTACCGGGAGTGGCGAGCTCCTTCCCGCTGTTCGTGTTCGACAAGCCGGAACCCAAGCATCCGACCTGGGGCTTTCACCTCCATGGCGGCTTCGATGCGAGGGAGAACCAGCCACGGCATCGCGACATCGGCGGTGTGACCTGGCCCAAGGAGATGCTCGAAGGCATCCTCGACACCGCCACGAACGCGCTCGACAAGTTCGAGCTCCAGAGGTTCGAATCCCGAGTGATACCGATCCCGACCGGAGAGGTCTCGACGCTCAACTTCAACCTGTCGGACAGCGAAAAGGACTACCTCTACGAATCGGGGCTGAACGCGGCCAGGCAGTTCTTCGCGACCGCGCCGGTCGCCGAAAACAGCTACGGAAAGCAGCCGGGCGCCACCTCCTCGACGCCGAGCTAGGGCGGCCGGCGTCGCGTCCCGTCCGCAACCACGTCTACCTTCAAGTCATGCTCTTGAACGAGCTGATCGACGGCATGGAGGTCGACCAGGTGCTCCTGGTCCGCGAGTCCGAGCGCCGCCAACGACGCGATGGCGGGGACTACCTGCGCCTGCAGCTCGGAGACCGCACGGGCGCTGTCGTGTGCATGGTCTGGGAGGAGCTCGGCGAGCTCGAGGAGCTTGCCTGCGCCGGCGCGGCGGTGCGGGTCCGCGGCCGCTATACCGTGCATCCACGCTTCGGTCCGCAGATCAACCTGCGCGGCCTCGAGGAGGCCGTCCCGGGGAGCTACTCGCAGGAGGACCTGCTCGATGGGCCGGCGCGCAGTGTCGAGCAGATGGAGGGCGAGGTTCGCGAGCTGCTGAGCACGATCCAGGAGCCGCACCTGCGGACGCTGCTCGAGCGGGTGTTCGCCGAGGGCTCGGAGCTGTGGGCCGGCTACCGCATGGCGCCGGCGGCGAAGTACTACCACCAGGCTTACCGACACGGCCTCTTGGAGCACTGCCTCGGGGTCGCCCAGGCCGTGAGCGCCATCAGCGCGACCTTCCCGGGCATCGATCGCGACGTGGCCGTGGCCGGAGCGCTGCTGCACGACATCGGCAAGCTCGAGGCGTACACCGACGATCCGCAGAGCATCGATCTGACCGACGCCGGCAGGCTGCACGGGGAGATCGCG
>DATMQX010000022.1:0-20254 GCA_035567055.1 Solirubrobacteraceae bacterium
CGAGCGTGTGGCGGGAGAGCTCGGCCCGCTGGCCCGGCCGCGCCGCGGTCATCACCTCGAAGCGGTGCCCGCGCCTGGCGTTGCCGCCGCGCTGTCGCTGTGAGGCGCGCACCACCGTCACGCTGCCGCTCTCGTCGAGGCGCAGGAGCTGCGAGAGCCGCAGTTCGAGGCCGGCGGCGATGCGTGCGGCGACCGTGAGCGTCGGGCTGGTCTCTCCGCGCTCGACCTGCGAGAGCATCGCCGCGCTGACGCCGCTGCGCGCGGCGAGATCTCTCAGGGAGAGGCCGGAGGCCTCCCGCAGTGCCTTCACGCGCGCTCCGAGCAGGCCCGGATCGACAGGGTCCGAGCCATTCGACGCTCGCGCGCTCTTGGCGACGGTTGGCATACGTGCGTACGTTATCACGCACAGAGCGCGTCGGGGCGCGAAGGCCTCACCCCGTCGCCTCCGGCAACCCGATCGCCTCACCGGCGCGAGAACGCGCCACGGCCACCGATAGCGCCCGCACATAGGCTCGCGCCGCCGCGTCGATGATGTCGGTCGACACGCCCTGCCCGGCGCCCGTGAAGCCGTCGACCTCGAGCACGATCGAGACCTCGCCGAGCGCGTCCTGGCCCTCGGTGACGGCGCCGATCGTGAAGTCGCTGAGCTTGGCGGGGACGCCGGTCGCCGCGTTGATCGCCTGGAAGACGGCGTCGATCGGGCCGTCGCCGGTGAAGCTGCCGCTCGCGCTGCTGCCGTCGGGGAGGTTCACCGAGACCTTCGCGTGCGGCGGGCGCAGCGAGGAAGCCTCGACCTCGAACCAGTCGAGCGTGTAGCCCGCGATCTCCTCGCGAAGCTCATCGGTGACGAGTGCCTCGAGGTCCATGGCCGTCACATGCTTCTTGCGGTCGGCGATCTCCTTGAAGCGCTTGAAGGCGGTGTTCAGCGCCTGGCCGTCGAGCTCGAAGCCCATCTCCTCGAGCGCTTTGCTCAGCGCGTGGCGTCCGGAGTGCTTGCCGAGCACGATCGAGTTGCTGCGCAGACCGACGGTCGTCGCGTCCATGATCTCGTAGGTGGTGCGCTCCTTCAGCACGCCGTCCTGGTGGATGCCGGACTCGTGCGCGAACGCGTTGCGCCCGACGATCGCCTTGTTCGGCTGCACCTGGTAGCCAGTCAGACGGGAGACCAGCCGGCTCGTGCGCGCGATCTCCGTCGTCTCGATCCCCGTCCACAGGCTGAGGGTCGGCTCGCGCGTGTGCAGCAGCATCGCGATCTCCTCGAGCGAGGCGTTGCCGGCGCGCTCGCCGATTCCGTTGATCGCGCACTCGACCTGGCGGCAGCCGGCTTCGATGCCTGCGAGCGAGTTGGCGACTGCCAGGCCGAGGTCGTCGTGGCAGTGGACGGAGAGCACGACCCGGCGCAGGTCTGGTACCAGCTCGTAGAGACGGGCCAGGAAGGCTGCGAACTCCTGCGGTATCGCGTAGCCGACCGTGTCGGGGATGTTGATCGTCACGGCGCCCTCGTCGATCGCTGCCTGCACCACCTCGGCGGTGAACTCGACGTCCGCGCGACTGGCGTCCATTGGCGAGAACTCGACGTCGTCCAGATACTGCTTGGCGTGTGCGACCGCGGCGCGAGCCTGGCCGAGGACGTCCTCGCGCGTGGTCTGCAGCTGGTGCTCGATGTGGATGTCCGAGGTCGAGATGAACGTGTGGACGCGCGGGCGCGCGGAGTCCTTGACCGCGTTCCACGCCGCGTCGATGTCCTGATGGCTCGTCCGCGCCAGACCGCAGATCACCGGGCCTTCGACCTCGCGCGCGATCGCCTGCACGCCCTCGAAGTCGCCGGGCGAGGCGATCGGGAAGCCCGCCTCGATCACGTCCACCCCCAGCCGGGCGAGCTGGTGGGCGATCTCGAGCTTTTCCTGCTTGTTCAGGGAGATGCCGGGCGACTGCTCGCCGTCGCGCAGCGTCGTGTCGAAGATCAGGACGCGGTCTGCCTCGTTGCGTTCACCGGCGGATGTGCTCATGTCGTTCGTGCTCCTTCTCTATCTCGCTTTCTCTTCCTCTCTGCTGGGTATGCGGCTACGCGGCCGCCACGCGCTATTCCCCCCGAGGGGGGAGGAGAAGAAGCTGCAGAAGCGAGATCTGGAACGACATTCCAAGTGCAGGCTAGCACCGGGGCGCCGCGGCCGCCATGCGCCACGGCTCAGCCTCGCGGGCCGGCTACGGCACGAGCACGACCTTGCCGACGTTGCGCCGCTCGGTGATGGTCGTCTGAGCGGCGCCGGCGTCCTCGAAGCTGAAGGCCCCGGCGACGACAGGGTCGAGGGTTCCATCCGCGAGCAGCTCCCCCAGCGGGTCGATCCAGGGCTCGAGCGATCCACGGTCCTTCCACAGCGTGAGCATGTTCAAGCCGATCACGGCCTTCGATTCGGACATCTGCTTGATCATGTTGAACCGCGGCATGCGTGCGACGGCGCCGAGGGCGGTCAGCAGGTTGCGCCTTTGGCCCGAGACGAGGGCCGAGGCGCCGAAGGCGACGAGGCGCCCGCCGGGACGCAGCAGCGAGTAGCTGGTGCGAAAGCTCTTGCCGCCGACGGCATCGAGGATCACGTCGAACTTGCCGACGTCGCGCTCCCAGCCGGGCTGTCTGTAGTCGAGCATGCGGTCGGCGCCGAGCTCCGTGCAACGCGCGTGCTTGCCCGGCGACGCCGTCCCGTAGACCTCCGCGCCTGCGCGCTTGGCGATCTGCGTGGCAGCGATGCCGACGCCCCCGCCGGCCGAGTGCACGAGCACGCGCTCGCCCGCTTGCAGGTTGCCGTACCCGATCAGCCCCGCCCACGCCGTCCCGTAGTTCACCGGGATCGCCGCTCCCTGCTCGAAGCTGAGCGCGTCCGGGAGCGCGAGGACGTCGGCCGCCGGCACCACCACCTGCGATGCGTAGCCGCCGAACTTCGTGCCTGCGAACACCCTCTGCCCGTGGTGCAGCGACGGGTGCGAGTCCGAGACTCCCTCGCCGAGCTCGAGGATCGTGCCGGCGACCTCATAGCCGACCACGCATGGCGTCTTGGGCGCGTCCGGGTAGAGGCCCATGCGGGCCATCACGTCGGCGAAGTTGATCCCCGACGCGGCCACGGCGATGCGCACCTGTCCCTCCGCGATCTCTGGATCGGGGAGCTCCTGCACCTGAAGCACGCCGGGACCGCCGTGCTTCGTGATGACGACAGCCCGCATTGCTGGGCCACCCTATCCGATAGCCCGCGGCCTAGGCCCCCTGGCCGAGGTCGATCGACCAGCCGTTGAAGAACCCCTCGGAGGCGACGATCTCCTGCACGACCGCGTCGGGGACGGGGGCATCCGTTGTGACGACCATCGCCGCCAGGCGCTGTCCGTCCTGTGAGCGGTCCTCGCCGCTCGCGGACGACCCCTCGGGGCTCGCCGTCGATGTGCCCTCGCCGTCGTGCGTGTGGCCGACGGCGGCCGAGGAGATGTTGATCCCATGAGCTCCGAAGACCGTGCCCACGCGCCCCACCATGCCCGGAAGGTCCTCGTAGCGGAAGACGACGACGTGCGGCTCGAGCTCGATCGTCAGGCGCCGGTTCTGGACCTCGACGAGGTGCGGAACGCGGTTGGGCCCGATGCCGGTTCCGGCCACCGCGACGCGCTGGTCGCCGGCGACGACGGTCACGCGTATGAGCTCGTGAAAGTCCTGAGCCTCCGATACGGCCCTCTCCTCGAAGACGATCCCCCGCTGCTGGGCCATCGTCGGCGCGTTCACCAGGTTCACCGGCTCCTCGGTGCGCCCCTGCAGCGCGCCGACGATCACGGCCAGGCCGAGCAGGCGGGTGTCGAAGTCGGCGATCCTGCCGAGGAAGGCGGCCTCGATCCGCTCCACGGAGCTGCCCTCGGCGAGCCCCATCGCCAGCCGTCCGAGCTGCGTGGCGAGGGGCAGGAACGGCCCGAGCATCTCCATGTCCTCGGCGGCGATGGCGGGAATGTTGACCGCCGTTGCGACCACGCCACCCGTCAGCGCGGCCACGACCTGCTCAGCGCTCTGGTATCCGGCGCGGTCGGTGGCCTCGGCGGTCGAGGCGCCGAGGTGCGGCGTGACGACGACGTTCGGATAGCCGAACAGCGGATGCTCGGTCATCGGCTCGCTCGGGAACACGTCCAGCGCGGCGCCCGCGACCTTGCCCGCGTCGAGCGCGTCCTTGAGCGCAGCTTCGTCGATGAGCCCGCCACGCGCCACGTTCAGCACGCGCACGCCGTCGCGCATCTTCGCGAACGCCGCGGCGCCCAGGAAGCCTTCGGTCTCGGGTGTCTTCGGCAGATGCACGGTGACGAAGTCGGCCTGTGCGTAGAGCGCGTCGGCGCTGGCGGCCTTCTCCACCCCCAGCTCGCGGTAGCGCTCGGCGCTCACGAGCGGGTCGAAGGCGATCACCCGCATCCCGAAGCCGCGCGCGCGATGCGCGACGAGCTGGCCGATGCGCCCGAAGCCGACGATCCCGAGGGTCTTCTCGTACAGCTCGACGCCGGAGAAGCTCGAGCGCTCCCACTTGCCGCTGGTGAGCGACGTGTGCGCCTGCGGGATGTTCCGCGCGAGCGCCAGCAGCAGCGCCATCGTGTGCTCGGCCGCCGTCACGACATTGGACTCGGGCGCGTTCGCGACCACGATCCCGCGTCGCGTTGCGGCCTCCACGTCGACGTTGTCCACCCCGACGCCGGCGCGGCCGATCACCTGCAGCCGGTCGGCGCGCGCGATCAGCTCGCCGGTCATCTTGGTGGCCGAGCGAATGACGATCCCCTCGTACTCGCCGATGCGCTCGCGGAGCTCCTCCTCGGGCCAGTCGATCCCGAGATCCACATCGAAGTGCTCGCGCAGCAGGTTCACGCCCGACTCGCCGATCTTCTCCTTGACGAGCACCTTCGGCCGCTCGCGGCCCTCCTGGCTCCCTGCGCTCGCGCCGCTCATGAGCCGAGCCTCTCGAGCACCCAGTCGATGGAGCTCGTCAGGGCTTCGACGTCGGCCGTCTCGACGGCGGGGAACATTCCCACGCGCAGCTGGTTTCGCCCGAGCTTGCGGTATGGCTCGACGTCCACGATCCCGTTGGCGCGCAGCGTCGACGCGAGCGCGGCCGCGTCTATCGAGGCGTCGAAGTCGATCGTGCCGACGACCAGCGAGCGCTTCGCCGGATCCTCGACGAACGGGCTGGCGTGGGGGCTCGCCTCCGCCCAGCCGTACAGGTGCCGGGAGGAGGCACGCGTGCGCGCGACGCACCACTCCAGACCGCCTCCCGCGAGCATCCAGCGGACCTGGTCCGCGAGCATGAAGAGGGTGGCGAGCGCCGGCGTGTTGTAGGTCTGATCCTTCACGGAGTTCTCCAGGGCCGTCTGCAGCGAGAGGAACTCCGGTATCCACCGGTCCGCGGCGTGCAGCGCCGCGATCCGCTCCAGCGCTGCCGGGCTCAGCAGCGCAAGCCAGAGGCCGCCGTCGGAGCCGAAGCCCTTCTGCGGCGCGAGGTAGTACGCGTCCGCCTGGGCGAGGTCGAGCGGAAGGCCGCCAGCGCCCGAGGTGGCGTCGATCAGCACGAGCGCTCCGGCGGCCGCCTGCGGCCTGACCACGGGGACCATCACGCCCGTCGAGGTCTCGTTGTGCGCCCAGGCGAGCACGTCGGGAGAGGCGCCCGCGCCGGAGGTCTCGATCTCGGTCGGGTCGGGGGCATCACCGGGCTCGGCGCGAACGACGATCGGATCCTCGAGGAACGGCGCGCCGGTCGTCACCGCCGCGAACTTCTGCGAGAACTCGCCGTAGGCGAGATGCAGTGCGCGTCGCTGCACCAGTCCGAAGGCGGCGGCGTCCCAGAAGGCCGTCGTGCCGCCGTTGCCGAGCACCACCTGATAGCCGTCGGGTGCCGCGAAGAGCTCCAGCAGACCGGCTCGTATCTCGGCGACGAGAGCCTTCACCGGCTTCTGCCGGTGGGAGGTGCCCATAACCGCTGCGCCGTCGGCCGCGAGCCGCGCGAGCGCCTCGGGGCGCACCTTCGACGGGCCCGAGCCGAAGCGGCCGTCCTGCGGCCTCAGCTCCTCGGGGATCACAAGCTGCTGCTCGTCTGTCAGTGGCGTCGACGTCATTTTGGGCTCCTCGCTCGGTCGGACCTCGAGAGAATGTCGATGATCTGAGGGTGCCCAGGCGCGCGGCGGCGGTGCTGCCTCGTCGCTTCCCGGTGGTGCACTCCACCCGAACGCCAGTCGCGACGAGAGGCGAGTGTAGCGGACGTTCGCGCCCTCAGCCGCTCCACACGAGCTCGCGCTCGAGGACCGTCACGCTCCAGTCGGCCGGCAGGCGCGTCGGCGCGACGCCCGCCGGGATCTCGCTGGCGAGCAGGCAGTACTCCGGCGCCGGCCCGAGGACCATCTGGCGACGCCAGAGGCTCGCATGGCGAGCGTCCATGCCGTCGCCAAGCAGCTCGCCGAGGATCCCGTGCTTGGATCCCGGCGGGCGCGCGACCCATACCGCATGGGTGGCTCCCCCGATCGACTCGAGCCCCGCGCACTCGCCGGTCTCCGACCGCTCGCCCTCGACCAGCGCGTAGAGGCCGCCGGCGCCCGCGCCGAGCTGACGCGCCGCCTCGTCGTGTGCCGTCCGGTGCCCAAGCCCCACCGCGGCCCCGTTCAGCACGCCGAGCGCCGCATAGTCCTCGACGAGGTACCAGTCCTCATAGCCTCGATCCGCGCGCTCGGGCCCGAGCCATGGCAGGCCCGCGACGCGGAACGCCGCGGAGCCGCACAGGCCGACGGGCGGCTCGCGGTGCAGCGAGCGGTGAAAGCCCACCTGCGCGTGCTCGTAGGCGGCGACGTCGGAGCTGTCGAGCGGCCGGTGCCAGAAGAGGTAGGCGAGCACCGCTGAGCCAGAACCTAGAAGGAGGGCTTGATCCAGTCCATGTGCGAGCGGAGCTCGGAGCCGACGTGCTCGATCTGCGTGTCGGCCTGCTCGGCGCGCATGCGCAGGAAGCTCTCTTGGCCGGCACGGTTCTCGGCGATCCACTCGCGCGCGAAGTCGCCCGACTGGATCTCCGTGAGGATCTGCCTCATGGCGGCGCGGGTGTCGTCGGTGATCACCCGCTTGCCGCGCGTGTAGTCGCCGTACTCGGCGGTGTTGGAGATCGAGTAGCGCATGCCGGCGAGCCCCTTCTCGTACATCAGGTCGACGATCAGCTTCAGCTCGTGCAGGCACTCGAAGTAGGCCATCTGCGGGTCATAGCCGGCCTCCACGAGGGTCTCGAAGCCGGCCTGTACGAGCTCTGAGGCCCCGCCGCAGAGCACGGCCTGCTCGCCGAACAGGTCGGTCTCGGTCTCGTCCTTGAAGGTGGTCTCGATCACGCCGCCGCGCGTGCAGCCGATTCCCTTGGCGTAGGCGAGGGCGAGCGCGCGTGCGTTGCCGCTCGCATCCTGGGCGATGGCGATCAGTCCCGGGACGCCGCTGCCTTCGGTGAACTGGCGGCGCACGAGATGGCCCGGGCCCTTCGGCGCGACCATCGCCACGTCGACGCCCGCGGGCGGCGTCACCTCGCCGTAGTGGATCGAGAAGCCGTGCGCGAAGAGGAGCATGTCGCCCTCGGCGATGCCGTCGCGGATCTCGCTCTCCCAGACCTGCCGGTGCAGCTCGTCCGGCAGGAGGACCATCACGAGATCGCCGCGGCTGGCGGCCTCGACGACGGGCAGCACCTCGAGGCCCAGCTCGCGGGCCTTGGAGACCGAAGAGGAGCCCTCGCGCAGGCCGACCACGACGTTCACGCCGGAGTCCCGCAGGTTCAGCGCATGGGCGTGTCCCTGTGAGCCGTAGCCGATGATGGCCACGGTCTTGCCTTGCAGGAGCGTGAGGTCAGCGTCGTCGTCGTAGATCATTGGACGGCAGGCTATCCAACTCGCGGCGTACCCGGGAGGACGGGCCGAGGGCCGCGACAGCTCAGGCGCTGGCCGATGCGAGCAGCGTGCGCCCGGGTATCTGGAGCGTCCCGTCGGGCATCGTGTAGGGGGCGAAGCGCTCGGCGAGCGAGGATTCGATGTCCTCGATCTCCGCTGCCGGACGGTCGAGGACCGCGTCGTGGAACAGGCGTGAGAGGTCGAGCGTGGAATCCCACAGCTCCTGGAAGCTCGTGTGGCTGCGCACCAGCTCGAGGCCCTCGACCCGCACCTCGGAGAAGCCCGAGTGCTCGAGCAGCGCGGACAGCTCCTCCGCGTTGCCCAGAGCGAACGGACCCGGCGACCCCGGCGCCGACGCCGGGCCGAGGCCGCGTTCGAGCAGCTCGGTGCTCGGCAGCAGCGCCCACGGGTTGTGCTCGATCGAGTCCCATACGGCGAGCGCGGCGCCCCCGCCCGGCCGCAGCACGCGCCGCGTCTCGCGTAGCGCCGTCGCGGGATCGGCCATCAGCATGTAGCCCCAGCGGCACAGCACCGCATCCACGCTCGCGACGGGCAGGTCGATCCATTCGGCGTTGAGCACCTGGAACTCGACGTTGCTCAGCCCCAGGGCCGCGGCTCGGGCGCGAGCGCCGTCGAGCATCGCCTCGGCCTGGTCGGAGATGATCACGCCACCCATCGGGGCGACCAGTTCGGCCGCGAGCATCCCCGTCTCGCCCAGCCCCGCGGCGAGCTCGAGCACACGCTGGCCGGGCTGCAGCGAGAGGGCGTCGAGCATCCAGTGCGAGACGGGCGCGCCGAGCTCGCGCAGCATCTCCTGCCGGCGCGTCCAGCCGGAGGCGGCCTCTTCCCAGTTGCGCAGGCTCGCCTCTCGATGGGCGTTGGCGTCGAAGCTCATCGCAGCTCCCGGCGCAGCAGCTTGCCGGAGGGCGTGCGCGGCAACGGCCCCGACGTCAGGAGCACCCGCTTAGGCACCTTGTAGGGGGCGAGCACCGCGACGCAGTGCGCTCGCAGCTGCTGCTCGTCCAGATCCGCGCCCTGGCGCGCGACGACGATCGCCGTCACGGCCTCACCCCAATCGTGGTCGGGGCGGCCGAGCACCGCCGCCTCGAGCACCTGCGGATGGGCCTCCAGCACGGCCTCGACCTCGGCGGGCGAGACGTTCTCTCCACCGCTGACGATCGTCTCGGCCTTGCGGCCCTCCACCTGCAGGCGTCCGTCCCGACCGAGGCTGCCGAGGTCGCCGGTGTGGAGCCATCCGTCCGCCGCCGGCGCCCCGGGGGCGACCGTCGGGCCCTGCACCAGGATCTCGCCGTCCGGGCCGATCTGCACGCGCGTGCAGAACAGCGGTGGCCCCGCGACGGCCGGCTGCTGGGTCCCGATCGCGGCCACCGGCGTGCTCGTCACCTGCGAGCATGCCTCGGTGAGGCCGTAGGTGAGGCTCACGGGCACCCCGGCCTCGAACGCCCGCTCGAGCAGGGCGGGCGCAACCGGGCCGCCGCCGGTGAGCGCGCAGCGCAGCGACGGGGGCCGGGCAAGGCCCGCGTCGAGCAACCGCGCCAGCGTGGTCGCGACGAGGCTCACCAGCGTGACGCCCCCGCCACCCAGCGAAGCCAGGACCCGGTCGGTCTCGAAACGCTCGTGAACGACGGCGGTCGTCGCGAAGATGCAGGAGCGCAGCAGGATCGAGAGGCCACCGACGTGGCACAGCGGCAACGTGCACAGCCAGCGCTCTGCCGGGTCCTGGCCAAGCGCCACGGATGAGCCGAGCGCGCTCCACAGGAAGTTTCCATAGGTCAGCTCGACCGGCCGTGGCTCGGAGGTCGTGCCGGACGTGTGGAGCACGACGGCCGTCGCGTCGAGGTCGTGCCGGCTGGCGAGGTCGAACGTCGAGCCCGGCGCACGCCGGATCGCGAGCGGCTGTTGAACGTGCACACGTGCGCCCTCGGCGATCCGCGCGCGTTCGCCGGCGCTCGCGCGCACGTCGACGGGCATCGCCACGGTGCCCAGGAGCATGCAGGCGTGCAGCGCCTGGGCGAAGGCGAGACCCGGCCCGAGCTCGATCGCGACGCGCTCTCCCCGGCCGGCGCCGCGAGCGGCGAGCTCATCGGCTCCGGCGAGCGCCAGCTCGAGCAGCTCCGCGTAGGAGGAGCTCTGCTCGGGCGTCTCGAGCGCAACGCGATCGGGCCACGCCGCGCAAGCGCGGGCCAGCCATCCCTCGACCACCATGGCCCACAGGCTAGCCTTCGCGCCATGCCCACCACCTGGATACCCTCGACCGGGGCCGGCGACGGCGGCTACACGGACATCCGCTACGAGAAGTCCGCCGCCCCCGACGAGGGCATCGCAAAGATCACGATCGCCCGTCCCGAGGTCAGAAACGCCTTCCGCCCGCGCACGATCATCGAGATCTCGGACGCGCTCGCGGACGCCCGCGAGGACATATCGATCGGCGCGATCGTGCTGACCGGGGAGGGATCGGAGGCGTTCTGCTCGGGCGGAGACCAGCGCGTGCGCGGCGACTCGGGCTACCTCGAAGACGATGACCAGAACGCCGCCGGCGCCGGCGTCGGCCGCTTCCACGTGACCGATCTCCACGTCCAGATCCGGCGTCTGCCGAAGCCCGTGGTGGCGATGGTCGCCGGCTATGCGATCGGCGGCGGGCATGTGCTGCACCTGGTGTGCGATCTCACGATCGCAGCGGACAACGCTCGCTTCGGGCAGGTGGGCCCGAGGGTGGGCTCCTTCGACGGGGGCTTCGGCGCCGGACTGCTCGCCAACCTGGTGGGCCCGAAGCGGGCCAAGGAGATCTGGTTCCTGTGCCGGCAGTACTCGGCCGAGGAGGCGATGGGCATGGGGCTCATCAACACGGTCGTGCCGCTCGAGCGCCTCGAGGAGGAGACCGTCAGCTGGTGCAAGGAGATGCTCGCGCTCTCCCCCTTCGCGCTCCGCCTGCTGAAGGCCAGCTTCAACGCTGCCGAGGACGGCCTGACGGGAATCCAACAGCTTGCCCACGACGCGAACCTCCTCTTCTACGGCAGCGAGGAGGCCCAGGAGGGGCGCGACGCCTACCGCGAGAAGCGCAGGCCGGACTTCTCCCGCTTCCCGAAGCGGGCCTGACCACGTGGGGGCAGCGCGCATCTGGCTGATGGCCGCGCGCGTGCGCACGCTCCCGGCCGCCATCGCTCCGGTGCTGGTTGGAACCTCACTGGCGCTCGGAGCGGGCCACTTCCATCCGCTCGCGTTCGTGGCAGCGCTCCTCGGGGCCGTGTTCATCCAGGTGGGCACAAACCTCTCCAACGACTACTCCGACGCCCGTCGCGGCGCCGACACCGAGGATCGCCTGGGCCCCGTCCGCGTGACCGCCGGCGGCCTCGTGCCACCGCGCCAGGTGCTGATCGCGACCTACGTGACCTTCGGGCTGGCGGTCGCCTGCGGCGCATATCTCGTCGCCGTGGCCGGACCCGAGCTGCTCGCGGTCGGCGCCGCGTCGATCCTCGCCGGCGTCCTCTACACGGGCGGGCCGCGACCCTACGGCTACGAGGGGCTCGGCGAGATCTTCGTGTTCCTGTTCTTCGGGGTCGTCGCGGTCGTCGGGTCGTACTTCGTGCAGGTACAGGAGCTGCCGTGGCAGGCGTTCGTGTGCGCGGTCCCCGTCGGACTGCTGGCGAGCGCGATCCTGGTCGTGAACAACGTGCGCGACATCGAGACCGATCGGCGTGCCGGCAAGCGCACTCTGGCGGTGCGCCTAGGGCGCAGCCGTACGCGGACCCTCTATGCGGTGATGCTCACCGGCGCTTTCCTGACCGCGCCACTCCCGTGGGCGCTCGGCTCGATGGACGGGTGGCTGCTGCTCCCCTGGGCGACCGCCCCGCTGGCGCTGAGACTCGCAAGGGTGGTGCGGGCTCGCACGGACGGGCCGGCTCTGAACGGCGCGCTCGCCGGGACGGGCGCCCTGCAGCTGCTGTTCTGCCTGCTGTTCTCGGCCGGGATCCTCGCGAGCGGCGGGATCGGAGCGTGAAGCTCGAGCTCCAGCGACGCACGCTGACGCTCGTGCATCCGATGCGGGCATCGTACGGCGAGCTGCACGAGCGCGAGCTCGTGTCGATCTCGCTGACGGGCGCCGACGGCGTGAGCGGCTACGGCGAGGCGGCACCGCTCGAGCCTTACGACGGCGTCGGCGTGGAGCGCGTGGTGCGCGCGCTCGCGAGCTACGGAGAGGTGCTCGCGGGCTTGCCTGAGGGCAACGGCGCGCAGATCATCGAAGCGTGCCGCGCCGCGGATGACCTGCCGGCGGCGCTCGCCGCGATCGACCTCGCGTTGTGGGATCGCGCGGGAAAGCGCGCCGGCAAGCCGGTCGCCGCCCTGCTCACCGACGTGCCCGCAAGGGAGGTGCCGGTCAATGCGACGATCGCGGCGCTCGACCGCGCCGGAGCGGCCGAGCAGACTGCGCGCGCGGTGCGTGAGGGCTTCACGTGCGTGAAGCTGAAGGTTGGCGTCGGCGACGACGCGGGCCGCGTCGCCGCGGTGCGGGCCGCCGCGGGGCCCGAGACGGCGCTGCGGCTGGACGCGAACGGAGCCTGGAGCGTCGATGAGGCGGTGAGGACGATCGAGGCGCTCGCGCCCGCCGGACTCGAGCTCGTCGAGGAGCCCGCGCACGGCCTGCATGCGATCCGGGAGGTGCGCGAGCGGGTGGCCGTGAGGGTGTCGATCGACGAGACGGCGGCCGAGCCGGGGGCCCTCGGCGCCGGCGTCGCGGACGCCGTGTGCCTGAAGATCTCGCGCTGCGGCGGGATCGCCGGCCTGCTCGCGGCGGCCGCGCTCGTGCGCGCTTCCGGCGCGGAGGTCTACCTCGCCTCGACGCTGGACGGTCCGCTCGGCGTCGCAGCAGCGCTGCACGCGGCGGCAGCGCTGGCGTCGCGCGGGCCGGTGCCTCATTGCGGCCTTGCGACGCTTGGCCTGTTCGCTGGCATCGGCGACCCGCTGCCGGTGCAGGCGGGCGTCATCGCGTTGCCCGGCGTGCCGGGGCTTGGCGTCGAGCCGCTCCGAACCTAGTCATGCTCACGGCAGAGCACGCCAGCCAGCGCGGAAGCATTCTCGAGCGGCAGATTGTGCCCACCGGCGATGACGCTCAAGCGAGCATCCGGCAGCAGTCCCACCATGCGCTCCCCGAGCGTCTTGAACTTCCCGTCACGGTCACCGACAACAACGGTCACCGGCATCGTCAGGTCGCGGAGCCGGACCCACAGCGGCTCCATCTCCCCCGTGCCGATTCCCCGCAGGACGGCGGCGAGCGCGAGCGGCGTGTTTCGCCGCTGGTCCTCACGAGCGAGCCTGTCAACCTCCGGCGGGTCCTCGGCGAACAGCGGCTGGGTTCGCCAGCGCTCGATGAAGTCCTCGAACGGCACGGATTCGAGCGCATCCGCGAGCTGCCGGTCGGCCCGTCGGCGCTCCGCGCGCTCCCCCGCATCCTCGATGCCGGCGCTGCAGGAGACGAGCGCGAGGCGGCTCACCCGCTCGGGCGCGCTCAGCGCCACGTGCAGGGCGATGCGCCCGCCGAGCGAGTAGCCGCACAGGGCGAAGCGCTCGGGAGCGTGCGCCAGGACATGGCGTACGCAGGCCTCGAAGGTGATCGGACGCTCGTCGTCGGCCGCGGCGCCATGGCCGGGGAGATCGGGAGCGAGCGGCAGGTAGCCTTCCCCTTGCAATACGTCCGCGACGCCATCCCAGGCCCGGCCGGTGGCGCTGAAACCGTGCAGCAGGACGACGCTCTCCGGCACGGACCCATCCTATGACCCCCGCAACCGACACATACGCGCTGCTGGCAGCGTTCGTCGACGAGCTGGCCCGCTGCGGCATGCGGGCCGCGTGCACCTCGCCCGGCTCCCGTTGCGCGCCGCTCGTGCTGACGCTCGCGTGCGAGGAGCGGCTGCGCTGCTACTCGCACGTCGATGAGCGCTGCTCCGGCTTCTTCGCCCTGGGGCTGGCCAAGGCCTCGGGCCTGCCGGTCGCCGTCGCGTGCACATCGGGTACCGCCGCGGCCGAGCTGCTGCCGGCCGCGATCGAGGCGCGCGAGGCGCGCGTGCCGCTGCTGCTGCTCACCGCCGACCGGCCGCCCGAGCTGCGTGAGAACGGGGCAGGGCAGGCGATCGACCAGCTCAAGCTCTACGGCGACGCGGCGAAGTGGTTCTTCGAGGTCGGCACCCACGAGGCGAGCAGCGAGCGCCTGGGCTGGATGCGCACGCTCGCGTGCCGCGCGTACTGGACGGCACTCGAAGGCCGGCCGGGGGTCGTGCACCTCAACTTCCCGCTGCGCGAGCCGCTCGTCAGCGACGAGGATCTCCCGGCCGATGGCAGCGGCCGCGAGAACGGCGTGCCCTACCTGCGCCGCGCTGCGGCTTCGCCCGCCGCCCCTGCCGCCGCCTCGACGCTCGGCGCGCTCGTCGCGGGAGCGCGGCGTGGGGTTGTGATCGCGGGCCGCCATGAGCGCGACACCCCGCTTGGCCACGCGGCCGCCGCATTCGCCGCTGCGGCCGGCTGGCCGCTGCTCGCCGATCCACTCTCGGGTGCTCGGCGCGGGGATGCGGCCATCGCCCACTACGACGCGCTCTTGCGTGACGAGGAGTTCCTGGCAGGCGTGACTCCCGATCTCGTCCTGAGGGTGGGCGACCTACCTGTGTCGAAGCCGCTGCGCAGCTGGCTTGGCGGGCTCGAGAAGGTCAGCCAGGTCGCGCTCGACCCCGAGGGTGCTTGGCAGGACCCGGCGTCGGTGCTCTCGGACTGGCTCGCGCTCGAGCCCGCATCCGCGCTGGCGCGCTTGGCTGGGTCGCTGGGCGAGCCAGCCGCCGGAGCCGGTGCAGAGGAGGACTGGCTGGCGCTCTGGCGAAGCGCCGACGAGCGCGCTGCCGAGGCGATTCACGGCGAGCTGGGCGACCATCAGCTGAGCGAGCCGGCGGTCGCGAGCGAGCTCGGCGTGCTGCTGCCCGAGGAGGCCACGCTGTTCGTCGCCTCCTCCATGCCCGTGCGCGACATCGAGACCTTCTGGCCGGTCCGTCCCGATCCGCCGCGGGTCCTCTGCAACCGCGGCGCGAACGGCATCGACGGGACGATCTCCGCAGCCCTGGGCGTCGCGGCCGCGACGCCCGGGCCGGTCGTGCTGCTCATAGGCGACGTCGCCCTCGCCCACGACATCGGCGGCCTGCTTGCGATCGCACGGCTGGGGCTGAAGCTGACGATCGTGCTGCTCGACAACGGCGGTGGCGGCATCTTCGACTTCCTGCCGGTCTCCGCCTCGCCCATGGCGCGGTCCCCCGAAGCAGCGGGCCGCGGCGCGGTCGAGGACCTCGAAGACCCCGAGGACATCTACACCCGCCATGTGGCGACGCCGACGGGCCTCGACTTCGCCGCGCTCGCCGCGCTGTATGGGCTGGCGCACGAGCGAGCGCAGGACGTGTTCGCGTTTCGGGCCGCGCTCGAGAGGTCGCTCGACGGCGGCCGCGAGTCGAACATCATCGAGGTTCGCGGTGAGCGCGAGGCCAACGTGCGCCTGCACCGGCATGTCTGGGAGGCGGTGTCGCGCGCGCTCAGCCCGCCAGGAGCGGGAGCAGCGCCGACAGCTTGACTTCGGTCTCCGCGAGCTCGGCTGACGGGTCGGAGTCGCGGACGATGCCGTTGCCGGCGTAGCAGCGGGCGAGCGGACCGCGCAGCAGCGCGCAGCGCAGCGCCACGCAGAATTCGCCGTCTCCCGTCGCATCGGTCCAGCCAACGGGCCCGGAGTACCAGCCGCGATCGAGCCCCTCGAGCGCGGGGATGAGCGGCGCAGCCCTACTCAGCGGCTCGCCGCCGACGGCGGGCGTGGGATGCATCAGCCCGGCCAGGTCGAGCGCATCCATCGGTGCGGCCAGCTGGGCGCGGATGGGCGTCGCGAGATGCTGGATGTTCGCGATCCTCACGAGCTCGGGCTCGCTGGCCACGGCCACCCAGATGGCGTGCGGTCGCAACATGCGCTCGATCCGGCGCGCGACGATCGCGTGCTCCTCGCGGTAGCTCTCGTTGCGCAGCAGCTGCTCGCCGAGATGATCGTCGACCGCGGGGTCGGCGCTGCGACGGGTCGAGCCGGCGAGCGCGAGGGTGCTCACACGGTGGCCCTCGCGGCGCACGAGCAGCTCGGGGCTCGCCGCGACGAGGGTGGCGTCACCGCGCCCGACGCAGAAGACGAAGCACGAGGGAAACTCCTCACGCAGCACGCCGAAGACGGCCGCCGCGTCGTGGTCGCGGGGTGCGTGTACCTGGACCTCCCTGGCGAGAACGATCTTCTCCATCGTTCCACCGGCGATCAGCTCGGTCGCCCGCGCGACCGCCGCCTCGAAGTGCTCGGGCGGCATCGCGCTCGCCACCTGGAAGCGCCCGGCCGGCGACGGGTCGAGCAGCGGCAGGTCGCGTACCTGCAGCTCGGCGAGCCTCCGCTCGAGCGCCCCGAGCAGCTCCTCCGGCAGGTCGTCAGCAGATGCGAGCATCGCGAGGGTCAGCCGCACGCCGAGCGTGCCCGCGCGCATGGAGCGGACGATCGCGATCTCCGGCACGATCAGCGATGCGGGGGCGAAGCCGGCCCAGTGCGGCGACGCGCCGCCGCCGGCAGCGAAGGCGAAGCCGCCGACCGCGACGGGAGAGGCGCCCTCGCACCCGTCGACCTGCTCGTGCACCGCCGTGGCCGCCAGCTCGCGCCACAGCTCGGCGACCTCGGCGAAGCGCGACCCGCCCGCCGCCTGCAGGGCTGTGGCCTCGCCGAGTCCCGCCAGCGCCGTGCGCCCGCGATCGGGCTGCTCGAAGATGAACCACGGCTCGCCTGGGCGCCGCGATGCCGCCGCAACCGCCGATGGGTCCACGCTCGCCGGCAGGGGCATGGACAGCGTCGCGAGCGTGCCCGAGCCGCTGCGCCGGGCTCGCGCGACCGCCCGCTGCAGGCACTCGGCGAGCCGCTCCCGGGCAGCGAGGCTGAGCGAGAAGAGCGAGCTCGAGTCGGTGCCGAGCAACGGCCTAGGTCTCGGTGCGCCCCCGCGAGATCGCGATCTCGCCCGTGCGCATCATCTCGATCAGGCCGAACGGACGCACCATCGTCTCGAACGCGGCGATCTTCTCCGTCGTGCCCGTGACCTCGATGATGATCGCCCGCTTGGTCACATCGACGACCTTGCCGCGGAAAATCTCGGCGATCTGCAGCAGCTCGCCCCGCTGGACGCCGTCTGCCGCGACCTTGAACAGCGCAAGCTCACGGGACACGGTGTCACCCGGCTCCAGATCGCGGATCTTCAGCACGTTGACGAGCTTGTGCAGCTGCTTGGTCACCTGGTCGATCGGGTGCACTGCCCCGTCAACCGTGAGGGTCACGCGCGAGACCTCCTCGTCATCGGTCGGGCCGACGGTGAGCGTGTCGATGTTGAAGCCACGCCGCGCGAACAGCCCCGCGATGCGGGTCAGCACGCCCGACTTGTTTTCGACGAGGATCGAGAGCACGTGCTTGCGGCCCGTGCGCAGGTTGGTCGCGGCCTCGAGCTCCTCGAGGCTCAGCGGCTCCTTGGTTCCCGGTTCGCCCATCAGCCGCGTCCTGCGCTCATCCGACCATCTCGCGCGCCGGCTGTCCGGCGGGGATCATCGGATAGGTGTTCTCCTCGCGGGTCACCCGCACGTCGACGAGCACCGGCCCGTCGGTCGCGATCGCGCGCTTGAAGTCCTCGACGAGCGTGCTCTTGTCCTCCAGCCTCATTCCCGTCACGCCATACGCCTCGGCGAGCTTGACGAAGTCGGGGAACTGACCCATGTCCACGTGGCTGTAGCGCCCGTCCCAGAACAGCTCCTGCCACTGTCGCACCATCCCCAGGTAGCCGTTGTTCATGATGAACACCTTGATGGGGATGTTGTTCTGCGCGCACGTGGCAAGCTCCTGCGCGTTCATCTGCACCGAGCCGTCGCCCGCGATGCAGCAGACGAGCCTGTCCGGGCAGCCGACGGCCGCGCCCATCGCGGCGGGAAGCCCGAAGCCCATCGTGCCGAGCCCACCCGAGTTGATCCAGCGGCGGGGCGCCGGGAAGTCGTAGTACTGCGCCGCCCACATCTGGTGCTGGCCGACGTCGCTCGTCACGATCGCCTCGCCGCCCGTCGCCTCGAACAGCGCCTGGACCATGTACTGCGGCTTGATCTCGGAGTCGGTCGAGTCCTCGTAGCCGAGCGGGTACTTCTCGCGCCAGCCCGCGATGCGGGTCCACCAGGCGCTGAGTCGCGCCGGGTCCGCTCCGGTCGCGCGGTACTCCACGACGAGCTTCGCCAGCACGTGCTTGGCGTCCCCCACGATCGGGATGTGCGCCGGAACGTTCTTCGAGATCTCGGCCGGGTCGACGTCGATGTGTATGAACTTCGCCCGCGGAGCGAACTCCGAGAGCTTGCCCGTGATGCGGTCGTCGAAGCGCGCGCCGACCGCGCAGATCAGGTCGGCCTCGTCCATCGCGTAGTTCGCGGTTCTCGTGCCGTGCATCCCCAGCATTCCCAGCCACTGCTCGTGGGGCGCGGGAAAGGCGCCGAGGCCCATCAACGTGCACGTCACCGGGAAGCGGTCCGAGGTGGCGAAGTCGATCAGCTCCGGTGAGGCGTTCGCGTTCACCACCCCCCCTCCGGCGTAGATGACCGGGCGCTGCGCGGCGGCCAGCGCCTTGGCCGCCTGGCGGATCTGCTTCTGGTTGCCCTCGACGCGCGGCTGGTATCCGGGCAGGCGCACGTCGGCGACCGGCTCGTAGTCGATGTCGGCCCGCGACAGATCCTGCGGGATGTCGACGAGCACCGGCCCGGGTCGCCCGGAGCGGGCGATGTGGAACGCCTCGTGGATCGCGCGAGGGAGTTCCTGCGGGTGCTGGATCATGAACGAGTGCTTGACCACCGGCATCGTGATGCCGATCGTGTCCGCCTCCTGAAAGCCGTCGGTGCCGAGCAGCTCGGTGCGCACCTGGCCGGTGATGAAGACGACCGGCACGGAGTCCATCATCGCGTCGGTGATCGGGGTCATGAGGTTCGTCGCGCCGGGTCCGCTCGTGGCGAACGCGACACCGACCTTGCCCGTCGCCTTTGCATAGCCCTCGGCGGCGTGGCCGCCGCCGGCCTCGTGCCTGACGAGGATGTGACGGATGCCTGCGTCGACGAACGCGTCATAGGTGGGGAGGTTCGCGCCTCCGGGCAGGCCGAAGACGACGTCAACGCCCTCCGCCCTCAAACACGCCATCAAGGCATCGACCGCTCGCATCGCGTCGAGGTCCTTTCCTAAAGCTTGGGGAAAAATCCCAGTGTACCAGCGGGTTTTCGAGCGATTCAGGAAGACCCGAGCGCGACGCCGATCGCGAGCGCGATGGCGCCTCCCACCGCGACGACGAGCAGCGAGCGGCGCATCGAGACGTTGAAGAAGCGGTGCCTGATCCAGGCGATCGCGAGCAGCTCGAACGCGACCACGATCCCCGCGACCACGAGCGCGGTGTTGACGTTGGAGATGATGAAGGGCAGCGTGTGGAAGATGCCGCCAAGCGTCGTCATGCCGCCGGTGATCGCGCCACGGACCACGGCGCTTCCGCGACCGGTCAGCTCGCCGGTGTCAGACAACGCCTCCGACCATCCCATGCTCACGCCCGCGCCGAGGGCCACCGAGAAGCCGACGATCAGCGCCGTGTGCGAGCTGGAGGCGATCGCCGCGGCGAAGATCGGCGCCAGCGAGGAGACCGTCCCGTCGATCATGCCCACGAGCGCCGGCTGAACGACGCGCAGCACGAAGTCACGCTCGTCGTCGAACCCCGCCCGCTGCATCAAGCGGCCGATCAAGGAGTCGACCGGTGCGGCGGCGTGCTCCTGCGTGCTCATTCCCCCAGCCTAGGCCAAAGATCGGCTTAGGGACGCCGAATGCGGGTTAGGGCTCCCTCACCTGGGCACCGCTGCGGAGTGGCCATCGACCGTTCGCGAGCGAGGGTCGGCATCCAGTCGTTCGGGAGCGATGGCGACATCGGGGAACTCGAGCTCGGCGCCGCAGCGCGTGCACACCGCGTCGTAGATCTTCCTCACGCGCCCGCAACGTGGGCACTGTCGGCGTAGCTCGTCGCTCTCGAACCGATACGCCACCGCCGCGAGCAGCCCCAAGATCGGAACGGCCCCGGAGATCAGGAACCACAGAAGGAAGGAGCTGCCCTTGATCCTCCCGACCAGCCCGCCCGCCAGGCCGAAGCAGAGCGCGATGATCACGTAGGCCATGCGGCCGCCCCGCTAGAGGAGCACGCGCAGCGCCCACACGATCGCGATCACCGCAACGACGAACACGAGCCCGCTG
>DATMQX010000023.1:0-10648 GCA_035567055.1 Solirubrobacteraceae bacterium
AGGTCGTCGGCCATCTCGAACCACAGCCCGCTCGTCTTCACGTCCAGTCGCCGCTCGCGGATGGCGGCGGCGAGATTCTCGGCTTCCGGGTGCTCCATCACGTTGATGCCCGTCGCCCGCTCGATCGCCTGCACGAACCCGATGCGCGCCCACGGCCCGGAGAAGTCGACGTCGCCCGAGTAGCCGACCGCCCCCGCCGCGGAGCGAACGACCGCTTCCAGCCGCGCGGCCTCGTCCTGGTAGTCGGCGTACGCCTCATACCACTCGACCATCGTGAACTCGGGATTGTGCTTGTGCGAGACGCCCTCGTTGCGGAAGTCCTTGCCGAGCTCGTACACGCGCTCCAGCCCTCCGACGATCAGGCGCTTGAGGTAGAGCTCGGTGGCGATCCGCAGGTACAGGTCCCTGTCGAGCGCGTTGTGATGTGTCGTGAAGGGGCGAGCGATCGCACCGCCGTAGAGCGGCTGCAGGACCGGCGTCTCGACCTCGAGGAAGCCCTCGCCGTCGAGGTAGGAGCGCACGGCGGTGATGATTCGTGCGCGCTCGATGAACAGGCGGCGCGCGTCCTCGCTGGCGATCAGGTCGAGCTCGCGGTGTCGATAGCGCGTCTCGACGTCGGTCAGCCCGTGGTGCTTGTCCGGAGGCGGGCGCAGCGCCTTGCCGAGCACCTGGAAGTCCTCGACACGAAGAGACACCTCACCGTGACGGCTTCGCATCGCCGAGCCGTCCACGCCGAGCAGGTCGCCGAGGTCCAGGGAGGTGAGCCGCTCGAAGCGCTCCGGGCCGAGAACGTCGACGCGACCGTGCAGCTGGATCTTGCCGGTGCGATCGACCAGGTCGAGGAAGACGGCCTTGCCCGCGCCGCGCCGCGCGGCGATCCTGCCGGCGACCCTGTGCCCCTCGTCCGTTTCGTCTCCCGCCGAGAGGTGCTCGTAGGCGGCGGCGATCCCGTCGATCGGCTCGACGCCGCGGAAGGCGTAGGGAAAGGCGGTCGGGTCCGACGCGGCCAGGCGCCGGCCCTTGGCCCTGCGCTCGGCGATCAGCTCGGGCAGGCCGTGCCGGCCGGGCTCGGGAGCGTCGGACCCGCCCTCCCGCTGCTCGCTTCCGCTCATCGCGGCGAGCCTACTCGAGGCCGACGTCGATCTTCGTGATCTTGAGCTTGCGTGCGGGGCCGCGTGGAACCTTCACGGCGACGGTCTCGTTGCGCTTGCGCCCGATCAGCGCGCGGCCGACGGGAGACTCGTTCGAGAGCTTGTGTTCGTCCGGCTTCGCCTCCGCCGAGCCCACGATCGTGTACTTCACGGACTTGCCGGTCTTCTCGTCTTTGACGTGTACCACCGAGCCGACCTGCACGACGTCGGTGGAGAGCTCCTTCGAGTCGATCACAGTGGCCATGCGCAGCTTCTCCTGCAGCTGCGCGATGCGGCTCTCGAGCATCGCCTGCTCGTTCTTCGCGTCGTCGTACTCCGAGTTCTCCGAGATGTCCCCGAACTCCCGGGCCTCCTTGATGCGTTCGGCGACCTCGCGCCGCTTCGCCGTGGAGAGCAGCTCGAGCTCGTCTTTGAGCTTCTTCAGGCCTTCTGGGGTGAGGATGACGTCCTTCGGCATGTGGGTTGGCGGGAATCGATCAGGGGTTTGACGATACGGGTGGCGAGCACGAAAAACCCGCATGGCAGCGGGAGATGTCGCGGCCCGGAGGCTTCAGCGGCGCAGCAGTATAGCGGGGCGCACCCGAGCCCGTTCCTCAGGCCATCGCTGCGAGCGGGCGGCTCTCGAGCCTCAGCAGCGCTCGCGCGCTCGCCAGCGTGTCGGCGCCCTGCAGCGACTGCAGGAGGCGCTTGGACGTGCCCTTCTCGAGCGGCAGGCGCGCGACGTACCAGGGATAGAACTTGCGCAGGTAGCGGGTCGCGCGCTCCTCGCCGAGGTGCTCCACGGCGCGGTCGATCGTCCAATGCAGCTCGGCCAGAACCTCCTCCGCGGTCGGCGCCAGCTCGCGCCCGCGCACGAGCTGGGAGAAGATCCATGGATTGCCGAGCGCGCCGCGCGCGAGCATCACTGCCTCGGCGCCGGTCAGCTCGAAGGCCTCACGCACCTCGGCGGCGTCGCTCAGGCCGCCCGTGAGGATCACGGGCGCGGGAAGCGAGCGCACCAGGCGAGCCGTCAGCTCGTAGTCGGGCAGGCCCTTGTGGTGCACGGCCGCAGCGCGGGGATGGAAGGCGATCGCCGCCACCCCGGCCTCCTCGACGAGGCGGTGCGCGAGCTCGTACCCGCTCTCCTCCCCCGGCCGCAGGCCGGAGCGAAGCTTGACGGTGACCGGCAGCCGGCCCTCGGTCCCCTCCACCGCCGCCGCGGCCAGCGCGACCGCCGCGTCGGGATCGGCGAGGAGCGCCGCTCCGGCGCCCGTCTTCTGCACCTTGGCGACGGGGCAGCCCATGTTGATGTCGATCGCGTCGGCCCCGATGCGAGTGACGTGGGCGGCGGCGAGGCGCATCGTCGCCGGGTCTTCACCGAACAGCTGGATGCCCACCGGCCCGTCGAGGCGCTCGCGCGGGTCGATGCGCAGCATCTCCGTGCACGTCTTGGCGTTGCCGTGGCGGATCGCCTGCGATGAGACCATCTCCGAGACGGCCATACCAGCCCCGTAGCGCTTTGCCTGCAGGCGCACGAACCAGTTCCCGATCCCGGCGAGCGGGGCCAGCATCACCCGGTTGGGCACGCGCAGGGAGCCGAGCGTCCAGGGTTCGGTCAGCGTTCTGGGAGGGGCCATGACAGCCACCATTGTGGCGCGCTCAGGAGTTGCGCTCGTGGAGCAGGCGCAGACCGGTGAGGGTCAGCAGGTCGTCGACCTCCTTGATCTCCTCGGTGTACGGCACGACCAGCCGCGCCAGCCCGCCGGTCGCCACCACGGCGGTGCGTTCGCCCAGCTCGTCATACAGGCGGCGCAGGATCGCGTCGATCGCGCCCGCGTAGCCGTATACGACGCCCGAGCGGATCGCGTCGATCGTGTTCTTGCCGATGACGCTCTTTGGCGGGGCGAGGTCGACCTTCGGAAGGCGCGCTCCGCGCTCGGACAGCGCTTCGAGGGAGATCTCGATGCCCGTCATCAGCGCGCCGCCCAGGTACTCGCCCTCCCGGGAGACGACGTCGAAGGTGGTCGCCGTGCCGAAGTCGACGCATACGGCGGAGCCCTTGTAGCGGTCGCGGATCGCCACCGCGTTGACGAGGCGGTCGGCTCCGATCTCGCGCGGGTTGTCGTAGCGGATCGCCATGCCGGTCTTCGTTCCCGGGCCGACGGCGAGCATCTCGTGACCGAGGTAGCGGCTGGCCATCGCCGTCCACTCCGGCTCCAGCTGCGGAACGGTCGAGGAGACGATCGACGCGGTCAGGTCCTCGAAGCCGTAGCCGCGCAGCTCCAGCAGGTTGCGCAGAGCGGCGCCGAGCTGGTCGGCGGTGGAGTCGCGCACCGTTGCGAAGCGCCAGTGCTCGAGCAGCTCCTCGCCGCGGAAGGTTCCGAAGTGGGTCTGCGTGTTCCCGACGTCGACGACCAGCAGCATCGGCGAGCATTATGCTCAGCCGGGCGATGGCAGGGATTCGTCCAAGGCTCTACGTGCTTCCGGGGTCGCACCCGTGCGCGGCCGTGGAGGCAGCGCTGAGGCTGAAGTCGATCGACTACGACCGCGTCGACCTGCTGCCGATGAGCCAGCTGATCGTCGGGCCGCTGCGCTACGGCGGAGCAACCGTTCCGGGCATGCGCGCCGATGGCGAGCGGCTGGTGGGCTCGCGCGCGATCATGCGCCGGCTGGACGAGCTCGTTCCCGAGCCGCCGCTGCTGCCGGCGCCGGGCGACCCGGCCTATGCTCGCGTGCTCGAGGCCGAGCGGTGGGGCGATGAGGTGCTGCAGAGCGTGCCCCGACGCATCCTCGACGTCGGCTTCCTGCGACGACCGTCGGCGATGGAGAGCTACGCCGAGGACGCGAAGCTGCCCCTGCCGCGTCCGCTGCTGCGCCCCGCGCAGCCCCTCGCCGCGCGCATGATGGCGATCAAGAACAGGGCGACCGACGATGCCGCGAGGGCCGACCTCGCGGCGCTCCCGGGCCAGCTCGACCGGATCGACGCATGGGTCGCCGAGGGCCTGCTCGGCGGCGAGGCCCCGAACGCCGCGGACCTGCAGATCGGGAGCACGATCCGGCTGCTCATGAGCATCGCCGACGTGCGCCCGATGATCGAGGGCCGCCCGAGCGCCCGGCTCGTGCGCTACTTCCCGCAGCTGAGCGGCGGGCTCCCGGCCGGCCTGCTGCCGGCTTCGTGGCTGGCCGCACCGGCGCGGGCGTAGGCGCTGCGCGAGGGCGGCGACCCGCTCAGGGGTGCAGGACGATCCGGCGGCTCGCGGACGACGGTGGACCCTGCGCAGGCGCGAGCAGGATCTTCACGGTCAGCGCCAGGCGGCGGTGACGGGCCAGCGCACGCCTGCCCTTCGCGTTGAGGGGCACCGAGAAGGACAGCTTGCCGGCGTGCAGCGAAGAGTGCACGAGCCGCCCGACGCGTGCGCTGGCGGCGCCTGCGCTCGCCAGCGCGGCCCGGCTCGCGAGCAGGTCGACCTCGAGCCGTCCGCCGGCGTCGGCGGTGGCCACTTCGACCGAGCCCCGCACGGCCTTGCCGCGCTGGCGGCCGGCAAGCGAGATGACAGTCGCGAGCCCTGCCTGAGGGGGTGTCGCGGCAGGGATGCCCGCGGCCGGCGGGCTCGAGGTCGTGCCGCCGGGCTGGGTGGCGGTCGTGGTGGTCGTCGTGGTGCCGGACGGCATCGTTGTCGTCGTGGTCGTCGTTTCGCCGCTGCTGCTGACGGTCACCGTCCCGGCCATCGCGGATCTGTGGACGGTGCACCAGAAGGTGTAGGAGCCGGGCTGGCTGAACGTGCAGGTTCCGCTCCATTTCGTGCCAGAGGCTTCCGGGGTCGTGCCGACCGGGACGCCGCTGCTGCAGCTCGGCTTGACTTCGCTGCGCCATTCGATCCCGTGCGCCAGGGTCGTGGGATTGCTGAAGGCGACGGACCCGCCGGGAGCCACAGTTCGCTGCGGCGGCACCCACGCAGGGTAGTAGCCGTTGAAGCCGGCTTCGATCGTCGGGCTCGTTTCCGATCCGGCGACGGCCGGCATGACCGCCACGGCGGCACCGAGCAGCGCGCACACGAGATGGAACGGGAGTCTGCGGAGTCCCATTACCTGCAATGACGCGGATACCCCTCGGATCCTTCCCGGCGCTACAGTCGCAGTGCGGGAACGATCGCGCCACGGCCTCGGGGCGACGCCCGCGCCCTTCCATGCGCATTCTCGATCCGCAGTCCCTGACCCAGCACGTGGACCGTCTCTACCGCGCGGCCTGGGCGCTCTGCGGGTCGCGCGAGGACGCCGAGGACCTCGTGCAGGAGACCTTCGCCCGCGTGCTCTCGCGTCCGCGCGTGCTGCACGGCGACGAGGATCTCTACTACCTGATGCGCGTGCTGCGCAACACCTTCCTGACGAGCCGGCGCACCGCCGGCCGCCGACCCGTGACTGTCGCGACGCTCGAGGACGTCGCCGCGGCCGATCCGAAGCCGATGGGGCAGCCGGAGCAGGCCGCCGAGATGCAGGAGGTATATGAGACGATCGCCGGGCTGCCCGAGGACTTTCGCCTGGCGCTGGTCGCGGTGGACGTGCTCGGCCTCTCCTATCGTGAGGCGGCGCACGCGCTGCATGTGCGCGAGGCGACCATCACCACGAGGCTCTTCCGCGCGCGCAAGCAGGTCAGCACGCAGCTGGTGGCGCCCGAGCCCTCGGCGAACCCCTCACGCTCGCCGGCCTCCCGCAGCCCGTCCGGCGACGAGAGCGCGCGCGGCGCGCAGAGAGCATCCGGGACGACATCGGGCCGGGAAGAGAAGAAGGCCAGCGGAGTCTTGCAAGGTAGAGGCACACCATGAACCAGCGCCCCCGCACCGAAGCAGAGCTGATCGAGCTCGTCCGCTCAAGCGACGAGCGGGCGTCCGACGCGCTGCACCGGCGGATCGAGTCGATGATCGACGAGCGATCGTTCCAGCGGGCACGGCGCTCGATCCTGGGTGGCTCACGACGCGCCGCAGGCGCGGGCCTCGGACGAAGGCTCGCCTCCGCCGGCGCCCTAGTCGCCGTGGTGATCGCCGTCCTGGCGGTCGTGCTGTCGGGCGGCGGCGGACACGCTCTGAGCCTTCGCCAGGCGACCGCGCTGACGCTGAGCTCGGCCACGGCGCCGGCTCCGAAGGAGAGCGCGCGCAACAGGACCGAGCTGGTGGCCGCCGTGCAGGGCGTGCACTTCCCCTACTGGGAAGAGCATTTCGGCTGGCGCTCGACCGGGCAGCGGACCGACAGCGTCGCGGGGCGCACCGTCATGACGGTCTTCTACGCGAACGGCAGCGGCCAGCAGATCGGCTACGCGATCGTCTCCGGCACCCCGGCGCCGAGGGTGGACGGCGGCACGGAGAACCGCCGCAACGGCACTTCCTACTGGCTGCGGTCGACGCAGGGGGCGCAGGTGGTCACATGGCTGCGCAACGGCCGCCTCTGCGTGCTCTCAGGGCGAGGGGTGGCGGCCGGCACGCTGCTTCGCCTCGCCAGCTGGGTCGAGCGCGGGTCCGCGGCCTGAGGAGCCCGAGCATGCGGGAAGGTCGCTCGCCCGGAGGAGTCTGGTCTTCAGGACCGGAGAGACGCGAACGTGATCATACGAGCTGGAAGGAGCTGAGATGAGCCGGCGAACGATTGGCCTGCTGGTGGCCTTCGCGGTTGCGCTGCCCGCAGCACTCCTGCCGACGGGCGCGTGGGGAGGCGCGCGGGCGGCTCGCGCCCACACGGTGGTCCTGCACGAATTCCGCTTCCATCCGGCCACGCTGAACGTCAACCGGGGTGACAGCGTGAAGTGGGTGTGGCGCGACCAGGTGGAACACAACGTGACCTTTCGCTCGTTCCACTCTCGCACCCAGGAATCGGGCACCTACACGGCGCGCTTCACTCGCAGGGGAACGTTCAACTACCACTGCACGATCCACGTCGAAGAAGGCATGCGAGGCAAGGTCATCGTCCACTGACGCGCAGCGGCGGGCCCGCCCAGCGCACGCCCTCATCGGTGGGCAGCGAGGCAAGGGCATCGGCGAGCCCGCGGCCGTCCGGGGCGTGCAGGTCGAAGTCCAGCTCGAGCGCCGGGATCAGCACGAAGCGGCGGCTGAGCAGCTGCGCGTGCGGAAGCGACATGCTCTCCTCCGCGAGCTGGAGCTCCCCCAGCAGCAGGATGTCGATGTCGATCGTCCTCGGGCCGTGTCGCAGCGAGGGCTCCTCGCGTCCCAGCTGGCGCTCCACGCGCTTGACCGAGTCGAGCAGCTGCAGCGGCTCGTGGGCCGTGCGGACGAGCAGGCACGCGTTGAGGAAGCTCGGCTGGTCGAGCAGCTCGCCGACGGGATCGGTGTCATAGGTCGAGGAGCTGGCAAGCACCTCCACGCCGACGCCGCGGAGCGCGTCCGCAGCCGCCTGGAGGTTGGCGCGGCGCTCGCCCACGTTGGAGCCGAGGCCGAGCATCCCCGTACGTTGCGTGCGCTCAGCCATTCAGCCGTGCAGCTGGCATCGCGCGCTCACACGCGGGTCGTCTGCAGGCCCGCCTGTGCGACCTTCTCGCCCATAGCCTGGGCGAACGGCACGAGACCCGAGATGGGCCGCAGCATCACCGTGAAGTCGGCGATCAGACCGTCGTCGTCGACACGCATCAGGTCCAGGCCCTCGATCTCCCTGCCGCCGATCGCGGCCCTGAAGATCAGCGCGTGGGCGCCGTCGGCCTCGAACTCGTCGGTGTAGCGAAAGTCCTCGAACGTCTCGGCCACGATCCTCAACAGCGCGATCACGGTGTCGCGCCCCACGAAGGGGTGGAAGGTGGCGGGGCTGTGGAAGACGATGTCCTGCGCGAACAGCGCCTCGGCGGCGGCGATGTCGCCGCTCTCCACCACTTCGCGAAAGCTGCTCGCCGAGCTCACAGACGCACCCTACCCCTCCGCTTCGCGCCACACCTCGACGGAGACCTCGTCCACGGCGAGGGCGATGGGCGGCTCGGGCTTGGCGGCCTTCACCCATACGCCCTCGAGCTCGTAGTCGGCCAGCAGCCGGTCGGCGATCGTGCTGCACAGGCGCTCGAGCGTCTTGTGCGAGCGCTGCTGTGCGATCAGCGCGACCAGCTGGCAGACCTCCGCGTAGTCGACCGTGTCTTCGATCGAGTCGGTGACCGTCGCGTCGGTCTCGCCCAGATCGAGGCGCAGGTCCAGCACCAGCCGCTGACCCACCTCGCGCTCGGCCTCGGTCACCCCGTGGTGGGTGTACAGCGAGAGGCCGGTGATCTCGACGGTTACCGACTCGGCGGTGTCCTCGCGCTCCTCGCCGAGATCGCCGCCCTCCTCGTCGTCCAGATCGTCCGAGTCGTCCCCCCGCTCCGCGCCGTTCATCTCAGGCCCAACGTAGCAGCCGCCACGGCAAGCGCGTCCCGCACGGGAGCCACCTCATGGACGCGGAAGACGCTGGCGCCGCGCTCGTAGGCGAGCACGTTCGAGGCGAGCGTGCCGGCCAGGCGGTCGGCGACCCCGGCGGGCTCGGACCTGCCGGCCGCGCGCGCCTGGATACGCCCGAGAAACTGCTTGCGCGAGGTCCCGATCAGAATCGGGCGGCCGAGCTCGCACAGCTCGCCTAGGCGCCTGAGCAGCTCCAGGTTGTGCCGCTCGGTCTTGCCGAAGCCGATGCCGGGGTCCAGCATGATGCGCTCCTCCGGCACGCCCTCGGAGACCGCGAATCGCAGCCGCTGCTCGAGGAAAGACCTGACGTCGTCCACCACGTCGTCATAGCGCGGGTCCGCCTGCATCGTGCGGGGCTCTCCGAGCATGTGCATGAGGCAGCAGTCGACGCCGCGCTCCGCGACGAGGCCCGCCATCCGGGGGTCGGCTCGGAAGGCGCTGACATCGTTGACCAGCGCGGCGCCCGCGTCGATCGCGGCCTCGGCGACGGCGAGCTTGGTCGTGTCGATCGAGATCTCCGGGCTCCCCGCCATCGAACCGGCGGCGGCCGCGAGACCCTCGATCACGGGCAGCACGCGCTGAAGCTCCTCCTCGACCTGCACGGGCTCGGCTCCGGGGCGGGTGGACTCGCCACCGACGTCAAGGATGTCGGCGCCCTCCGAGGCCAGCTCCAGCCCGTGAGCGATCGCGTCATCCGCTCGCACGTACCGCCCCCCGTCCGAGAACGAGTCGGGCGTCACGTTGACGATGCCCATCAGGCGAAAAGAGCCCTGACGAGCGGCTGTGCGCGCGTTGCTCAGCTGAGGCCGGGAAGCTCGGGATCGCTGCCCCGCAGCTCCGCGGTGCCGCCGGCGAGGCCGGGACGCGGGATCGTGCGTGGCGCTTCGCGCTCAGCACGGTCGGCCGGTGCCGGCGGGGGCGCGGGCAGCTCCGGCTTGGTCTCCTCCTCGACCCCGAAGACCTCCTCCTCGCTCTTGCCCGCGAGCAGCGCCAGGAACTCCTCCTTCTCGATCGTCTCGCGTTTGACGAGGATCTCGGAGATCTTGCTGAGGTCGCGCTGGTGCTCGTTGAGGATGTCCTTCGCGCGCTGGTGAGCGGCCTCGATGATGCGGCGCACCTCGTCGTCGATCTCCCGGGCGATCTCGTCGGAGTAGTCGGGCTCGGTCGAGAACTCGCGCCCGAGGAAGGGCTGCCCGTGGTCGTGCCCGAACACGCGCGGGCCGAGCTTCTCGCTCATGCCGAAGCGCATCACCATCTGCTTGGCGGTGGCCGTCACCTTCTCGATGTCGTTGGAGGCGCCGGTCGTGATCTCGCCGAAGACGAGCTCCTCCGCCGCGCGGCCGCCCAGGGTCATCGCCATCGAGTCCTTCAGCTCGGCGCGGGTCGTCAGGAAGCGGTCCTCCTGCGGCATGGAGATCGTGTAGCCGAGGGCCTGGCCCCTGGAGATCACGGAGATCTTGTGGACGGGGTCCGAGTGCTCGAGGAAGTGGCCCACGAGCGCGTGGCCCATCTCGTGGTAGGCGGTGATCAGCCGCTCTTTCTCGCTCATCACGCGCGTCTTCTTCTCGGGGCCGGCGATCACGCGCATGATCCCCTCCTCGAGCTCTTCCTGGCCGATTTCGCGCTTGCCCGTGCGCGCCGCGAGCAGCGCAGCCTCGTTGATCAGGTTGGACAGGTCGGCGCCTGTGAAGCCGGGCGTCTGGCCGGCTAGGGCGTCGATGTCGATGATCTTCGCGAGTGGCTTGCCGCGCGTGTGCACCTCGAGGATCTTCGCCCGCCCCTTGCGATCGGGACGATCGACGGCGATCTGACGGTCGAAGCGCCCGGGACGCAGCAGCGCCGGGTCGAGGATGTCAGGCCGGTTGGTGGCCGCGATCATGATGATGTTGTCCTTCGCCTCGAAGCCGTCCATCTCGACGAGCAGCTGGTTCAGCGTCTGCTCACGCTCGTCGTGGCCGCCCCCGAGACCCGCGCCGCGGTGGCGGCCGACCGCGTCGATCTCGTCCATGAAGATGATGCAGGGGCTGTTCTGCTTGGCCTGCTCGAAGAGATCGCGCACGCGCGATGCGCCCACGCCGACGAACATCTCGACGAAGTCGG
>DATMQX010000024.1:0-4314 GCA_035567055.1 Solirubrobacteraceae bacterium
CACCTCGGCCTGATGGTCGCGGCCGTCCTGCTCGCGGGCGGCGGGCTCGTCGGGGCACTCGGGATCCGCAACCCGCGTGGGCGGGTGCGCGCCGAGGAATGCCCGCAGGGGCAGTTCGTGGGTGTCGGCGCGGATATCCCGGACGGAACGAGCGTCCAGCCGCACCCGGCCTAGGGTCGGCTCACCAGCTCAGGCGACCGGCTCGCGCGCGTAGTTGCGCATCGCCTCGATGATCGGGCCGAGCTTGCGCCCGCGCTCGGTCAGCCGATACTCGACCGTCGGCGGGCTCGAGGGGATGACGGTGCGCTGCACGAGCCCGGCCGCCTCGAGGTCCCGCAGGCGCTCGGAGAGCATTCGCGGCGAGATGCCCGCCACGGCCTCGGCGAACTCGCTGAAGCGCAGCGCTCCGGTGAGCGCGGCATAGATGATCGACAGCTGCCACCGCCGCTCCAGGAGGTCCGCCATCTGGCGGACCTCCGTTGGAACGGGCTCACATCTACGAGAGGCGCGCGACATCGCGTGCGGGCTCCAGTGCGCGGTCGAGGACCTCCTGGACGGTCATCACCGGATGGAAGGTCATCTGTGCGCGGACCTCCTCCGGAATCTCGTCCAGGTCACCACGGTTGCGCTCCGGCAGGATCACATCGGTCAGCCCGGCTGCGTTGGCGGCCAGCGCCTTCTGCTTGAAGCCGCCGATCGGCAACACGCGGCCCTGCAGCGTGACCTCACCGGTCATGCCGACCGTATGCTTCACCGGACGTCCCGACAGCAGCGAGGCAAGCGCCGTGACCATCGTCACGCCTGCGCTCGGCCCGTCCTTCGGGATCGCCCCTGCAGGCACGTGCACGTGGAACTCGCGGTTCTCGAACGCGTGCTCGTCGATGCCGAGCTCCTCGGCGTGTCCGCGGACGTAGGAGAGGGCGATGCGCGCCGACTCCTTCATCACGTCGCCGAGCTGCCCGGTCAGCACCAGGCCGCTTGCGCCCGAGCCGCCGCTCTTCATCGCGGTGGCCTCCACGAACAGCACGTCTCCGCCGGCGCCCGTCACGGCCAGGCCGGTCGCTACGCCGGGCGTAGCCGTCCTTGCGGCGGACTCCTGGAAGAACTTCTGGCGACCGAGCGCGTCGCGCACAGCCTCCACGTCGATCTTCACCGGAGTGGCGCTCGCCTTCGAGCCCTTGGTCTGCTTCTCGGGCTGCTCGGGCTCAGCCGGCTTCGTGCCGTTCGCCGCAACGTCGGTGCCGTTCTCGGCAGGCTGCTCGCCCTCCGCGCGAGGCACGTCGGCCTCTTGCGTCTGGTGCTCGTCTGCTGAGGGCGTCGGCTGCTCCGCGTTCGCCACCTGGCTCGAGGCGATCCGCGTCGCCGTCTTGCGCAACACCGTGCCGAGCTCCCGCTCGAGGTTGCGGACGCCCGCCTCGCGCGTGTACTCGGCGATGATCGTCCGCAACACGTCGTCGGAGATCTCGACCTCGTCATCGCGCAGGCCGTTGCGGTCGCGCTGCCGCGGCCACAGGTAGCCCTTGGCGATCGCCAGCTTCTCCTCGGAGGTGTATCCGTCGAAGCGGATGACCTCCATGCGGTCGAGCAGCGGCCCGGGGATCGTGTCTGCCACGTTGGCCGTCGCCAGGAACAACACCTGGCTCAGGTCCAGCTCGACGTCCAGGTAGTGGTCGCGGAACGAGTGGTTCTGCGCAGGGTCGAGCACCTCCAGCAATGCCGCCGAAGGGTCGCCTCGCCAGTCCGCGCCGACCTTGTCGACCTCGTCGAGCAGGATCACCGGGTTCATCGTCCCGGCATCGCGCAGGGCCCTGACCAGACGGCCGGGCAACGCGCCGATGTACGTGCGCCGGTGACCGCGAATCTCAGCCTCGTCGCGCACGCCGCCCAGCGACATACGGACGAACTCGCGCCCGGTGGCGCGGGCGATCGACTCGCCGATCGACGTCTTGCCGGTGCCGGGGGGCCCGATCAGCGTGAGGATGGCCCCTGACTTGGGGTCGACCTCGATGCCTCGGTCCTGGCGCAGCTTGCGCACGGCCAGGTACTCGGTCACACGGTCCTTGACGTCTTCAAGCCCGGCGTGGTCCGCGTCGAGCACGGCGCGTGCCGCCACGGGATCGAGGTGCTCGTCCGAGCGCTTGCTCCACGGCACGGCGATCAGCCAGTCCAGGTAGGTACGGATCATGCTCGACTCACCCGTCTGCTCGCCCATCCGCTCGAGGCGTCCAAGCTCCTTCAGAGCCTGCTCGTTGACGGACTCGGGCATCTGCGCCTCCTCGATCTTCGTGCGGTACTCCTCGACGACCGAGGCGTCGTCCTCGTCCAACTCCTTGCGAATGGACTCCATCTGCTTGCGCAGGAAGTACTCCCGCTGCTGTTTCTCGGCGCCCTCCTGGACGTCGTCACGGATGCGTCTGCGCACCTGCAGCTCGGCCAGGCTCTCACGCTGCAGCCCGACGGCCAGCTCGAGGCGGTCGGTCACGTCGAGCGTGCGAAGCAGCTCGACCTTCTGCTCGTAGGAGATGGTGGGGGAGTAGCCGGCGGAGTCCGCCAGTGCTCCCGGCTCCGCTATCGCGCGCAGGAAGGCCGAGATCCGACCGTCGTCGCCGCGCAGCTCGAGGATCTCCTCGACCGTCGCGCGGTACTCGCGCTCCAGTTCGCGTGTGCGGCCGTCGACGGGGACGTCGTCGGGACGCTCGTCGACCTCGACGCGAAGCTCGCCGCCGGGACCGGTCTGGGCCGCGCCGATCAGGGCACGGTGCTCGCCGGAGATGGCGACCGCACGGCCGCCGCCGGGCAGCCTTATCTGCTCTGAGACCTCCGCGATCGTGCCGACCTCGAGAAACTCGTTGTCGTGGCGGGGCACGAGCACGACCCGCTTGTCATCGCCGACGTCGACCGTGAGGGTGATGCCCATGTTCGGGAAGACGACGGTGTCGTCGAGCGGGATGAGCCGCAGGCGCTCCCTGGGCTCGGACGGCTGGATTGTGGGCTGATCTTGTGGTGATGACATTGGTAACTGCTCCATATGAGGTTACGAAAGTTTAGTTAGTATAGCGCGAGGTCGTTGCTGGCGCAAGCACTTTTGCCTCACCTCGCAAACGGCGCTGTAGAGCCAAACTTAGGCCGATTTGACCGGCGGACCATCGAAGTCGACTTCGACGTTCTCGCCGTGCACGCGCTCCTCCGCCTCGGCCGAGGAGGTCAGCGCGCGCTTGTCGGCGTCGAGCAGCGGCTCGCCGAAGAGGCTGCGCGGCCACAGCCGCCGCGCGCGGACCACGTTGACCTCGGCGCCGAAGATCGTCAGCTGCGCGCCGAGGAACAGCCACGCCAGGAGGCCGAGGACCAGGGCGAAGACCCCGTACAGGGGCGTCGTGCGCTTGAGCAGGTGTTCTATGTAGTAGCCGCCGAGGAGCTGCAGAAGCTGCCAGAAGACCGCGGCGATGATCGCTCCGGGCAGCAGATCGCGCCAATCGAGCTCCGCCGCGGTGAGGAGTTTGAAGGCCAGCAGGAACGTCGCGAGGTTGAAGGCGAGCGCGACGACTATCCCCGCCAGGACCGCGAGGGCGCCGTGGCCCGCGGCTCCGACGAACCCCGCCGCGACCGAGGAGATGATGAACATCGTCCCCAGGATCGCGAGCAGCAGGAGGCCGCGCAGGCGCGCGAGCAGGAAGTTGGGCCGGTGCTTGAACGGCACGTGCCAGATGCGGTTGAGGGCCGTCTGGGCGGCGTTCGTGATTCCCATGCCGGCGAGCAGCGAGCCGACGATCCCGATCGCCAGTGCGGCCGGGCTGCCTTTCAGGGAGTGGAGTTTGAGCTGGTCGCGGATCAGCGGTATCTGGCCGAGCGCGCCATTGAGGATCCGTTCGCGTTGAGCCGGGTCGTTCTGGAGGATGAACCCGAGGACGGTGACGAACACGAGCAGTAGCGGGAACAGCGAGACGAACGCGTAGTAGGCGATCAGCCCCGCGAGCTGGCCCGCCTGGTCGTCGCTGAACTTCTTGATCACGGCGACGAAGAAGCTCAGCCGCCGGCGGCGCTGCTGAGAGCGATCGAAGGCATGAAGCCGGTCCCAGAAGCTCATCGGGAGGGGGGCCTGCGGAAGCTCGCCGTCGACATCCTCACGTGTCTACCCGAAATGAACAACGAAGGGGGTTGTGGACAGGAGGCCGGCGCCCGCCGTGGGTGCCGAGGTGGAGCCTCGATCCGGCTGAGGAGGTGGCGCTCGTCGCGCGGGCCCGGCGTGAGCTGCTCCTCCGCGTGCACCGCCACAGGCTGCGCCACGAGGACCTCGAGGACTGCTACAGCCAGGCC
>DATMQX010000025.1:0-5640 GCA_035567055.1 Solirubrobacteraceae bacterium
GAGTTCAGCTATCGCACCTACCGCGAGGTGTGGGCAGCACAGCCGACGGAACCGCCGGCGATTCTCGCGAAAGTACGCCAGCCGGCGGTTTGCCCGCCGGGCTCCCTGTGCCCGTTGCTGCTCGCGCGCCCCGGCGAGGAAATCTACGCCAGCTGGAACGGCGCGACGACGGTCTCCTTCTGGCAGGTCCTGAGCGGCCCCAACGCCGGGCATCTGAAGCCCGTCGCCAAGAAGCCAAAGAGTGGCTTTGAGACCGCCATCGCGGTGCCGCCCGCAAACTTCTTCCAGGTGCGCGCGCTCAGCGCATCCGGCAAGCTGCTTGCGGCGTCGAGGGTCGTCAGGCCGACTCCCTGACACTGGACCTCGTGCCGCGAGCGTGACGGCACGAGTCGAGTGGCCAGCACGGTTTGATAGGCTCGACTTTGCTCAGCTCAACTGGAGGTATGCCGGGCATGGCGGTTCGTAACCCGAGATCCAAACCGCCACGGGGAGACGTCCGGCTACCGGAACGCTACCGGCGACTGCCCTCCGGCGTACACGGCCTGGATCCGCAGATGGTCAAGCGGGACCAGCGCGAGCGGCTGCAGTCGGCGATGGTCGAGCTGATCGACGAGAAGGGCTACCAGGCGGTGCGGATCATCGACCTGGCGCGATTGGCACGTGTCTCGCAGCCGACCTTCTACGGCCTGTACCGCGACAAGGAGGAGCTCTTCATCGCCGCCTACGACAGGGTCGCCGGCCACGCCGCGAGCACGATCATGGCCGCCTACGACCGGGCGGGGCCGGGTGCAGAGCGCATGCGAGCGGCCGTGGGTTCGTTCGCCGAGCTGGCGGCGGCCGAGCCGCAGGCGATCTCCCTCTACCTGCTGGGAGCGTTCGGGGCCGGACCGAACGTGCTGGCGCACCGCAGGCGCAGGCTGGAGCGGCTGGAGGCCCACATCCGCGCCAGCCGCGATCGCTCGACGCCGGAGTCGACGGCCGATCTCACGGTCGGCTTCATTCTCGGCGGCATCCGGGAGGTGGCCGCCGCACGGCTGCGCCAGGGTCATGCGAGCAAGCTTCCCGGGCTGGCCGACGAGCTCACGAGTTGGGCGGCCTCCTATCCAAGCCGGCCACCGGAGGCATTGGCCGGCTCGCCATCAGGACCGCAGCCGAGGCCCCGCGGGGCGCCCCCGCTCGCCTCCGAGCGCGCGCTGCGCGCCCAGGGTCGCCTGCCGAGCGGTCGCAGTGACATGCCACGACCGCTCATCGAGAAAAGCCAGCGCGAGCGGATCGTCGACGCGACGGCCGCGATCGCCGCCGAGAAGGGCCTCGCCAAGCTGACGATCCCGGAGATCGCGCGACGCGCGAACGTCTCCCATCAGACGTTCTACGAGATGTACCCGTCCAAGCTCGACGCCTTCCTCGGCGCGCAGAAGGTCGGCCTGCACCAGGCGCTGCACGTCACCATCGACGCTTACGCCATGCACGAGGATGACTGGCCGCGGGCGATCGCGGCGGGACTCCGCGCCCTGATCGGCTACCTGTCCTCAGAGCCGGCCCACGCGCATCTCAGCGTCGTCGACACCTTCGCCGCCAGTCCCGAGGCGCTCGACATACGCGAAGCGGCGCTGCGCGCGTTCGCGGCCTACCTGAGACGGGGGCATCAGCTCGCCGGCGACGTGCCGCGCGTCGCCGCCGAGGCGATCGCCGGCGGGATCTGGCAGGTCCTTCACCGCTACATAGCCGAGGACCGCATCGCAGAGCTGCCCGCCGCATCGGCCCAGATCGTCTACTTCGCGCTGACGCCGTTCGTGGGGCCTCAGAAGGCCGCAGAGACCGCGCTGGCGCCGCCCGACGGCCGCTAGCCCCACGCTGGCCCCACGTTCCCGGCGGGCCCCTTTCACCCCGCGCCGGCGCCGCCTCACTGGCGAGACGAGGAGAGCGCATAGGCGAGCTTGCCTTCGCGCTCGGCCCGCCTGACCGCTCCGACGACCACCAGGCGCCGCAGACCCTGGCGGATGCTGGGCCCCGACATCGCAGTCACCACTGCCAGCTCGCTGACCGTGTGCGAACCGTGCTCGAGCGCCGCAACGATCGCCTCCTGGGCGGCCCCTCTGGGAGCGCGCACATGCCCGGGCCCGGCGCCGTTGCGCGAGGATCCGCCCGCCGGGCGCCTCACCGCGCGGATCTCCTCCTGCGCGGCCGCCTCGGCCGAGCGCAGCTTCTCGTACTCCTCCAGCGCCGGTCGCAGCTCGAGCAGCCGAAGCTCTATCTCGTCACGTATCTTCGTCAGGAGGTCCGGGGCCATCTTGTCGCGTCCAGGCACCGGAGCTCAGCTAAGCGCGGCTCCGTGGAGGCCGCTCGACGGGCGCTCGCGAGCCTCCCACCAGTCGTTGATGACCGTCAACCCGCCCGTGATCATCCCCTCCCTGAACGACTGCGTGGTGTTCAGTCGCGGCAGCTCCTCCGCCGGGACGTCCATCTCCAGGAAGTCGCATAGAGGGTCCCAGCCTTCGTTCGGGTTCCAAACGAGCAGACGGTCGGCCGGCACGTTGCGCTTGACGCTCTCGTTCCAGCGCTCCATCGCCGCGGCCAGGCCGGCGTCGGTGAACGTCTCCCCAGCGAGCGCGCCGGTCGACTCGTTCCAGGTGATGCGGCGCATCAGCGCCATGAAGCGGCTCCACACGGGGTCGAGCGCGGCGCGCGCCTCGCACACGTGGTGGAGCACCTCGTCGCCGTGGAAGACGCCCCACACGGTCTGACGCATGCTGCGCACCCACTCCTCCCCGTCGCGCACGCTCAGCAGGACCTTCGCCTGCGGGTAGCGGTCCATCAGCTCGCGGTAGTAGCGGGCCGAGGGCCAGTCGACCGCCGAGCGAGCGTCACCGAAGATCCGCTCCCACTCCGGGGCGCCGTCGGCGACGCCTTCCCACAACGGCAGGCCGTGCTCGAGGTCGGCGAGCAGGTCGCGCATGTGGTAGCACGGGCCGCGGTCCAGCTGTTCGAGGGCGAACAGCTGTGTTGTCGTCGCGGTGCGCGGAAGGCCCGCGCCGATGAGTGTCAGTTCTGCCACAGGTCGGCCCTGTTTCTATCAGGTCAAGCGTCTAGCGGGCGACACGCAGGTAGACGAGCACCGCGAGCACCCGCCTGTGGTCGTCGTCGCACGCGGCGAGATCGAGCTTGGCGAAGATGTTCGTGATGTGCTTCTCGACCGCACCCGGAGTGACGAACATGCTCTCGGCGATCGCGGTGTTCGATCGCCCCTCGGCCATCAGCTCGAGCACCTCCCGCTCGCGTCCGGTCAAGCTGCTCAGCGCGTTACGGGCGCCGTCGCGCGCGGCGAGCAGCTGAGTGACGACCTGGCGGTCGAGCACGGTCCCGCCGGCCGCGACCCGCTGCAGGGCGTCGAGGAACGCCCTCACGTCGCCGATCCGCTCCTTCAGCAGGTAGCCGATCCCTGCCGTGTTCTCGCCGATCAGCTCGTTCGCGTAGGCGGTCTCCACGTACTGCGAGAGGACCAGCACGCCCAGCTTCGGCTGGCGGCGCCGCGCCTCGATCGCCGCACGCAGCCCCTCGTCGCTGAAGGTCGGTGGCAGCCGCACGTCGACGATGGCCAGGTCGGGCCGGTGTCCGGCGATCGCGCGCAGCAGGCCGGGCCCGTCCTCGACCTGCGCGACGACGTCGATCTCGTTCTCGCGCAGCAGCGCCACGAGGCCCTCGCGCAGCAGCGCGAGGTCCTCGGCGATCACTACGCGCAAGGGATGCCCACCTCGAGCACCGTGCCCTGCCCAGCGGGGCTGAGCACCCTGAGGCTGCCGTCGAGCGCCTCGACCCTGGCGCGCAGGCCCGCGAGCCCCGAGCCCTCGGGATCGGCGCCGCCACGCCCGTCGTCGCCCACGACCACGACCAGCCCGGGCGGCTGATCGCTCAGCTGGACCCAGCTGTTGGTGGCCGAGGCATGCTTCGCGGTGTTGGTGAGCGCCTCGGCGATCACGAAGTACGCGGCCCGCTCGATCGCCGGAGCGAGCCTCCGTTGCGTGTCGCTGCGGATCGACGTCCCGAGCCCGTAGCGGGCGGCGAGCGACTCCACCGCGGCGAGCAGCCCCCGGTCGGCCAGCAGCGGCGGCACGATCCCCCGGGCGAGGTCCCGAAGCTCGGCTATCGCGCGGTGGGCTTCGCGCTGCGCGTCGTGGATGAGGCGCCTGAGGTCGGGCTCGCGCTCGACGCGCAGCTCCGCGCGGCCGAGCTGCATCGTCAGCGCGACGAGTCGCGCCTGCGCCCCGTCGTGCAGGTCGCGCTCGATCCGCCGCAGTTCGGCCGCCTGCGCGTCGACGGCCTGGTGGCGCGCGCGTGTGAGCGCCTCGACCCTCGCCCTCAACGCGCGCCGTCCGTGGGCGACGAGCACCCGGTCATGCAGCGCGAACAGCGAGTAGGCGCTGCCGGCGGTCCCGAGCCCGAGCAGCGCCCAGGCCGGCCAGAACGTCTGCACGCCCGCCAGCAGCCAGGTCAGGAGCCACGTCAGTATCAGGATCACCGCCGCGACGCTGACGAGCGCCCACACGCACGCGACGCGACGCACGGCACCGGGCGGGTGGCGCCAAGCCCAGCTCGCCGTCCGATCCAGCATCAGCGGAACGCCGAGCCCCAGCCACGCCCAGGCTGGCCAGAAGTAGCCCTGCCCGTCGAGCGCCCATATGGCGCTCAGCAGCACCGCGATCAGCGCGGCCAGACGGAACATCACCGAGCGGACGTATTCGCCAACCGACAGCCCGGCCGCGAGCGTGGGCATCCAGCGTCTGGATCCGCCATCCCGCTGGCGGGAGAGGTCTGCCGGGATTTGAGCGTGCTCGCTCATCCGGCTATCGTCCCACTGCGCGCCCGCCGAGGCGCCTGTCAGCCGGAGATCGCCTTCGCCGCCCGCCGCTCGGCGCCGATCCGCTGCACGTCCCAGACCAGGCCGAGGCGCTCCATGCCGGCGATCGTGAGGCCGGAAAGGTCGAGCTCCGAGCGGTCCATCCCGTGCCATGCCGACGTGGGAAAGGCGTGGTGATTGTTGTGCCAGGCCTCCCCGAACGACAGCGGCGCCAGCCAGCGCAGGTTGCGCGAGTGATCGCCGGTCCTGAAGCGCTGGCGGCCGAAGAAATGGCATAGGGAGTTGATGCTGTAGGTGACGTGGTGGAGCACGAATATGCGCACCGCGCCGCCCCAGAGCATCCCCTCGAGGCCCGCCGCCACCGTCCCTCCGATCAGCATGCCGAGGCCGAACGGGATCGCCAGCCCGACGAGCGACCACAGCACGAACGTCCGATCGACGAAGTTGATCACGGGGTCCGCGATCAGGTCGGGAGCGAAGCGCTCGCGCGCACCGCGCTGCTGGTGGTCGAACAGCCAGCCGACGTGGGCGTGCGCCAGGCCGCGGAGGGCTCCGCGCACGCCGACGCCATGGTCGACATGTGGGCTGTGGGGGTCCCCGAGGCGGTCCGTGTAGGCGTGGTGCTTGCGGTGGTCGGCGACCCACGAGATCACGGGACCCTCGACGGACATCGTGCCCAGGATCCCAAGCAGGCCCCTCATCGCGGGCGAGGTCTTGAAGCTTCGGTGGGTCAGGAGTCGGTGGAAGCCGACCGTCACGCCCAGCCCGACGGGGATGTACATCAC
>DATMQX010000026.1:0-6189 GCA_035567055.1 Solirubrobacteraceae bacterium
TCCATCACGCAGACCCTCGGCTTCGGCAGGTCCGCCTGCACGCACAGTCGCTCGATGATCCCGTGCAGCTCGGGCTCTTCGGCGGGCGAGACCTCCTTGACCCCGAGGGTCGCCATCGCGAGTTTGTCCGAGGCGAACAGCTGCAGCAGCAGCAGCACGAGCGCCACCACGACGATGATGCCCGCGCCGGCGCCGGCCGCGAAGAGGACGCCGATGAAGACGACGTAGAGCAGCCCGAGCAGGAACAGCGTGATCACCATGCGCAGCTGCAGCCCCGTGTCTTTGCCGAAGCTCGGTCGTCTGTTGGCCATGGCGCTGATTGTGGCAGACGTAGATCTCGTTGCCCTAAAGTGCGATGCCGCTCCTCGCTCGCCGCTCACACCATGAAGCCAGAAATCCACCTGCTCGGCATCTCGATCAAGACCTTCGGGCTGGCGTTCGCGCTGGGCTTCCTCGCCTGCGGCCTGGTCGTCGCGCGCAGGCTTCGCGAGCTGGGCAAGCCGGTCGACTGGGCGTACGAGATCGTCTTCGCCGCGCTGATCGGCGGGATCGTCGGCGCACGCGTGTACTACGTGATCCAGAACTACTCCCAGGTCAAGCACGACCTGGTGGGGAGCGTGTTCTCAGGTACCGGCCTCGTCTGGTACGGGGGCGCGATCGGGGGCGCGATCGGCGTGATCGGTTGGATGCGCTGGCGTCACGTGCTTGAACTGAGGATGTTCGACATGTGTGCGACGGCGCTCGCACTCGGCTACGCGATCGGCCGGATCGGCTGCCAGGTCTCCGGCGACGGCGACTACGGGATCGCGTCGAGCCTGCCGTGGGCGATGGGCTATCCGCATGGGACCGTCCCGACCCCGCCCGGCGTCACGGTTCAGCCGACTCCCATCTACGAGACGGTCGCGATGTGCCTCCTCGCGTACGGGCTCTGGTGGCTGCGCGATCGGGTGCGGCCCGGTGTGGTCTTCGCCCTCTACCTGGCGCTGAGCGGGCTCGAGCGCTTTCTCGTCGAGTTCATACGCCGCAACAGCGAGGTGCTCGGCGGCCTGACCGCTCCGCAGCTCGAGAGCCTCGGGCTGCTCCTGATCGGCACCGTGTGGCTGGTGGCGCTCGTGCGCCGTGGCGGCGTGCAGGCGCTGCGTCCGACGACGGCCTGACCGGGGCCGTCCGACGAGCACCCGAGCCGGCAAGCCATAATCACCGGCGATGGCCACCGGCACGAGCCTCTCGCGTGTATTTCCCCTCGGTAGCCGGCTGAACGAGCGCGGCCGGCTCGAGGTCGGTGGCTGTGACACGATCGAGCTCGCCAAGGAGTTCGGGACACCGGCCTATGTGGTCGCGGAGGAGGACCTGCGAACGCGGGCGCGCGCGTTCATTCAGGCCGGACGTGACTCCGGCCAGGCGGACCTGCAGGTGGTGTTCGCCTCCAAGGCGTTCCCCTGTGTGGCGGTGCTGCGACTGTTCGCCCAGGAGGGGCTCTGGTGCGACGTCGCCTCGGGGGGCGAGCTGCACCTGGCGCTGGCGGCCGGGTTCCCGCCGCGGCGGATCGTGCTCCACGGCAACGCCAAGTCCGAGGCCGAGCTGCGCATGGCCCTGAGCGCCGGCGTCGGCCTCATCGCGATCGACAACTTCGACGAGATCGACCGGCTGGCGCGGCTGCTGGGGGAGCAGGCGCCGGGGGCTCGCGACGAGCAGCAGGTGCTCGTGCGCGTCACGCCCGACGTACAGGGCGAGACCCACGAGAAGATCTCGACCGGTCAGGCCGATTCCAAGTTCGGCTTCTCGATGGGCGATGCCGGCGAGGCGCTCGCCCGGGTGCGGGGCGTCCCGGGTCTGTCGCTGCAGGGAGTGCACGCGCACATCGGCTCCCAGCTGCTCGAGCTGGAGCCGTTCCGCGCGCTGGCCGCCGAGCTCGCCAAGCTCGGGGACTTCCCCGTATGGGACTTCGGAGGCGGGCTCGGCGTGCAGTACACCGAGCATCAGGACGCTCCGCCGGCCGTCGAGGACTACGTCGCTGCGATCGTCGGCGCGGCGCGTGAGCACGGCATCGGCGCCGACCGGCGCCTGCTGATCGAGCCGGGCCGCTCGCTCAGCGCGAATGCGTGCGTGACGCTCTACACGGTCGAGAGCGTCAAGCAGAACGTCTCGCGCTGGGTCGGCGTCGACGGCGGCATGTCGGACAACATGCGGCCCATGCTCTACGGCGCGTCCTATGAGGCGCACGTGGCGGACCGCTTCGGCGGCAGCACGCGGTGCATCGTCGCCGGCAAGCACTGCGAGTCCGGTGATGTGATCGTACACGATGCGCTGCTCGACGACCCACGGCCGGGCGATGTGATCGTGACCCCGGCGACGGGCGCCTACGGCTTCTCGATGGCCAACAACTACAACGGCGTGCCGCGGCCGCCGGTGATCTTCTGCAGGGACGGCGATGCGCGCGTGCAGGTCAGGCGCGAGACCCTGGACGACCTGACAGCCCGCGATGTCTCCTAGGGGACGGGACGCCCGCGATGCCGGACGCTGATTTCAAGGTCGGCCTGCTCGGGCATGGCACGGTCGGCTCGGCGTTCGACGAGCTGCTCGCCGAGCGAGCTGCGGAGATCGAGCGCTTCAACGGCCGCAGGCCGGTCATCAGCGGCGTGCTGACGCGCACGCAGGGCGACTTCGAGGAGATCCTGTCCGAGTGCGATCTGCTCGTCGAGCTGATCGGCGGCATCGAGCCGGCACGCGCGTACGTGCTTGCCGCCCTGCAGGCCGGCAAGCACGTCGTCAGCGCCAACAAGCAGCTGCTCTCCCAGCACGGCGAGGAGCTCTTCGAGACCGCCCGCGAGCGTGACGTCAGGCTCCGCTTCGAGGCGGCCGTGGCCGGCGCCGTGCCGGTGGTCCGCCTGCTGGAGGAGTCGCTCTCGGCCACGCCCATCGAGCGCATCCACGGGATCGTGAACGGCACGACGAACTTCATCCTCAGCGAGATGGCTCAGGGCAGCTCCTACGCTCATGCCTTGGCGGAGGCCCAGAGCAGGGGCTACGCCGAGGCGGACCCCAGCGACGATGTCAGCGGGCGGGACGCGGCGGCGAAGATGGCGATCCTGGCGCGCCTGGCGTTCGGCACGCCCGTGCATCTGAACGACGTTCCCTACGAGGGCATCGAGCACCTGCACAGCGAGGATCTCGAGTACGCGCGCGAGCTGGGCCTCGGTCTCAGGCTGATCGGCACCGCCGAGCGTCGCGACGGGGGACTGTCGGTGCGCGTTCATCCCGCCTTCCTCTATCCCGGGCATCCGCTGGCGTCGGTGTCGGGAGCGTTCAATGCGGTGACCGTGGAGTCAGAGACGATCACCGAGATCACGATCTCCGGACCGGGAGCCGGCGGCCGCCAGACCGCGAGCGCGGTGCTGGGCGACGTCGTGAGCGTGATGACCGGCGGCGCGAGGCCGCCGGCGCCGCCGCTGGCGCTGCGCCTGGTCAAGGACGTCGAGAGCGCCTTCTACCTGCACATGGAGGTCGCGGATCGCCCCGGCGTGCTCGCCGCCGTGACCAAGGTCCTGGGAGAGAACAGCGTGTCGATCAAGTCGGTCGTGCAGCGCGGCATCGGCGAGAACGCGCGGCTCGTGATGGTCACACATCCGGTGCTCGAGTCGAGCCTGCGCGCCGCGCTTGATCGCGTCGGGGCCTTTGAATTCGTTCGCTCGACCCCGCGCAGCATCCGGGTGATCGAAGAGGAGTTCACATGAGCGAGAGCGAGCGGCCGTGACCGACCGCCACGTGCCCCTGATCGAGCGCTTTCGCGATCAGCTGCCGTTCGCCGAGGGCGACCCGCTCGTGAGCCTGCAGGAGGGCTCGACCCCGCTGCTGCGCGCGCCGCTGCTCTCGGAGATGCTCGGCGCGACCGTGCGCCTGAAGCTCGAGGGCGCGAATCCCACAGGCTCGTTCAAGGATCGTGGCATGACCTGCGCCGTCTCGGCGGCCGTGCGCGAAGGCGCGAAGGCGGTTGTCTGCGCGTCGACGGGCAACACGGCGGCGAGCGCAGCCGCCTATGCGGCGCGGGCAGGGATCACCTGTGCGGTGATCGTGCCCGAGGGGAAGATCGCGCAGGGCAAGATGGCGCAGACGCTGGTCCACGGCGCGCGTGTGATCTCGCTCGCCGGCAACTTCGACCAGGCGTTGACACTCGTGCGGGAGCTGACCGCGAACCATCCCATCGTGCTCGTCAACTCTGTCAACGAGTTCCGCATCGAAGGACAGAAGACCGCGGCGCTTGAGATCCACGAAGACCTGGAAGGGGAGCTCGAAGCGCTCTGCATCCCGGTGGGCAACGCCGGCAACATCACCTCCTACTGGCGCGGCTTTCGCGAGATGGGAGCCGCGCCAAGGCTGTTCGGCTTCCAGGCAGAGGGCGCGGCTCCGCTCGTCGAGGGGAGGGTCGTCGAGCACCCGGAAACGGTCGCGAGCGCGATCCGCATCGGTAACCCCGTGCGCTGGGAGGACGCGATGGCGGCGGCGACGGACTCGCGCGGCTCGATCCGCTCCGTGAGCGACGAGGAGATCCTTGCGGCTTTCAGGCTGCTCGCCTCCAGGGAAGGGATGTTCTGCGAGCCGGCCTCCGCAGCCTCGGTGGCGGGCCTGCTCAAGTACGGCCCGGAAGGCGCCGAGCAGATCGTGTGCGTGCTCACGGGCCGCGGCCTGAAGGATCCGGAGACGGCGATCGCGCACAACGACGGCATGATCATCCAGTGCGCCGCTGAGATCGGGCCGATCGAGGAAGCGGTGCTGGGTGACCCGTAGGAGGCTCGTGCGGGCACCGGCCTCCTCAGCCAACCTGGGCCCCGGCTTCGACTGCATGGCCGCCGCCCTGGCGCTGCACCTGGAACTGGAGGTCTCCGAGACGGGCAGCTTCGCGGTCGAGTCCGAGCTGCCCATCTCCAAGGGCCGGGAGAACCTTTGCGTGCGCGCCTTCGAGAGGCTGCACCCGGCCGACGCCTTCACGTTCACGATCCGTTCGCAGATCCCTCTGTCCGGCGGGCTCGGTTCGAGCGCTGCCGCGATCGTGGCCGGGCTGATGGCGGCGGATCATATGTTCGAGCTCGACGCCGATCTGCTTGCTTGCGCCACCGAGCTCGAGGGCCATCCGGACAACGTCGCCGCCGCCCTGCGTGGCGGCTTCGTCGTGTGCACCGACGGCCAGGTGGCCCGCTTCGAGCCCCCGACCGGGTTGGAGGCGTTGGCCGTCGTGCCGGCGGAGGCCGTCCACACGCGGGCCGCCCGTGCGGCGCTCCCCGCGGAGGTGCCGATGGAGGACGCGGTGTTCAACGTCGCCCACGGCGCGCTGCTGACGCTCGGCCTCGCCCGCGGCGACTGGGATCTGCTGGCTCGGGGGCTTCAGGACCGCCTGCATCAGCGCCATCGCGCGCACCTGTTCCCGCGCTCGTTCGAGCTCGCCTCCCGCGCCAGGGAGCTCGGAGCGCTCGGCGCAACGATCTCGGGCGCCGGCCCGACGGTGCTCGTTTGGTGCTTCTACGAGCAGACCGGGGCCGTCGCCGAGGCGTTGGGGCCGGAGATCGAGGGGTGGGCGACGCTGCTGCGAGCGCCGTTCGAGATGCAGGGCGCCTACGTCGGCGAGCTCAGCTGAGCCCGGCGAGTCGCAGTCGAGCGTCCGTAAGCCCCGGCAGGCGGCCCAGGATCTCGTCGGCGAGCGCCACGTAGTCCGCGCCGAGATCGGGGCGGTGGTCGAGGATCGACCGCGCGCGCTCGGCGGACTCGGCGTAGGCGATGGAGGCGCGAATGACGGTGTCGAACACCTGCTCGCCGAAGCGCTCCTTCAGCGAGACGAGCGCCTCGCGCGAATGAACCGTGCGCATGTCGGCGAGGTTGAGCAGCACTCCCAGGAGCGTCAGCTTCGGGTTCAGGCTGTCGCGAGCCAGTTCGACGACCTCCATCGCCTGCTCCACTCCCTGCAGCGCGAAATACTGGGCCTCGGCGGTGATCAGAGCCCAGTCGGCCGCGACGAGCGCGTTGATCGTCAGCAGGCCCAGCGACGGCGGGCAGTCGATCAGGATCAGATCCCATTCGTCGGGTAGCGCCGACAGCGTGCGCCTGAGCGTGAGCTCGCGGCCCATCTTGCCGCCGAGCATCAGCTCAGCCTCGGCGAGGCTGAGGTTGGCCGGGATCAGCTCCTCGTGCACCGCCTCC
>DATMQX010000027.1:0-15117 GCA_035567055.1 Solirubrobacteraceae bacterium
ACTCGCTGCGCGAGTCGCTGCGCGCGCTGGCCGGCTAGCTGCCCTCGGACGGCAGTTTGGTGGGGCGTATGTCCTCCCAGCTGAGGCCCTCGGCCAGCAGGGCCGGGACGCCTAGCGTGAGCGCCGTCACGACCTCCACCGCCTGCAGGATGATGCCGTAGGCGACCGCCTCCGAGGTCCCGACCCCGTAGGCGGAGAGGACGACGAGGCAGGCGGCCTGGAAGACACCGATGTTCGAGGGCGTCGCGGGCAGGATCGCGCTCACGTTCACGGCCAGCAGGACCGCGGCGGCGGCGGTGAGATCGGCGTTCAGCCCGAGGGCGAGGATGACCGCGTAACAGGAGAGCCACTGCAGCACCCATGCGAGCAGCTGCAGGCCGCTCGCCGTGATCCCGTAGCGCGGGCGCGCGAACACGGTCAGCCCCTGTCGGGCGAGGCTGAACAGGCGCGCGAGCGTCGCGGCCCAGCGCGCGATCCGCTCCGAGTGCGATCGCTGTCCCAGCGCCATCAACCTCGGGCCGGCGACGACGAGCGCGACGATCGCCAGCGGAACCGCGAGCACGGTGGCGATGCCTGCCACGTTCCCGCCGGGCAACGTCACGCTGCTGAAGGTGACGCCTGCGAGGATCGCCAGCGCGAGCAGGTTGATCAACGTCTGCGAGAACACCGTGCCCGCGACCACCGGCAGGAGCCTCCGCGTTGGACCGTCGAGGTCGCGCGAGAGAACCAGCATCCGCGTCGGCTCGCCCACGCGCCCCGGGAAGACAGCCGAGGCCATCACGCCGATCATCGTCGCCCGGATGACGGGTGGCCACCTGATCGGTGTCTCGGGCAACGCCGCGCGCAGGCTCTGATGCCACGAGGACGCGCGCAGGAACAGCGAGAGCATCATCAGCGCGACCGCCAGCGCGATCCAGCCCGGATTCGCCGTGGTGAGGGCGTGACCGATGCCGTGAAGGTCCAGACGCGAGAGCGCGAACACGACGAGCCCGGCGAGCAGGACCGCCAGGGCGAGCGTGGCGACGCGCCTGCGGACACCCCAGTGGCGACGACGCGTGGGGTTCTCCGGTGTACCCATCGTCCGGGGTCTATCAGAGCGCTCGGGGCCTGCGGGCGCCGGTGGCGGCGCTCCCCGAGGTCCTAGAGCGGCCAGTGGCGGCCGATCTGCTTCGCGGCGCGCGAGGTGAGCGGACCGTCTGGCGCGGCAGTCCGCGGCGGATCGTCGGAGCCGAGCGCGCTCATCGTCTCGAGCACGGACTCGGCGAGAGCCTGAGGTTCGTAGCCGCCCTCCAGCACGCCACCAAGCGGAAGCTCGCGCTCGGCGGCCAGCTGGCGGACGTGACGCGCCATCTCGCCGAAGGAGCGGGTCTCGAGACGGCAACCTGCCAGCGGGTCACGGCGGTGGGCGTCGAAGCCGGCTGAGATCAGCACGAGATCGGGCTCGAACGAGCGGGCGACGGGCAGCACAATGTGCTCGAGCAGCGACAGCCACTGCTCCTCCCCTGAGCCGGCGGGAACGGGAAGGTTGATCGTGTAGCCCTCTCCCGGCCCGGAGCCGACGTCGCCGAGCGGGCCGCTGCCGGGGTAGATCCCTTCCTGGTGGATGCTCGCGAACAGAACATCGGAGCGGTGGCGGAAGATCTCTGCCGTGCCGTTGCCGTGGTGCACGTCCCAGTCGAGGATGAACACCCGCCGGGCGGCCAGCCGGCGGATCGCCAGCTCGGCGGCGACGGCCACGTTGTTGAACAGGCAGAAGCCCATCGCGCGAGCGGCTTCCGCATGATGGCCCGACGGTCGCACGGCGCAGAACCCGAGCCGCGCCTCTCCGGCGATCAGCGCGCGCGCCATCTCGCACGCTCCCCCCGCGGCGTGCAGGGCGGCCCGGTAGGAGGGCTCACCAACGAACGTGTCGGCGTCGATCGCACCGCCCCCTATGGACGAAAGGTGCCTGATCCTCGCCACGTGACCGGGGGTGTGGACGAGCTCGAGCGTGGCCTCGTCGAGCGCAGGCGCGCTGCGCCGCTCCCAGCCGACCCAATCCTGCTCGGCCAGCGTCCGTTCGATGCTCAGCAGCCGCTCGGGCGTGTCAGGGTGATGAGGTGAATGTGCCTGCGGGTCGTGTTCCAGGCTCGCCGGATGTTGGAAATAGAGACCGGGGCCGCCCGTGGGCTGTGACTGTCCTTGCGTCTGCGCGTGCACTCCCGGGCGATCCTAGTCGTCGTCCGCTTGGGCATCGTCGCTCGCGAACCGCTGCAGCCCGCTGCGGACCCAATCCGGCACGTCCGTCTTGCTCCACGTATCTGTGGCGACGCAGACGTGGCGCAAGCGGCCGGCGACGAGCAGCTCGCCGTCGCGCACGACGTCGATCTCCGTCGTGATGGCGGTCCGGCCGAGCCGTGCGATCTGAGCCCGCAGCTCGAGCTCGTCGTCGTATCGCGCGGGCGCACGGAAGCTGAGGTTGGCCTCGGCGACGACCGCGTCGACGCCCCTGGCGACCATCTCCTGCCAAGGGCCGACGCCTGCCCGCCAGAGCTCGGTGAAGGCGACGTCGAAGTAGAGCAGGTAGTTCGCGTTGAAGACGATGCCCTGCGGGTCGCACTCGCCGTAGCGGACTCGCAGCTCGTGGACGAAGGGCGCGGGCAAGGCCGGGAGGCTACCGCGGGGCATTGCCGAGCGGTAACGTTCCTTCCATGGGGGGAAGGGCACGCATCGTCGTGTGCGCCATGACCGGCGTCCTGGCGCTTGGCGGCGCGGTGGCGTCGCCCGCGGAGAGCTCGGCCGCCTCGAGGTCGCGCGTCGGGTGTTCGTTCCCGATCGAATCGATTGGCAACCGCGCGCCAACGGCTTCCAGCGGACCCTTCTTGCCCGCGGTCACCGCATCGTTCGCCGTGCTCAGGCGGGCGAGTCTCCCCGAAGACGTGCCGCCCCCGATCAACCCTCTCGGCGAAGACCTCGGCTACCGCCTGGGGAGCTACTTCCCTGACGAGATCCGCCAGCTGAACCGCGATGCGGAGGGTGACCGTTACTTCCTCGTTCCCGGGTTCGAACGAGGATTTTCGGTTCCTCCGGCACGATGCCTGCCGAAGGACCTGCGCAAGCGGCGCGCCAAGCTCGTCGCCGAACAGCGCAAGCAGGAAGTCGAACCCGTGTACTGCATCGAGGACGTAGGGCCGCGTCGGCCGAGATACGCGGGAGCCACCTGCCAGCCGTTCTCGGCGATCCAGACCGGCGAAACGCTTGCCGCGACAGCGGCCTCGCGGACCGACGTGGTCGAACTGGCGCCGGACGGCGTAGCGACGGTTCGTCTCAGCTACCGGGGCGGCGAGGCCATCAATGCGGCCGTGACCAGCAACTCCTACAGCTTCACGCCGCCGCAGAGGCCGATCAAAGCGGCGCTGCTGGCAGTCCGAAAGCTCGTGGCAAAGGCCAGGCATGTCAGCCAACGGCAGCGCATCGCCCAGGAGCGCTCGTTCTTGAAGCGGGTGGAACGTATCGCCGCCAGCCTGATACCCCAGACTGTGCAGTGGCTCGACGCCGCCGGCACCACGATCCGCAGCTTTGCGCCATCCGCGCACATGCCCGCGTTTGCGCTCATCGGCCCGCTGATCACAGTCGAAGGTGAAAGCTCCGGCGCGGAACGAAGCGTCGCCTTATCGACCGGCTAGGCCGAAGGGTTCTCCAGGACCAGCGCCACCCCTTGACCGGACCCGACGCAAACACCGAGTACCCCGTAGCGGAGACCGCGAAGGTGCAGCTCGGTGGCGAGCGTCAGCACGTAGCGTGTCCCGGAGGACCCGAACGGATGGCCGATCGCGACGGCGCCGCCGTTAGGGTTCAGGCGCTCGTCCGCCACCTCGAAGCCGTCTAGCTGGCGCGGCAGCTCGCGCAGCACGCCCAGGGCCTGTGCGGCGAACGCCTCGTGCACCTCCCACACGTCGACGTCCGCCGGAGCCAGGCCGGCCCGTCGCAGGGCCGTGGCGATGGCGAATGCAGGTGCGATCCCCATGAACTGCGGGTCTAGCGCGTGCGTGGCCGATGCGAGGACTCTCGCCAGCGGCTCCGCGCCGAGCTGCTCTGCCGCTGCCGGGCTCGCGAGCACCACCGCGCTCGCACCGTCAGAGAGCGGCGAGGAGTTCCCTGCGGTCATCTGGGTGGTGTTGGGCTGTGGCGGCAGCGCGGCGAGCCCCTCGGCTGTCGTGTCATCGCGGATGCTCTCGTCGTGCTCGAATGAGCGTGCGGGCGTCCGCCTGGTCGCGGGGATCTCCACCGGGTGGATCTCGGCGGCGAGTCTCCCGGAATCCCGCGCGGCGCGCGCGCGCTGCTGTGAGCGGAGCGCGAACGCGTCGATCTCCTCTCTGGTCAGCCCGTAGCGGTCAGCCACGTTCTGAGCGGTCTTGATCATTTCGACGTACGCGTCACGGGCGAGCAGCGCCGGGTGTGGCGGACCTCCGGCGCCCGCCCACATCGTGTCGAGCATGAACACCGGTCCGCGCGGGCTGAACGGCGCGTCGCCCTTCATCAGCGCCCAACCTGAGCGTGACATCGACTCCACCCCGGCGGCCAGGCCGACGGCGAGCTCGTCGCTGTGGATGGCGTGGGCGATCGAGATCGCGCCCGACAGTGAGGAGGCGCAGAACCTGTTCACCGTCTGGGCGGGAACCGAATCCGGGAAGCCGGCCGCGAGCGCCGCCCAGCGTGCGATGTCGCCCATGCCCTCGTGGGCGGGGTTCACACAGCCAGCGACGATGTCCTCGATGCGCTTGAGCTCGACGCCCACCCGCTCGCATGCCGCGACCATCGTCGTGCCGAGCAGGTCGTCGACGCGTATGTGCGAGAGCGACCCGCCGTATCTGCCGACCGGCGTCCGCACGCCGCCGAGTATTAGCGCCTCAGTCATGTGTCCTCCTCAGATCGATGTTTGCCAGCCGGCTCCGCGCCCGGGTCAACCACGTGGCGGCGCCTGCAGAGCTCGGCCCATCCACACGTGCGGTATGCCGGCCTCCTCGAAGGGCTCGGACTCCACCGTGAATCCCGCCTCCTCGTAGAGGCGCGTCGCGTGAAGCTGGGAGGCGAGCCGCGCGCGCCTGCAGCCCCGCTGCTGTGCGCCTGTGAGGGCCATCTCCAGCATCCGCGAGGCGATGCCGCGACGGCGCCAGCGACTTTCGACCGCGACCCGGCCGATCTTCGCGTCGCCTCCGACCATCAGCAGCCGCAGCGTGCCCACCACGCGAGCTCCCTGCGGATCGAAGGCGACCAGGTGCTCGGCCTCGCTGTCGAGCCCGTCGAGCTCCTCCTCCCTGGAGACGCCCTGTTCGTTGCAGAACACCTGCTCGCGCACCATGACGGCTCCGGCCAGGTCGTCTGGGCTCCCAGCCCAGCGGACCTCGATGGCTGGCGCGCCCCGGGGGGAGGCCGCGGATGAGCTTCTAGGCGACTGGCGCACGACCGCGAAAGCGCCACAGCGCCCTCTGCTCATCGAGCGTCAACAGTCGCCAGCGGCCGGCCCTCTGCATCCACACGTAGATGCGCACGTCCACCACGCTGCCGACGTCCTGGAGCAGCTCGACCGTGGCACGCGTGTCCGTGCCTTCGGCCAGGACCTGCGAGCTGCGAATGTCGAGCACCTTGAACGTCAAGGGGCCGAGCGGTTCGGGCTCGTCGATGACGCGCGGCGGACGCTGAAGCGTGACCGTCGCCAGCTCCTGCTCGGCCGCGGCGCGCTCGGGCGCCTGCTCGAGTGGCACGACGTGCGCGCCTGTGCCCTTCGTCTCCGTCTCAAGCCGCCAGGTTTTTGCCATGACACTCAATCTAGCCCCTGCGCTGGGCGCGGCCGTACCCGTGCGCCCGGGATGCGCTTAGGCTACAGGCGTGTCCGCTCTCGACAGGCTGCATGAGCGCATGGCCGAGCTCACCGATCTGAGCGCGCTGGAGATGCTCTCAAGCTGGGATCAACTCGTGATGATGCCGCCCGAGGGCGGCGCCGCTCGCGCCGACCAGCTGGGGACGCTCGCGCGCATCACCCACGAACGCGCCACGGCCGAGGAGATCGGCGAATGGCTCCTCGAGCTGGACGGGATCGGGCTCAACGAGCAGGATCGTGACATCGCGCGACTTGCGCGCCGTGACTGGGAGCGGGCGTCTCGCGTGCCCCCGGAGCTCGCCGAGGATCTCTCCCGCGCTCATGCCGAGGGCCAGGAGCGCTGGGCGCTCGCCCGCGCGAACGACGACTTCGCGTCGTTCGCTCCCTCGCTGCGGCGAAACGTCGAGCTCGCGCAGTCCTACGCAGAGTGCGTTGGCGATGGGGACGGCGGGCGCTATCAAGCACTTCTGCAGGATTGGGACTTTGGGCTGCGAACCGAGGAGCTGCGCCGCCTGTTTGGCATCCTGGCCGAGGAGCTGCCACCGCTCGTGGCCGAGGCCTGCATCCACTCGCCCCGCCGCGAGCTGGCTGTACCGGTCGCCGCGCAGCAGACCGCGGTTGCGGGCACGCTGAGCCGCATCGGCGTGGACGCGCAGAGCTGGCGCGTGGACGTCTCGGCCCACCCGTTCACCTCATGGATGGGCCGCAGGGACACGCGCCTCACGACCCGCTACGGCGACGGCGACGTCGAGTCGCTGCTGAGCTCGCTTCACGAGTACGGACACGGCCTCTACGAGCGCCAGATCGACCCGGCCCTGGACCGCACCAACCTTGGGCGCGGCACCTCGATGTCGGTGCACGAGTCCCAGAGCAAGCTGTGGGAGAACCATGTGGCACGCAGCCCGGCATTCGCCGAGGTGCTCGCGGCCGAGCTCGGCGACGGCGGATTTCCCGTGGACGCGGCGGATCTGCACGCGACACTGGTCGGTGTCGAACCCACCCTGATCCGGGTGTCCGCCGACCCGCTCACCTATCCGCTGCACATCATCCTGCGGTTCGAGCTCGAGCTCGCGCTGATCGAAGGGGAGCTGGCCGTGGCGGATCTGCCCGCCGCGTGGCGAGAGGGGGTGCGACGTCTACTCGATCTCGACGTTCCCTCCGACGCGGAGGGGTGCCTGCAGGACATCCACTGGGGAGCCGGCAGTTTCGGGTACTTCCCCAGCTACGCGCTGGGCTGCCTGATCGCCGCGCAGCTGTGGGAGGCGATGGAGGTCGAGATCGGGCCACGTGACGGCGACCTGCGCCGCGGCGACGTGGCTCCCATCCAGCGCTGGCTCGCCGAGCGCGTGCACCGCCACGGGCGGCGGCTCGACACGATCCCGCTGGTCGAGCACGTCACGGGTCGTGGCCTGGAGACCGATCCGTTCTTGCGCTACGTCGCCCCCCTCGCCGGACGCTCCTAGCCAAACCCTCCTAGGCAGGCCCCGGCTACGCAATTTGGCCATTCGTCGGGCATAGCCGGCCCGCGCTCACGCGCCGCGCAGGCCTGCCGATGGGTTAGCAAGTGGCCAAGGTCACAGGCGCGACGGTCAAGCTGGCACGGCGTGTGCGCCTTGGCGATCTCCGGGTGACTGCGTGCGCGATGAAAGAGCTATTGCATCCAGACAGTGGGCGTGTCGGGCTTGACCGCGTTGTCGAGTTGGCCAACCGGCACCTCGGGCTGGACGTTGTCTATATCGCCGAGTTGACGGATGCGAGGCAGGTGTATCGCGCGGTCGCCGGCGACGGCGCATCGTTCAAAATCGCGACCGGCGAATGCGCCGGGGCGCGGGCGGGCCTCGTCGGCCGGCTCGTTGCCGGCGAGATCGCGAACGTGATCCGCGACGCAGGCGCCGACGAGCGTGTCGCCGATCTGCCGATGACCCGGGAAGCGAGGATCGGCTCCTTCATCGGGGTCCCGCTGCGCCTCTCCGACGGGACCATGTACGGCGCGCTGTGCGCGCTCAGCCACGCGCCCGATCCGACCCTCGACGAGCGCGACGTGCGCTTCATGTCGATGCTGGGCGACCTGATCGTCGATGACCTCGACGAGCAGCGCAGACAGGAACGGCTCCGCTCGGCGATCCTCGAGCTGATCGAAACCGAGAACCTCGATGTCGCGTATCAGCCGATCATCGACCTTCGTCGGGACCGATGCATCGGCATCGAGGCGCTCGCCCGCTTCGCTGAGCCGTTCGAGCGGCCGGACGCGACACTCGCCGCCGCTCACAAGCTCGGCCTGAGCCTCGAACTGGAACGCCTCGTCGTGCGCCACGCGTGGAAGATGCTGGCACGGCTCGGACCGGGGCAGTTCCTCTCGCTGAATCTGTCGCCGGACGCGCTGGTGGAGCTTGCACGCCGGGCCAACCTCCGCGAGAACCTCCGCGTGGACCAGATCGTGGTTGAGATCACCGAGCATACGGTCGTCGACAGCTACGTGGCCCTGCACCGTGAGCTCGGGCCGCTGCGCCAGCGCGGGTTGCGTATCGCCGTCGATGACGCGGGCGCCGGCTACGCGTCGCTGCGTCACGTCCTCGAGCTGCGTCCGGACTTCATCAAGGTCGATCGCTCGCTGATCCACGGCATCGCGAGCGATCACGCCCGCCGCGTTGCGGTCAGCGCGTTCCTGTCGCTTGCGCTCGATCTCGGGTCACGCGTCGTCGCCGAGGGGGTGGAGCGCCCGGACGATCTCGCGACCGTTCGCGATCTCGGGCTCCACGCCGTCCAGGGATACCTGCTCGGCAGGCCGACGACGAGTCGCGATGCCCTCGCGGAGTGGATCGGCCCCGAGCCTCAGCTGAACCGCGTCGATCCAGCTCCGATCTCCTGTCGTGGCGGAACGGCAAAGCCGTCCCGCCACGGCTGGCAGCGCCGATCTCGTGAACGCACCCGGCGGGCTGACCTGCATGCCGCACGCCATCGCCGGCGCGGGCCGATCTCGGGCGGGCGCAGACCGCCGTCAGTAGAGCGCAGCTGCCAGCCGGCGGCGCGCCTCGCGCGCGAGCTGCTCGTCGGCTCCAAGCGCGTCGAGCGCGCCGACGATCACCTGCCTGAGGTCCTCGCGATCGCCGTTGGCGCTCTCGAGTGCGCCGAGCAGCTGATCGAGCGCCGTCCGGAAGTCGCCCTGATCGAGCGCCGCGAACGCGTCTGCGAGCTCACCGTCGCCTTCGAGCCGCAGGCGGGCCGCGAGGCCATCGGCCTGGAAGCTCCCGTGGACGGGCTCCAGGAGCTCGCGAGCCTCGTCTCGCTCGCCGCGTGAGAGCAGCAGCTGCGCGAGAGCCACCGACGCGTCCGGTCGACCCGGCTCGAGCTCAACCGCGCGCCGCAGGGCTGCCTCGTCGCCCTGCTCCACGAGCGCGTCGGCCTCGGAGGGAACGAGCTCGTCAAAGAACGCTTCGACCACCGGTCGTGGCTGCGCACCGACGAACTCGCTGAGCACCTGTCCGTCCTTGAACGCCTTGACGGCCGGAATACCGCGGATCTGGAAGTCCTGTGCGATGTTGGGGTTCGCGTCGGTGTCGATCTTTGCGAGCACGAGCTTCCCATCACGTGCCGCCGCAGCGTCCTCGAGCAGTGGGCTCAGCTGACGGCATGGGCCGCACCACGTTGCCCAGAAGTCGACCACGACCGGTACGGCGCGGGAGCGCTCGATGACCTCCCGCTCGAAGTCCGCCTCGTTGACATCGATGACAGTCATGGATCAAGAGTAGGAGGCTCGCCGCACATCCCCGTGCAACTCGTCCCGGTCACGCCGCCTTGGCTACCGCCACCACGGCCGGCGCCGGATCTCGGCCATCCGGGTCGCGGGCGAGACGAGCTCGTCGAGGTGCTCGGAGAGATGGTCGAGGTGCTCGCAGAGCCAGATGCCGTAGTGCGAGCGCGAGGATCCCTGGGGGCGGTCGGCGGGGCCGAATGTCGGCGGCTCGAGCACCGGGACGCTCCGCTCGCTGGGCCTGCCGACCAGGTCGGCCAGGCGGTCGAACCACGCGAGGAGCGTCTGGGCGCGGTGGGCGAGGTCGTCGCGTGCCGCTCCGCTCTCGTCCCGAGGCAGACGGGCCACCTGGTGCGCCGTCAGGCGCAGGCGCATCGATCCACCGACGAGGCGCCACAGTTCCGGCTTGTGGATGCGCTTGCTTCCCTGCTCGGCCAGGAACGCGCGCAACGCGTCGTCGAGGCGCAGCGCCGTGGTGGTCGCAGCCATCGCGCCGTCCGGCTCGAGGGCTCGGGTTCCCGACGCCCACTCCACCGACTGCGCAAGGTAGGAGGCGCCCGAACGGAAGGCGTCCGCGAGGTCGTCGCCGACCAGGGCGGCCAGGCCCCTGGGCCAGAACAGCAGGCCGGCGAGGATGCTGACCGCGCAACCGAGCGCCACGTCCTCGATCCGGAGCACGCCGACTTTCCAGCCCACGGGGGCGAGCAGGTTGAACAGGACCGCGACGGTCACCGTGAAGGCCGCTTGACCGATGGCGAACGGCGCCGTGCCGGGCGTGTAGGCGGCGACGAACACGGCCACCGGCAGAGCAACCCACAGCGCCGTGGTGTCGCTCCCGATCGCCACCAGCAGCACGCCGCCGATCACGAAGCCGATCGCCGTCCCGACGAGCGCGCGCAGAGCCGTTGATCCTGTCGAGGCCGCGTTCGTACGCAGCACCGAGAGGGTTCCGAGCACCACCCAGAAGCCGTGCTGGACGCTGCTCAGGTCGGCCACGGCCACGGCGGCCGCCAGCGCGACAGCTCCCCGCAGGCTGTTGATAAACCATACGGAGCGAAGGCTTGCGTCGCGAAGCGCCACGGCTGCGACGCTCGAGAGCCGATGAGAGGCTCGGGTAGCCGCGGTCGCTCCCAGGTACCAGCGTCGGCGCTCCGCCGCGATCCACTCCGGATCGGCGAGCCGCGACGCGACGAGCGCGTCGGCCCCGAGCGCGAGAACCGCGCCCGCGATCGTGGTTGCGTGAAAGGAGACCTGCGCGGCCTCCCGGAAGCCCGCGCCGTCGGGCGCGGTCCCGCCCAGCGACGCCAGGCTCCGGTTGCGATAGCGCTCGAGCCGGTCAAGATCGGGGCGATCCTCGCCACCGGCGAACAACGACGCCACGTCTCGCAGGACCGCGTCCGCGGCCTGGAGCAGCTCGCGGTCAGCCGGCGAGGCGTCGCGCAGATCGGCGCGCTCGCGCACGGCGTCGGCGAGCAGCGTCGTGGACCACTCGAGCAGCTCCACGCAATTGGCCAGCGCCTCGTCGGACGCGGTCAGGCCGGTCGGTCGGTACGGGGTCGCCGTGAACTGGCCCAGCAGCTCGTGCTTGGCGGCCATCGCTCCGGCGAGTTGGTCCTCGGCCACGGTGCCGCCCAGCGCGGCGTCGAGCTCATCGGCGAGTGCGGCCGCGAGCTTCGAGGCTGCTGCGCGCAAGCGATCATCGCCGGGCGGCGGTGAGAGGAGCAGCACGGCGACGGTACCCACGACGGACGCGAGCCACCACCCGGCGAGGCGGTCTGGGACCATGCTGATCGTGCCCGGCGACGCCGCGGGCAGCACGTAGGCGAGCAGCGCGCCCGTGACCCCGGAGGCGGCGTTCGGCCCCGCGACGCCGGCGAAGAACACCGCGAAGGTCACCGGTAACGTCACGAGCGCGGCGAGCGCGGTCGAGGAGTTGACGGCAGTGCCGATCGTCAGCAGCACGCTTCCGGCTACTGCCAGCGCCATGTGCGCGATCAGCTTGTCGCGGCGGGTTCCGCTGAAGGACGCCAAAACGAGCGTGGCGAAGCCGCCGAAGGCCGCGAACGTGGCCATCTGCAGATTGCCGATCACCTGGTCGGTGAACGCGAAGCAACCGGCGACGACGATCGACGCGCGGACGGCCCGCATCGCGGCCGGCGCGGACCACACCGGCAGCCAGCTGATGCGCCCGGCAGAGGTGTCCCACCCCCGCTTCAGCCGGGGAAACGCTAGACCGCGAGCCGCGTTGGCCACGGTCAGCGAGTCTACTCCCGGCCTGATCGTGTTCCCCGCGGGCGCGGGGCGAGGTGCCGTCAGGGCGCTCGCTCGACGTCGGCCGTCGAGGCATGCCCGTCCTTCCCGTCCCGCAGCGACCTCAGCCATGCGACCGCGTGTGCCTCGAGGTGGCGTCGGCGGGTGAGCGTGCGTGGGAGCTTCGAGCGCGACGGCGCGCGGGCCTTATGGCGCGCCTCGGGAGCGGTTGGGCGGCTGGGGCTCGTGGTCTGTTGCATGGGTCCTCCAGGGGGTTGGGTGGCGGTTGGCGATGATCGGGGGCTCGTCTCGACCGTGGGAGACGGGCCTCGCTGTTTCCTGCTGTCGGGGAGGTCGAGCTCATTTCGCCGTGGCGGTCAGGACCGGGGCTGTGGTCCTCGCCCGTGGTGAGGCGCTCTCATCGGCCAGGGGCTCGATCTCGACGTCTGTCGGGAGGTGGCGGCGCAGGCGGCGGTAGCCGACCAACCCGCCGATGCTCGGAATCCAGAAGGCGATCGCGTGGTAGACGAGGACGCCCGCGGTCGCCTCCGTGATGGGCGCGCCGTAGAGGACCAGCGTGCCGGCGATCCCTCCCTCGAGCACGCCGACGGCTCCGGGAACGGGAATCAGGTTGGCGAGGTAGCCGATGATGTATCCGAGGATCAGGACCGCCAGCGGAGGGCTGTAGCCGACCGCGCTGAGCGTCGCCCAGAGCACCGCTATGTCAAAGCCGAGATAGCCGATGGCGCCGGCCAGGCGCCAGCTGGGATGGCGCAGGGCACGTTCGGCCGCGCCGACGCCGCTGAGGAGCTGCGCGGCCCACGACCAGGCGCCAAGTGTCGGCGAGGCGGGCCGGCGTAGCCGCGTCATGGCGAGCATCGCCCCGACTGCGGCCGATCCGGCGAGGATCGGTAGCCCGGCTCGCAGCAGGTCGTGGCGGCCGGCGGAGAGGCCGCTTGCGAGCAGGAGCCCACCTCCGATCAGGGCCCCGACGTTCACGGCGCTGGTGAGGAAGAAGAGGCCGCTGGAGTTGCGCACGATCTTGCGCGTGGGCATGCCGGCAAGGTGCAGCAGCCATCCGCCGACCGCGAGCGAGCCGACCCCGCCGCCGGGAAGCAGCGCGCCGGAGCCCATCTCGGTCCAGGCGAGGTCCCTCGCCGGCGTGGCCGGAACCGCCTTGAAGAAATGCCGGAAGACGACGACGAAGCTCGCGCATGAAGCCATCTCCAGCGCGACCGCGAGGACGAGCCAGCCGGAACTGAGATGCCTGATCTCGTTCGCGACGGTACTCAGGCCGGGGACCTCGAGCAGCAGCGAGACGAGCACCGCAACGAGCACGGCGATGGTGAGCAGGCGCGCGGGCACCGAGCCACGTTGCAGGCGCCGCGAGCGGCCGCGCGGGCGTGCGGACGCCATGGCCGCTTCGGGTACCGCGTGGAACGCCGGCCTCGGCTCGGCCACGCCCGGCTGGGCGCTCCTGTCCTCGGCCGGTGCTCGTGCCGCGGTGGCCACGGCTCAGTCGTTCGCGGCGCGATTGCGGGCCACAGCCACGACCAGGGGACTGATCTTCACGAGATCCTCGCCGGCCGAGAGAGGGGAGATTTCTGGGGAGCTCGACATGGCAAGTCACCTTCCGCGATGGTCATGACGTAATGGACGACAGCATCCTAGCAACGATTGGCAGTCACCAATCATTATGAAGTGCTATCTTTTCCTCATGCAGTCCGCGACAATCTCCAAGGAGATATGCGCCGGTACGGAGCCTGAGCTGATGCAGCACGCCGGTTTCCTGCTGGCCCAGCTCGGACGAGCAATGACCCGTCAGTACCGGTGCGCGCTGTCGCCGATCGGGCTGAAGCCCCGCGAGACCCAGGCGCTGCTTCGACTCCGTGATCATGGGGCGATCAGCCAGCAGGCTCTGGGAGCCGCCCTGGACACCGACGCGAGCAATCTCGTCGCGCTGCTCAACGATCTCGAAGCAGACAAGCTGATCAGTCGACGGCGGGATCCCGTGGACCGGCGACGACACGTCGTCGAGGTCTCAAGGCGAGGCGCGAAGCTCGTGGACGAAGTGGAGCGCGCGGCCGCCGCGGTCGAAGATGAGTTCTTCGCGGGGCTCGACGGCGACGAGCGGCTCGCGCTCCAGGGCCTGCTCGCGCGAGTCGCCCGAAGCGCGGACGTCCCATCGCCGGCCGAGATCTCTCGCGAGGTCGAAATGTCTGGGGACGACGGAGGCTGCTAGCGGCGAAGGAAGCGGCTGACCGCGCTCCATCGCGTCGGTCCTTGTAGTCACAGGAGCGACAGAAACTGCACGATTCGGGCACCTCGCCGGGACGGGGAGACCGACACGGCGTCGGCCCATTGGCGCTATTTCTCCGTCGTTCGTCGAACGCCCCCGCAAACGGGGTGAAGAGTGTGCATGCTTGGTCTTGTTTCACCGTTTGACACGGGCAACCGAGTCACCGCAGCGGCGGCGCTTTGAAAGGCGTCGATTGTGAAGGTGAATCGGTAACCGCGGGCTCATCATCAGCGAGACGGGAGATTCTTGACATGCAACCGCTTCTAGCGCGTAGACGCACGCTGCGTCGGGCGCGATCAAATCAGTACGTCACACAGCCACAGTCCATGGCGATATCCAGGGAGAATGCCTGGCTTCAGAGTGAAAGCCGCTACGAACCGGAGACCTTCGGTGCGTGCACCGTCCCCACCGACGCGTACACCGCATGGGTCCAGCAGCGCGAAGCCGATCGTGACCGATCCGACGCGCCGGTGCGATGGGTCGTACGACCCCGGCCGGCAGCAGTCGCACCCAGCCGCGAACGGGCCGATCGCTCGAGCGTCGCCCGGCTGACGACCGTCTGAGGCGATCGGCTGTCGACGTCTCCGAGTGGCGCGGTGAACGTACTCGGTCCGGCGGGGCCGGGCTGTGCCTGAGTCGGCTGGAGAGCGGCGCAGGCGGGGCCACGGCTCGGCCCCGCCGGCCGAGTCGAGGATCTGGACGCGGACCGACCTGTGCTTGCTCGCCATTGGGGACACCTTGCGCGGCGACGTAAGAGAGCGCATTCGAGCTATTTCGGTGAATCCCCATGGGGGGCCCGCAGCAATGAGCACGAAGCCGAGCTAGGTGTCGCGAGACGCTAGCGGTGTTATCGGCGCCGACGCCCCGTTCACCGAGATCCGTTGCTGGTTGGATTGGACCGCGCGGTAGTAGCCGTAAAGACCGGCGACGAGTGCCCCCGCCAGCCAGCCGAACGAC
>DATMQX010000028.1:0-9708 GCA_035567055.1 Solirubrobacteraceae bacterium
AGCGTTCTTCCTGGGAGAGGCGGGCCTGCTTCTGCTCCAGCCAGCTCGTGTAGTTGCCCTCGTACGGGATGCCCCTGCCGCGGTCGAGCTCGAGGATCCAGCCCGCGACGTTGTCCAGGAAGTAGCGGTCGTGCGTGACCGCCACGATCGTGCCCCTGTACTCGGCCAGGTGTTGCTCGAGCCAGGCCACCGACTCGGCGTCGAGATGGTTGGTGGGCTCGTCCAGGAGCAGCAGGTCGGGCGCGCGCAGGAGCAGCCGGCAGAGCGCCACGCGGCGGCGCTCGCCACCGGAGAGGATGCTGACGTCGGCGTCCGGCGCAGGCAGGCGCAGCGCATCCATTGCGTATTCCAGCTGCGTGTCGAGGTTCCAGGCGTCGGCGGCGTCGATCTTCGCTTGGATCTCGCCGAACTCCTCGGCGGTCTCATCGGAGTAGTTGGCGGCCAGCTCGTTGAAGCGATCGAGCAGCGCCTTGGTCTCGGCGACGCCGTCCTCCACGTTTCCCCGCACGTCCTTCCTCTCGTCGAGCTGAGGCTCCTGCTCGAGCATGCCGACGCTCGCCCCGGGCGCGAGCGCGGCCTCGCCGCGATACTCCTGATCGGCCCCGGCCATGATCCGCAGCAGCGTCGACTTGCCGGCGCCGTTGTACCCGAGCACGCCGATCTTCGCGCCCGGGTAGAAGGCCAGATTGATGTTCTCCAGGACCGTCTTCTCAGGCGGGTGGAGCTTCGACAGGCGGTGCATCGTGAAGATGTATTGCGAGGACATTTGCACGGCAGGATAGGAGGTTGAGAAGGTCGCTAACGTTGTCGGGTCATGCCCGTCACGGTCCTGGACATAGAGCAGCATCTCCTCCTCCTCGAGCTCCAGGCGCCGTTCGACAAGCGTGACGTGCAGCTGGCCCGTCGCAGGATGGCCAAGCGCTGGCACCCTGATGTCGCGCCGGCCGGACGCCAGTTCGAGCACGAGCGTCATCTGAAGGCGATCAACGAGGCCGCCGACCAGCTCGAGCGCCTGGCCGAGGGCTCGCGCGGGGGCAGAGTCTCCCGAAATGCCGTCAAGGTCAGCGCCGCCGCGGCCCGTCGCGAGCGCGAAGAGGCGGGCAGGCGCGCCTATGAGGCCGAGCAGCGCGCGCGCGAGCATGCCCAGGAGCGGGCCAAGCACGACCCCTTCGGCAGCCGCGTGCCCGACCACTCCGTCGTCCACCGCTACGCGCGCTGCCTTTCCTACCCAGAGTGGGGCGTGGGGACCGTCGAAGGGATCTACTTCAGCGACGCCGAGAACGACGGAGAGGAGGTCCAGCAATGGGCGCGCGTGCGCTTCAGCCACGGCATCCGCACCGTGCCCGCCGGAAGCATGCGCTTCGTCGACTTCTCCAAGCCGGACCCCGCGGAGGAGCGCGTCGAGCGCTTCATGCTCGCCGCGCAGCGGGCGATGGCCGAGGGCGAGTACCTGCTCGCGGCACAGCGACTGATCTACGCTCGCGACGCCGAGCCGCGCAACGTGGCCGTGCTGAGGCTGATGACGCTGGCCTTCTGGCAGGCCGGCAAGCTCGAGGAGGCGGCTCGCGCAGTGCGCGACTGGGCGCGCGTTGATGGCAGCCGCCCGGCCGCGCATCGTTTCGCCGCTCGCATCTACGAAGACATGGGCGCCGTCGACCTCGCCGAGGAGGCCGCCGAGCGCGCAGCACGGCGCGGTCCCTCCGACGCCGGCGCGTGGGAGCGGCTCGGCCGCCTGCGCCTGCGGCTGATGGATCGCGAGGGAGCGCTTGGAGCGCTCAGGCGCGCGCTCGCCCTCGGCGCGGGCGAGGAGGTCCACGAGCTCGTCATCCAGGCTCTCGCGATCGAGCCGCGAGCGGCCCAGGCCGTGCACTGAGTCGGGCGACCGCTCCGGGACGCCGTCGCGCCTAAAGGATGTTGACGGCCCGCGAGACGATCAGGCCGAGCGTCACGAGCGAGACCAGCGACTGAACGCCCATGACGCTCTTCGCCACCCCCGTCAACGGCATCGTGTCGGTCGGCGAGAAGGCCGCGGCATTCGTCAGCGAGACGTAGAGATAGTCGACAAACTGAGGCCGCCAGTTGCGCGGATGGATGCGGTCGTCGTTCATCTGCGGAAACAGGAAGTCCGGCCGCCGGTCGTTCCCCGCCGCGCGTTTCCCCGGGCCGCCACGGTCGAGCTCCCAATACCACAGGCCGAAGATCAGGAAGTTGGTCAGCCAGATGGCGACGCCGGCGGTGATCAGGCGATCCCCGTTGGAGACGCTGTGGTGCAGCAGGAAGTGCACGAGCTGGTACAGCGAGACGATGTTGGCGGCGCTCACGAATGCGGTGAGGCCCAGCGCGACCCGCCGGCGCACGCGGTGTTCGTGCTCGAGCTGACGTGGGGTCGCCAGGAACATCCCGAGCAGCAGGATGCCCTCGAGCGATGGAAGCAGCCACGTCGGCCCGACGGTCAGCCTCGGCGGAAGGGCGAGCTGCAGGCCGATCGCTGCCAGGATCGTCAGCTGTGCGGGCCAGAACGGTTCGGCCGCGGGAGGTGGTGGATAGGGGCGCCCGGGCAGATCTGCGGAGTCTTCGGCCACGACGTCGGAGCGTATGTGGCCGGTCGGAGGTAATCCGGCTGGCGCGACGGCCTGCCCGCCGTCGCCGTCACCGAGGTCGTGCGTCTGCGAGCGCGCGCGGCGCGCTAGCCTGAGCCGATGGGCATCGAGAATCCGGTCCACCTGCTGTTCATCGGCATCGTCGCGCTCCTCGTCCTGGGACCCAAACGCCTGCCCGGGCTCGCACGCGCGCTGGGCCATGGGATCCGCGAGTTCCGCGAGGCGATCGGCCAGGGAGAATCTCCCGCGGAGCGCCAACAGCACTCGCATGCTGTTGATCCGATGGAGCCTGTACGGTCGCCGGATGCGCCTGATCGTGGCCCGCTGTGAGGTCTCCTACCTCGGACGCTTGACGACCGTGCTGCCCGAGGCCGTGCGGCTGCTGATGCTAAAGCCGGACGGCGCCTTCATGGTGTGGGCGGACGGTGGCGGGAGCGTCAAGCCGCTGAACTGGATGGCCCCGCCGACGGTGGTGGAGGAGCAGCGGGACGCCGACGGCTGTCTGACGGGTCTGCTGATCCGCAAGCACCGCGAGGAGGACCGCCTGCAGGTCGCGATCAGCGAGGTGCTCTCCGACGTCGAGCACGAGCTCGATGCGCTCGCCGGGCTCGAGAAGGAGGGGTTGGAGCGGGAGCTGCAGGAGCTGCTCGCCGACGCCCCCGACTGGTGCGGGGAGGGATTTCGCCTCGTCAGGCGGGAGTGGCCGACGGACATCGGACCCGTCGACCTGATGTGCCGAGACGGCCGGGACGAGTGGGTCGCCGTGGAGGTCAAGCGCATCGCCACGATCGACGCCGTCGAGCAGCTCACGCGCTATCTGCAGCGAATCCGCCAGGACCCTGCGCTCGCCTCCTGCCGCGGTGTGCTCGCCGCCCAGGTGATCAAGCCGCAGGCGCGCGTGCTCGCGTGCTCACGCGGCATCGACTGCGTGGAGGTCGAGCTGGAGGTGCTGCGGGGCGAGCGGACGCCCGCGCTGCGGCTGTTCGCGGCCTGACACGGACTCGCCGGGCGCAGGTACGCTCCAGCTCCCCGAGCAAGGAGCCCGCAGATGACCGCCGATCAAGCCGTCGCAACCTCCGCCGAGCCGGTGCTCACCGAGCGGCTCGGCAACGTCCTCTTGATCACGCTCAACCGTCCCGAGGTGCGCAACGCCGTCAACGCCGCGCTCGCCGCAGGCGTGGCCGGCGCGCTCGACGAGCTCGACGACGACCCGAGCCTGTCGGTTGGCGTGCTGACCGGAACCGGCGGCTTCTTCTGCGCCGGGATGGATCTCGGCGCGTTCGTCAAGGGGGAGTCGCCCTGGTTCGGCGATCGTGGCTTTGCCGGCATCGCCCAGCGGGCCTCGCGCAAGCCGCTGATCGCGGCGATCGAGGGCTTCGCCGTGGCGGGCGGGATGGAGATCGCGCTCGCCTGCGATCTGATCGTCGCCGCGAGAGGCGCGAAGATGGGCATCCCCGAGGTCACGCGCTCGCTCGTGGCCGCCGGCGGCGCGCTCCTGCGGCTGCCCCGGCGCATGCCCTACCACGTGGTGATGGAGCTGGCGCTGACCGGCGATCCGCTTCCGGCCGAGCGCTTTCACGAGCTCGGCCTCGTCAACCGCATCACCGAGCCCGGAGATGCCGTCGACGGTGCGCTCGAGCTCGCCGGCAGGCTCGCCAAGAACGGGCCGCTGGCGCTGATCGCGTCCAAGCAGGTCCTTCAGCAGCAGTTCGACTGGTCGAGCCAGGAGATGTGGGAGAAGCAGGGCGCGATCACCGGCCCGGTGTTCGCCTCGGAGGACGCCAAGGAGGGCGCGAACGCATTCAAGGAGAAGCGCGAGCCGGCCTGGCAGGGCCGTTGAGCTTCGCCGTCGGCGATGAAGCGCGCTGCTAGCCGCGGCGCGCGCGGCGTTTGCGCCGCCGCTGGCGCAGGATGTTGAGGAAGCGTCGCCACATTCTGATCAGCGCTCTCCGGGCGCCTTGCGTGGGTATTGGGAGATCGGCTGGCGGAGGTCGATCGCGGTCGTGACGATGCGGTTCTGTTCATCGATGTGCGCCGCAGGGTAGCCCTCGCCGGGGCTCGCCCGCTCGGGGCGTCCGATGAAGCCGAAGTGGATGCCGGCGGGCATGATCTGCATCAGCCGCGGGAACATGTGGGCGCGGGCGCCCATGTTGCGCGGCTCCTCCTGGACCCACAGCACCTCTCGCAGCTTGGGGTAGCGGCCCATCAGCTCCAGCAGCTGGCCTTCCGGGAAGGGGTAGAGCAGCTCGATGCGTCCCACTGCAAGGCCGTGGTGGGACTCCCGCTCGGGATGACCGACGAGGTCGTAGTAGATCTTCCCCGTGCACAGCACGAGACGTGTGACCTGGTCGTCTGCGACGCCCGGCTCGCCCAGCACGGGCTGGAAGCGCGTGCCCTCCGCCATGTCGGCGATCGAGCTCGTCGCCTGGGGCAGGCGCAGCAGCGACTTCGGCGTCATCACGACGAGCGGACGCTGCTTGGCGATCCGTGCCTGGCGGCGCAGCAGGTGGAAGTACTGAGCGGGCGTGGTCGGGCTCGCAACGCGGACGTTGCCCTCCGCAGCGAGCGCCAGGAAGCGCTCCAGCCGCGCGGAGGAGTGCTCGGGCCCGGAGCCCTCGTATCCGTGCGGGAGCAGCAGCGTCAGGCGTGAGGTCTGCCCCCACTTGGCCAGGCCGGAGACGATGAACTGGTCGATGATCACCTGAGCCGAGTTGACGAAGTCTCCGAACTGGGCCTCCCACAGGACGAGTGTCTCCGGCGCCTCCTGGCTGTATCCGTACTCGAAGCCCATGCACGCGAGCTCCGAGAGCGGGCTGTTATGCAGCTCCAGCGGCGCGAGAGCGCCCGGTAGGCTCTGGATCGGGCAGACCGTCTGGCCGTTCTTGGCGTCGTGCAGGACCAGGTGGCGCTGGCTGAAGGTTCCTCGCTCCGTGTCCTGGCCGGTGAGGCGCAACGGCGTCCCCTCGGTGAGCAGCGAGGCGAACGCAAGCGCCTCCGCGTGCGCCCAATCGATGCTCGCCGGCGGTGGATCGGCCTCCACGAGCGCCTCGCGGCGACGGTCGAGCTGTTTGATCAGCTTCGGGTGGACGGTGAAGCCCTCGGGCACGCGCAGGAGATCCTCGCCCAGCTCGCGCAGGCGTGCGGCGGGCACCGCCGTCTCCACCTCCGGGCTGGGCGAGCGGTCGAGTTCATACTCGCCTGTCGCGTGCTCGCCCTCGTGCTCGGACGCCGCGGCGATCTTCGCCTTCAGGCGCTGGTGCAGGAGCGTGAGGTTGTCCCAGATCTCCTGTTCCTGGCGATCGACCTCCTCCTGGGAGACCACCCCGTCGACGACCAGGTGATCGGCCCACAGCTCGGCCACCCGCTTCTTGGTCTTGATCTTCGCGTACATCTCAGGCTGCGTGTACGCGGGCTCGTCGGACTCGTTGTGCCCGAAGCGGCGGTAGCCGATCAGGTCGATCAGCACGTCGTGGCCGAACTCCTGGCGGAAAGCGAAGGCGAGGCGCACGGCGCTGATGCAGGCGGCCACATCGTCCGCGTTGACATGGATGATCGGCACGTCGAATCCCTTCGCCAGATCGGAGGCCCACCGGGTCGAGCGTGCGTCGTCGGGGTCGGTCGTGAAGCCGATCTGGTTGTTCATGATGATGTGGACGGTCCCGCCGACCTTGTAGCCGTCGAGCGCCTGGAGGTTGAACGTCTCTGCGACGACGCCCTGAGCCGGGAAGGAGGCGTCCCCGTGGATCACGATCGGGACCGCGGCGTTCGTGTCCTGGTGGGCGTGTGGGCCCTGACGTGAGGTCTGCGCGGCGCGTGTCGCACCCTCCACCACCGGGGAGACATACTCGAGGTGGCTTGGGTTGGACTCGAGGTTGACGCGAATCTCGCCGCCGTCGGGGAGCCTGTAGAGGCCCTGGGTGCCGTGGTGGTACTTGACGTCGCCCGTGCCACCCTGGGGGATCGTCGTGACCGCCTCGAGCGTCGAGGCGCCCTCGAACTCGGCGAAGATCGTGTCGTACGGACGTCCGAGGTTGTGCGCGAGCACGTTCAGACGCCCGCGGTGGGCCATGCCGATCACGACCTCGTGGCCTGCGTGCGCAGCCGACAGCTCAATCAGCTCGTCGAGCATCGGCACCGTCATGTCGAGGCCCTCGACGGAGAACTGGTGCTGGCCGAGGTAGGCCTTGTGCATGAACCGCTCCAGCGCGTCCACCTCCACCAGCCGCTTGAGCAGCCTGGCGCGCTCGTCGTTGCTCAGCGGCTGACGGAAGGCGCCGGACTCGATGTGCTCGCGCAGCCATACGCGCTGGCGGTGGGAGGCGATGTGCTCCACCTCGTACGCGATCGTGCCGCAGTAGGTCTCGAGCAGATGCGGCAGCGCGTCGGCCAGCGTCGCGCCGGGCACGTACATCTGAAAGATCTGCGCCGGGAGCCTGGCCTGGAGCTCCGGCGTCAGGCCGAGCGCCTCGGGGTCCAGGCCGGGGTCGCCCTCGGGCTCCGAGCCCAGCGGGTCCAGGCGAGCGGCGAGGTGGCCGTGGCTGCGTACGCGCCCGACGAGGCGGGTGGCGGCGTGGACCGCCTGCAGCAGATCCACTCCGACGGGCGCCGCCTCGCGGGCCACGGTCGCGGCGGCGGCCGGAGCCGGCAGCGCGGGCGGCGCTCCCAGCTCCACGCCCAGCGAGCCGAACACGTTCTCGTAGAACCCCTCCTCGCCCTGCAGGAACTCCTCGATGCGTGCGAGGAAGCGCCCCGACTCGGCTCCCTGGATGACGCGATGGTCGTAGGTCGAGGTCATCGTCATGACCTTCTCCGCGCCGATCGTCGAGCCGACGTTGCCGAGGCCCGGGGGATAGGCGATCGAGCCGGTCGCGATGATCGTTCCCTGTCCGGTCATCAGTCGCGGCACGGATGCGACCGTGCCGAGACCGCCCGGGTTGGTGAGGGTGATGTTGGCGCCGACCAGGTCGTCGGCCGTGAGCGTGTTCGTGCGCGCCTTCTCCACGAGCGCGTCATATGCGGCCAGGAACTCGTCGAAGGGCAGACGGCCCGCGTCGCGGATCACGGGCACCAGCAGCGTGCGCGAGCCGTCGCGCTTCTCGACGTCCACCGCCAGTCCCAGGTTCACCTGGCCGTCCTTGAAGCGGTGGGGCTTGCCTTCGATCTCGGCGAAGTGGTTCGCCATGACCGGCATCGCTTCCACCGCGCACGCGATCGCGTACGCGATCAGGTGCGTGAACGAGACCTTCCGTCCGGCCTCCTTGAGCTCGCGTCGGCGGGCGTCGAGCACCGTGACCGTAAGCGTGCGGAAGCTCGTGGCCGTGGGTATCGAGCGCGACTCCTCCATGTAGCGGGCGAGCACCGCGGCAGCGCCCTTCATCGGCTGCGCCTCGGGAGCAGCCTGCGCGACGGCCCGCCCGTTGGCGGGCGCATCGGCGGAGAGCACGTCCGACTTGGCGGAGAGCACGTCCGACTTGGTTATGCGGCCGGACGGCCCGCTACCGGAGACATTTGCAAGGTTCACGCCCTCGACCGCCGCCGCCCTCGCGGCAACCGGGGAGACCTTCGTGCCCCCGGGCAGCTCGGCCGCAGGCGCCGCGGTTGCCGCAGACGCCGCGGGTGGCGCAGTCGCTGCGGGGGCCTCCTCGCGTCCTGCGCCGTCGCCGGCGGAGCGGGCTGCCTGCGTCGCGCCGGGCGAGAGGCGCGCGATCACCTGGCCGACCGTGACCGTGTCGCCCTCCTCGACGAGGATCTCGCTCACCGTGCCGCTGGCCGGAGAGGGCAACTCGAGGTCGACCTTGTCGGTGGAGATCTCGACGATCGTGTCGTCCGCCTTGATGAAGTCGCCGACCTTGACGCGCCATTCGAGGATCGTCCCCTCGCTCACGGACTCGCCGGCTGCCGGGGTCACGACGTCGATCAGCTGCCCGGCGGCTGCCTTCGGAGCGGCGCCTTCATCGGCGGCCGCAGGCCCAGGCTGCTCGACCGCGCCGTCGCCATCGCCGGCCGGAAGGGTCGGAGCGTCGGCAGGTGGCTCCTCGACGACAGGGGCGCCGTCGCCAGCCGATTCCACGGGCGGAGCATCCACCATCGCGCCCTCGGCGACTGCGCCGTTGACGGATATGCGCCCGATCACCTGGCCGACCGTGACGGTCTCGCCCTCATCGACGAGGATCTCGCTCACGGTGCCGCTGGCCGGCGCAGGCAGCTCGACGTCGACCTTGTCAGTGGAGATCTCGACGATGGTGTCGCCCACCTTGATGGGATCGCCGACCTTGAAATGCCATTCGAGGACCGTTCCCTCGGTAACCGACTCCCCCGCGGCAGGCGTCACGACGTCGACTGTCTGATGTCCATCCTCGTCTTGAGCGAGCGTCGTCGTCGCCGTTGCCATCGATTCCTCACTCTATCGCGGAGCCCCGGTCGAACGATTCACAAGCTCGCGGTCTTCGCGGAAGAATTGGTAGCTACCGAAGAACGGCGCGATCCCTCCGAGCACGGCCACCGCCACCGCGGTCCTCAGCGAGATGATCCGCAGGCGCGCGGCCGTGATGCATGCGACCGACATGAGGATCCACATCACGCCGTGCGTCATGCCGAGTATGAACGTCAGCGGCTCCGGTTTGCCTGCCGCGAAGGCGCTCACCAGCAGAGCGAGATAGACGCATGAGTGGGTGAATGACGCCCACTTCAGGCGTGTGAAGGTCAGCGGGCCCGCGGCGGAGCGGGTGAGTGCGTTCATTCGGAGAGCCAGCGTGCCATCCGCGGCAGCGTCTCACCCGCCTCGGTGGGCCATTCGTCGATCTCGCGTGGCCACCACGCGAAGGCATCGTGCTCGTGGTCGGGTGTGACTTCCTCCTCGGCGCCCTCAGGGAGCCAGGCCTGGCCGACGAACATGACCAGCTTGTGCGGCAGCCTCAGCAGCGCCTCGCCACGCACTCGCTCCGGTGAGACCGCCCACTCCTCGCGGAGCTCGCGGACCAGCGTGTCGGCGGGATTCTCTCCCAGGTCGACCGCACCCCCGGCACCGAGCGCCCAGCGGCCGGCCCACGAGGAGACCCACGTCGCCCGGCGCCCGGCCAGCCAACGCCCGTCCGAGGCGCGGGTGACG
>DATMQX010000029.1:0-4664 GCA_035567055.1 Solirubrobacteraceae bacterium
TCGATCAGGATCACGTCGCGCTCGTCGGTGAGCGTCGAGAGGGCCCGGCGGAGGCTCAGCTCGCGCCCCATCTTGCCGCCGAGCATCAGCTCCGCCTCGGCGAGTCTCAGGTTGGCCGGGATCAGCTCCTCGTGGACGGCGTCCGCCGCCGCGGCACGCTCAGACAGCACGTCAGCGATCGTCGGCTCGATATCGGGCGGCAGGTCGAAGTAGTCGGACAGGTTGCCCTGCGGGTCCAGATCGACAGCCAGTGTGCGGACCCCGCTGCGGCGCAGCGCGTCGGCGAGCGTGCGGACGGCGGTCGTCTTTCCCGTTCCTCCCTTCTGCGAGAGCACGGCGATCGTTTGGCTCATCGTTGGCGCGATACTACGCGAGCGAACCGGCCCGAGCGGCGCTGCCTCGGCGAACCTCCGGACAGCGGCTCAGTCGGCGTCGTGAACCGAGGCCGGATCGGCGGCGGGCACGTGCTTTCCCCGCTCACGAGGAACGTTGATCATCGTCACGCGGTAGCGCCCGATGATGATCTCATCACCGTCCTCGAGGACCTTGCTCTCGACGCGCGCGTCGTTCACGAACACGCCGTTGAGGCTGCGATCGTCGAGCAGCCGCACCCCCTCGGGATGGCGGACGATCAACGCATGTCGCCGTGAGACGGTCGGGTCGTCGAGGCGCACGTCGGCCGCAAGGCTGCGCCCGATCCGCGTCCACTCGCGGGTCAGCGCCACGGTCTGGAGCTCCCCGCGTTCCTCGTAGCAGAGGTACTCGCCGGGCTCCTCGATGCGCTCCCTCGCTTCGGCAAGCAGCTTCTCGTGGTCGGCGTTCGCCGGCTCCGCCAGCGTGCCTGAGGAATGCTCGAGCCAGCGATCGGTCGTCACCGGCTCGGCACTGAAGAGCGAGGCACGAACGAAGCTGCGCCCGGCGCATCCCGGGCAGTCGCTGAGCGTGTCCGATCCGACGAGCGTCTGCACATAACCGCAGCGGGTGCACCTGAATGACCCTGCGCCGACGAAGGTGCCCGAAGTTAGTGAGTCCATGACCCTGCCCCGCCCTTTCTGATCCGCACTCCCGGTGGCGATGCGCGTCGAGGGAATCTCGTGGCGATCATAACAAGCCTGTCAATTCGGACAAGAAGTCCGATTATTGGAATACAGCGGCCCCGCGAGGGGCTGCTGAGGGTAGGGTAGCCCGCCGTGGGTCTACCCGCCGCCCGGCGGCCTCAAACGAGATCGGACGCCTTGCCGGGCGCGTTGCAGGAGCCTGCCCGGCAATGGCGAACTCCGAGTCGATGTCGTCCCCCGCGACCCATGTGGAGCAGCTCGAACGGGTGCTTCTGCGCAGGGGCGTCGGAGCCCTCGAGGCCGACCGCCACCGCTGCGCGGACTGCGGCCGCACGCCGCTGACCGGAGAGCACGTGCACGTCTACGGCGGGCGCGACGAGCGGATCGTGTGCGCGCTGTGCCGCCCCGGGCGTCGCGAGGCGCCGCTGGCCACCGAGCTCGTGCGGCACTGCGAGCACGGATACACGGTCCGCCTCACCGCCCGCGCGGCCTGAGCCCCGCCGGCCTTAGACTCCCGGGCTCCGTGGATCCCGTGACCGTTTCGATCGTCGTCTCAGCTCCCCGCGAGCGGGTCTTCGACTACCTGCAGGACATCGCCAACCATTCGGAGTTCACCGATCACTACCTCGTGGATTGGCACCTCACGCGGATCGACTCCGTCGGCCTCGGAGCCGGCGCACGCTTTCGCACGAAGGCCCCCGGCGTCCGCTTCAGCTGGGCGGACGTGACCTTCGTGGAGGTCGAGCGCCCCCAGCGGATCGTCGAGGCGGGGCGCACGGGCAAGTACAACCGAATACGCACGTTGGGCATCTATGACCTGCAGCCGGCTCCGCTCGGTGGCACGCGCGTGAAGTTCACGCTGCAGACGGTTCCCGTGACGCTCTCCGATCGCATCATGGAGAGCCTCGGCGCTCGCGCCTGGACCAGGCGCAAGAACGGGCGCGCGCTGCACCGCCTGCGGGCGATACTCGAGCAGGGGGAGGGCCGCGGCCGGCGCGTCACCGTGGCCGCCGGATAGACTGCCGCGTCGCATGTCAAGCCGCCCGCGCAAGTTCCCGCTCGTCGCGATAGCCCTGCTCGCCGCCGTTGCTCTCGGTGCCTGCGGCAGCTCCCACACAAGGGTGACAACCGGAACCTACGCGGGTGTCGGCGGCGCCAACGCGCCATACCTTGATGTCGGGCCGCTCGCCTACCAGGTCCAGATCTCTCGCCAGCTGAACCCAGCCGACACCGAGGATTCGGCGTATCTCGAGGGGCTCACGCCCGCCCAGCGCCAGCTGCTGCCGGGCCAGGAGTGGTTCGCGGTCTTCCTGCAGGTCTACAACCGCACCGGCAGCTCCCATCCCGCGGCCACCAGCCTGACGATCACGGACACCCAGAACAACACGTACACCCCGATCGTGCCCGACCAGACGAACCCGTTCGCCTACCGCGCGGGATTCGTCGCGGCGGGGAGCCAGCTGCCGGTGGCGCAATCGGTCCCGTCCTTCGGTCCGACGCAGGGCTCGCTCGTCCTCTACAAGATCCAGGTCGCCTCGCTGGACAACCGGCCGTTCCAGTTCAAGATCGTCGACCCCACGAATCCGTCGCTGACGGGGTCGGCCGAACTCGACGTCTAGTGGGCGCCCGCCTGCAGGCCCGCTTCGAGCACCTGCCGGGCCACCGGCGCCGCCGTTTCCCCGCCGGCCCCGTCTTTGACGAGCAGCACCCCCACCACGATGCGGGGATGCAGGGCCGGGGCGAAGGCGGCGAACCACGCGTCGGTGTTGCTGGCCTGCTGGCCGGTCGGGACGCATCCTTCCGATCCTCCGGCCGGGCTCTTTTCTTCGTGTGATTCCGCGGCGGAGCCGGCGGACGAGCACGGGCTCTTCAGTTCGGCCGTCCCCGTCTTACCGGCCACGACCACGCCGGGGATCGCCGCCGAGGTCCCGGTACCAAGGCGCACGACCGCGATCATCAGATGTCGAACCGTGCGTGCGACCGTGGCGCTGATCGCCCGGACCGCCGGAGCGGGCGATCCGGTCTGCTCGAAGGTCGGGCGCGGCCGCCGTCCGCCGTCCGCGATGGTCGCGGCGACCGTCGTCATCTCCAGCGGCGTGGCCAGCACCTGCCCCTGGCCGATCGCCGTCGAGCCGATGGCGAGTTCGCCCTGGATCGCTCCTGGCGCGGGCAGCGTGCTCTCGGACGCGCCCGCGATCCCGGCATCGTGGTTGAAGCCGAAGGCTTCCGCCGTCGAGACGAGGCGGGCCGCGCCGAGCTTCACGCCCAGCGGCGTGAACACGGAATTGCACGACACCGCAAAGGCCAGTTCGAGCGTGCCACCGCAATTCTCGCCGTTGGCGTTGTTCAGCCTGACGCCGTCGAGGGTGGCGTAGGAGGCGTATTGGAAGACGGTGCGCGGGTTGGCGATGCCGTACTGCAGGACCCCGCTCAGGGTGATCATCTTGAACGTCGACCCCGGCGGCTGAAGGCCGTTCATGCCGATCCCTGTGACGGCGAGGATGCGTCCGCTCGCGGGCTCCATCGCGACGATCCCGCCGAGCTGACCCCCCAACGCGGACACGGCCGCGCGTTGGATCGACGGCGAGATGGAGCTGCGCAGCGCCGGCGCCGGGCGCGGCGCGGCGGACCCGAGCACGCGTCCGCGCCCGGCTTCCTGCGGGCTCTGGGCGAGCAGCTCACCGCCCGCCGTCCCCCTCAGCCGGTCGTCGAACGCCAGCTCGAGTCCGCTCACGCCGACGATCGCGTCCGGTTCCACCCCCTGCGCTTCGAGCGCCTGGCGGCGGGCGGCCGGGACAGTGCCCACGGCGCCAATCACGGCGCTCGCCAGTTCGCCGAGAGGTGAGCTGCGGGACTGTTCCCCCAACACGCCGCTGGTCGAGCCTTCCGCCAGCACCGTCCCGTCGCGGGCCAGCAGCGTCGCCCGGCGGGGGAGCGTGGTCGTGCGACTGAGGCGCTCTTCCGCTCGCAGGCCGGGGAACAGCAGCGAGCGCGACCAGACGACGCGCTCGCCTTCGCCATCAGCCTGCGCTGCGATCTTCAGCATGAAGCGGAGCTCGAGCGTGCCGAACAGGCTCGTATGCACGCGAACCGGCACGGCCACCATCCCTTCGGGCTGGTCGCTGGGCTTGCCGGCCACCTGCACGCGCGTCGCGGTCGCCGTGATCAGCGCCTGCTGGTACGCGCTGGCGAACGCCGTGGGCGTCATGCCGCGCTGCGAGGAGCCGTCGATCTCGGAGTACATGGTCGCGTAGTCGCCGCGCGCCCAGGCAGCGACGAACTTCGACGCGAGCGTGTGTGACGCGGGAGCGGACGCGTTCGCTCCCACGATCGCGCCGATCGCGAAGGACACTCCCGCGAGCGCCAGCACCGGAAGCGCTCGGCGCATTCGCCTCGGACTCTCAGTCACGGTCACGGTAGAACATGGCGGGTGACAAAACTGGACTGGATCATTGTCGCGTTCGCCGCCATCCTTGCCTCGTTCGGCTTTCGCCAGGGCTTCATCGTCGGAGCGCTGTCGTTCGTGGGCTTCGCACTCGGTGCTTTCCTCGGAACACGCATCGGTCCTCTTCTGCTACCCAAGGGTTCGGCATCGCCCTACGCGCC
>DATMQX010000030.1:0-6379 GCA_035567055.1 Solirubrobacteraceae bacterium
TCGGGGTCTTCTTCTTCATCGGCGGGCTCAACGCGATGCTGATCCGCACCGAGCTGCTGCACACGACGCCGACCGTCGTCGGGCCGAACACCTATCTGTCGATCGTCGGCATGCACGGCACGATGATGATGGGGATGATGACCTCCGGCATCCTCGGCCCGTTCGCCAACTACTTCGTCCCGATCATGATCGGCGCCAGGCGAATGGCCTTCCCCCGCATCGAGGCGCTCACGTTCTGGCTGTTGATGGCCGCCGGCTTCATCCTCACCTCGACAATCTTCTTCGGCGGCTTCCCCACCGGCTGGACCGGCTATGAGCCGCTCAACGACCAGGCCGTGATGGGGATGGACTCCTACATCATCTTCTTCGCTCTCGTGGGTCTGTCGATGGCCCTGCTCGGGCTCAACATGATGGCCACGATCATCACCATGCGCGCCCCCGGACTGACCTGGTCGCGCCTGCCGATCTTCGTATGGTCGGTGATGGCGACCGCCGTGCTGATGGTGCTCGCCGCGCCGGTGCTCGTCGCGACGCTGCTGATGGCGGCGCTTGACCGCACGATCGACACGAGCTTCTTCATCTCGGGCGGCGGCGGCAGCTCGTACCTGTTCGAGAACCTGTTCTGGTTCTTCGGGCACCCCGAGGTCTACATCCTCGCCCTGCCCGGTTTCGGGATCGTGCTCGAGCTCCTGCCCGTGTTCACCCGCAAGCCGCTGTGGGGCTACAGGCTCGCCGTCTCCGGCCTGCTCGGCGTCACCCTGCTGAGCTTCTTCGTCTGGCAGCACCACCTCTTCGTGAGCGGGATAAACGCCGACCTGCGCCCGTTCTACATGCTCTCAACGGAGATCATCTCGATCCCGACTGGCTTCATCTTCCTGTGCGTGATGGGGACGCTGTGGAAGGCGCGAACTTCCTTCACGGTGCCGATGCTGTTCGTTCTCGGCTGGACGTTCAACTTCCTGATCGGCGGCCTGTCGGGAGTGTTTCTCTCGGACACGCCCAGCGACACGAGCACGCACGGCAGCTTCTTCTCGATGGCCCACTTCCACTACACGATCATGGGTGGGCTGATCTTCACCTTCTTCGCCGCGATCTACTACTGGGTGCCGAAGATGACCGGGCTGCGCTTCAACGAGCGGTTGGCCAAATGGCATTTCTGGCTGATGTTCATCGCCTTCAACTCGACGTTCCTGCCGTTGTTCGCGCTGGGGATGGAGGGTCAGCCAAGGCGCGTGAGCCAGTACGCGCCCAACCTGCAGACACTCAACACGTGGGTCTCGATCTCGGCGTTCGTGCTCGGCTTCTCGATGCTGATCTTCCTCTTCAACACCGTCTATTCGATGATCTTCGTGCGCGCGCGGGCCGAGCAGAACCCCTGGCGCTCGAAGTCGATCGAGTGGCAGATTCCCCACCCCGTGCCCGTCCACAACTTCGCGCAGATCCCCGTATTCGACTCCGATCCGTATGACTACGGGACCCCGCTCGCGGTCGGAGGGACGCGGCCGGAGCCGGCGGGAGCCTGACGATGGCATCCAGCGAAAACCTCCCCCTCGGGCGCATGGTGCCACCCGTACCGGCGAGCGTCGAGATACCACCCGAGCCGCCCGACGTCGGCGCGCGCGCCCTGTCGGTCGCCTCCAGGCTGCTGGCCGGGGCCACGATCTTCTTCTTCCTCGGCTACCTGTTCGCCTACTTCTACCTGCGCTCGCTCAACGTCGAGCACCAGTGGCGGCCGCTGCACATCAAACCGAACCAGGCGCTTGGCGCGGCCATGATCGCCTGCGTGATCCTCAGCGCGCTGCTCGCGTTCGTCGCCGGTCGCCAGCTCAAACGCGAGCTGCACAGTTGGCTGACGCCGGCGATCGCCAGCGTCCTGTTCGGACTGGCGGCGGTCGCGCTGCAGTGCATCGAGTACAGCGTCCAGCGCTTCGGGCCGACCCACGGCGCGTACGCGAGCGTCTACTGCGCGTGGACGGCCTTCTACCTGATCGCGGTCATGGGCACCATGTACTGGCTCGAGACCCAGGTGGCGACCGAGCTGCGGGCGCGCCGGGAACCGGCGCCCGCGGCGGGTGACATCAGCGAGGCCGACAGGCTGATCGCCCCCGCGATGGACGCGACCGTCTTCTACTGGTGCTTCCTCGCCGGCGTCGGCGTGATCATGTACGTGACGCTCTACCTCCTCTAGTGCTCGGGGCGGCGGCAGCGACGCCCGGCTTCTGGGACTGGTCGCCCGACTTGCCGCTGGCGCTGCTGATAGGCACCGCGATCCTCTACTGGATCGGCAGCCGTCGCACCGTCACGCCTGCCCGTGCGCTGGCGGAGCAACGCTGGCGCACGATCGCCTTCTACGCGGCTCTCGCGACGCTGGCGGTCGCGTTGAACTCGCCCCTGGAGAAGCTCGCCGAGCAGGTCTTCTGGGCCCACATGGTGCAGCACGTGCTGCTGCTCGTCGTGGCGCCGCCGCTCCTGGTCGTGGCGCGGCCGTGGGTCCGCCTCTGGCGCGCGCTGCCGCTCAGCGCACGGCGCTCGCTGGGACGCAGCCTCGTCCTCGGCCGGCGAACCGAGCCGCTGCGTTGGGCATGGCGGGCACTCGGCACGCCGGCGCCGAGCTTCGTGCTGTTCAGCGTGGTGCTGCTCGCCTGGCACATCCCCGCCCTCTTCGACGCGACGCTGCGCTCGGGTACGCTGCACGCCCTCGAGCACACGCTGTTCTTCCTCACGGCGCTCATGTTCTGGAAGCAGGTGATCCACTCGCCGCCCCTGCGGGCGCCTCTCGGTCCCCCGCAGCGCGTCGCCTACGTGGTCGGGGCGATGGTCGTGAGCTGGGCGCTGGCGGTCGTGCTCGCGCTCGCGCCGCATGCGCTGTATGGCGTCTACGCGCACGAGGCGCTGCGCCCGGGCGGCATCTCGGCTCTGGCCGATCAGCAGATCGCCGCGGGCGTCATGTGGGTGCCGGGATCCATCACCTTTGTCATAGTCATATTCGCCTACGTACATCGCTGGCTCCTGCCGGCTCCGGTCGCGAGCGCGTCATCGCGGCTGGCGGGCGAGCACTAGGAGGGTCATGTCATCGATCGCAGTCCCGCTCGCGTCAGACTTCCTGGCCGGTTCGATCCTCACCCTGGTGCTGCCGCTGGCCGTGGTGATCGCCGTCACCATCTGGTACGTGCTCCTGTGGCGCCGCGGCACGGGCGAACGCTGAGCCGCGAGCGCCTATCCGGCCGCGAGCCTCGGGACGTCGTGAACGATCTGCCCAGGGTCGAAGGACGCCGGGTAGAGGGTCTTCAGTTTCCCGCTCGCCGTGATTCCGTACACGAGCGCGGAATGGGCAACGCGGTCGGGCTGGCCGACCTCCCTAGTCGAGCCGACGCTCCACGCCGCCCATGTGCGGGCCAGCTGCGAGGGTGAGCCGATCAGGTACTGCATCTTGGCAGCGACCTGATGGCTGGACAGGAAGCTTGCGACCGCTGCCGGGGTGTCGCCACGCGGGTCGACCGACACGGCGATCAGCTGCGCCCGGGAGGCCCGCGAGCCGAGCTGCCGGAGCGCCAGGGCGAGATTGGAGGCGATCAACGGACAGACGTCGGGGCAGTGCGTGTAGAGGAACGTGACGAGCACCGCCTTGCCGCGGTACTCGCTGAGCGTGACCCGTTCCCCCCTGTAGTTGTGAAGGTCGATCGCGGGCGCCGGCTTGGCGGGGAGGGCGAGGGTCCCGAAGAATCCGCTGCCAGGCGCGCTCTGCTGCACGCCCCCGGGCAGCGCCGGCTTGCGGCTGCCGCCCGTCAGCGCGACCGTCAGCGCCCCCACGATCGCCAGCAGAGCCGCCAGAGGCAGCAGGACCCGCGGCCGGACGATCTTCTGGGGGGTCTCGCCACCGGGAATCGTGCCGTGGTCGCTCATCGCACTCGGACGGCGAGTCTACCGTCGCGCGATCGCGCGACTCGCAGCCCACCGCAGTCGCCGGCAGGCCAGCCGCGCGTGTAAAGCCGAGGGCCGAGCGTTCCAAGCGGAGGGCCGACCGTTGCAAAGCCGAGGCCCGACCGTCGCGGCGCTCGAGCGCCGCGACGGCGGAGTGGCTCAGCCGCTGGGGGCCAGCTGACGCGTCGCGGGCTCGCGAGACCCGTAGCTGAACGAGCGCTCGTCCCGCTCTGCGCTGTGATCGGGACAGTACACGCCGCGTACGAGGCCGTCCTCGAGTCCGTACGCGAGCCACTCGCCGCCTCCCCACGTGAAGTGGAAGAAGCGGTCCCCAGCAGTTTTCTCGAGCTCAAGCGCCCAGGCGGCGAGGACGGCGCCGGCCGCGATCGTGCGTGGGCACGATGAGCCGCCCGACATGTACCCGGAGGAGACGCACTGCAGCCGCAGCTCCACACGGCTTCGAGCGCTCCCGGGGCGGGCGTGGGTGGCCACGCCGGCGCCTGGACGAGCTACATCAACGCACGCCATTCGAAGCTCCGTTCCTTGGTGGACCCGCCCCCCTGGGTCCTCGGTCCCCGCGCTGCACCATTCGGGCGTCTCATGTCGTCCTTTTCGGGCAGCGGACAGCCCTTCAAAAGAGAAGTACGAATATCTGGACGCTTGTTCCAAACCGCCCAAATTCGGCTCCTTGGGCCAATGGGCTCTCGAACGGGCCGCCGGGCGCCTCATCGGGCTAGTCGACGTCGGCAAGCGCGCGAAAGCGCTCGCCACGGTCCTCGAAGTCGCGGAAGTGGTCGTAGCTGGGCGCCGCCGGGGAGAGCAGGATGACCGCCCCGGAGGCGCCCAGGTCGCGGGCGACCGCGACCGCGGACTCCATGCCCGTGGCCTCGATCGCGTGCGCCGGTGGCACACCCGCGGCACGCGCCGCGGCGACCAGCCGCGAGCCCGTGGATGGGACCCCGACGAGCATCGCGCCCCGGCGTGCGAGCTCGCCGGCGAGGCCGGCATAGTCCTGTCCCCGGTCCTGACCTCCCCCGATCAGGACTATCTCGCGCCCGGGGAAGCTGGCGAGTGCCGCCAGCGTCGACTCGGGAGTTGTCGAGATGCTGTCATCGACCCACAGGATGCCGTCGCGCTCGGCGATCGCCTCCAGCCGGTGGGGCAACGGCCGGAAGCCCCGCAGCGCCTCGGCCAGCGGTTTGGGCGCCAGGTCGTAGGCTTCGAGCGCCGTCAGCGCGCCGCAGAGATTGAGCGCGTTGTGCTCGCCCGGCAGCGGCAGCTCGGCGCTGGCGAGGGCGAGCTCGCCGCGTAGCTCGATGCCGCGAGGCGTGAGGTCCCAGCCACCCGGGACGCCGTAGGCGGCGAGGGCGACCCGGGCGCCGCGAGGCGCCTGGGCGAGCGGCTCGCTGCGAGCGTTGAGCACCGCGACACGGACGCCCGGCAGGCCGAGGATCCGCAGCTTCTCCGCGCGATAGACCTCCTCGGTGCCATGCCAGTCAAGGTGCTCGCGAAACAGGCTCGTGACCACCGCCACCTCCGGCCCGGCCTCGAGGTCGGCGATCTGGTAGCTCGAGAGCTCGACCACCGCCAGCGCGCCCGGGTCGGCGTCCAGCAGGTCGAGGGCGGGCACGCCGATGTTGCCAGCAAGATGAGCGTCTCGCCCGGCCGCACGGGCCAGATGGCACGCGAGCGCCGCGGTGGTGCTCTTGCCCTTCGTGCCCGTCACGCCGATCACGCCACGCCCTTCCCGCTCGGCCAGCCACAGGCCGGTGGCGGTCCGCAGCGGGACTCCCGCCTCGCGCAGGCGGCGCAGCTCCGGCCGGTGTACGGACACGCCGGGCGAGCGCACGACCACGTCGCAATCCCTGAGCGCGGCCGCGGCCTCGGCGGCCGTCACGACGCGGACGGCGGTCCCGAGGGCCTCGTGAACATCGGACGGGGGCGCGCCGTCGAAGGCCGCGACGGCGATTCGGGCAGCCGGGAGCCGGCGTGCGAGCTGGCCGGCGAACGAGCGGATCTCACGGCCGGCGCCCCACACGCCGACCGTGGCGCCGTCAAGCTCCGAGAACCGCACGTACATCCGGCATGAGAGCGGCGGGCACGGCGTGGTCCTCACCGAGAGCCAGGATCCGCGCGGGATCGCCGGCGCTCTGCGGGAACCGCGGCAGCACCTCGGCAATCACGCGCCGGACCACTGCGTGAGCACGCCAGCGCGGGTCCGCTGCGAGCATGCGCATGGCGGCCAGGCTCTCCTCCTCCTCGCCGACGCACTCGAACGGCTTGTGACCGCCCGTGGCCGTGAGCAGCGCGAAGCCCTCGAACTGGCGCTCGTCGTCGAGCAGGTCGCGCCCGAACACCTCGCGCAGGCGAGCCGGATCGGTGAACGGGGCCAACACGAGGAACACGAAGCGGCACTTGGGGCAGTCGCAGCACCACGACGAGGCCCGCAGCTGCGGAT
>DATMQX010000031.1:0-4716 GCA_035567055.1 Solirubrobacteraceae bacterium
CGCGGATCATCTCGTCCTCCTGTTGCAGGCCGGCGACGACGGTGGGCGCGAGGTAGAAGCCCTTTTTTAGGGGCCCGCCCGCCCGGGTGCCACCGGTGACGACCTCGGCGTGGTGGGGGCGACGCTCCAGGAAGCCCTCGACGCGCCCCATCTGGCGCTCGGAGTTGAGCGGGCCAAGCGTCGTCTCCGCGGACAGGGTGTCGCCGAGCACGAGGCCGCTCGCCTGATCGGCGAGGCCGGAGACGACATCGTCGTAGACGTCGGCCCCGGCCAGGACGCGCGTCGCGGCGGTGCAGTCCTGGCCGGCGTTGTAGTAGCCGGTGGCGGCGATCGTGGCCATCGCGCTCTCCATGTCGACGTCGTCGAAGACGATCACGGGGGCCTTGCCGCCGAGCTCCAGGTGCACGCGCTTGAGCGTGGCGGCGGCGGTGCGGGCGACGTGCTTGCCGGTGGCGACCGAGCCGGTGAGCGAGACCATGTCGACGTCGGGGTGCTCGAGCAGGGCCTGTCCGGTGGGCTCGCCGGGGCCCATGACCACGTTGAGGACGCCGGCAGGCAGGATGTCGGCGGCGAGCTGGGCCAGGCGCAGGGTCGTCACGGGGGTCGTCTCGGCGGGCTTGAGCACGACGGTATTGCCGGCCGCCAAGGCTGGGGCGATCTTCCAAATGGCCATCATCAGGGGGTAGTTCCAGGGCGTTATCTGGCCGATCACGCCGACGGGCTCACGCCTGACGAAGGATGTGTAGCCGCGCATGTACTCGCCTGCGGCGCGGCCCTCCAGGCAGCGGGCGGCGCCGGCGAAGAAGCGCAGGTTGTCGGCCATGGCGGGGATCTCGTCGCGTGAGACGGCGAGGATCGGCTTGCCGGCGTTGAGCGCCTCGAGCCGCGCGATCTCCTCGCCGTGCTGCTCGATCGCGGCGGCCAGGGCGAGCAGCGCACGGGAGCGCTCGACGGGGGTCGTCTGCGACCAGTCGCCGAAGGCGCGGCGCGCGGCGCGCACCGCAGCCTCGACGTCCTCGGCGCTCGAGACCGGCGCGCGCCAGAGCTCCTTGCCGGTGGCGGGGTTGAGCACGGGGATCGTCTCCTCGCCGTCGCCGGCGAGCGAGTCGCCGTTGACGAGGTTGCGAAGCGGGTCTTTGGCGGCGGCCATCGTGCTTGCCTCCTTGGAGTCGGGTTGGGGTTCTCGCGGGGCTTCTATTTTTGGATTGGGGGTCGTTCGACCTGCAGGGAGCGAGCCCCGTCTGAGGAGGGGAGGCTCTGCAGGGCGTGCGCCACCGCCGGGTGGACGATCTCGCCCGCGCGCACATTGACGCCGAGACGCAGTGCCTCGCTGTCGGAGATGGCCTGCACGACGCCTTCGGCGAGCGAGAGCGCGAAGGGGAGCGTGGCGTTTGTGAGGGCGTACGTCGAGGTGATGGGGACGGCGCCGGGCATGTTCGTGACGCAGTAGTGCGTGATGCCGTCGACCTCGAAGGTGGGGTCTGAGTGGGTGGTGGGGCGCGAGGTCTCGAAGCAGCCGCCCTGGTCGATCGAGACGTCGACGAGCACGGCGTGACGCTTCATCGGGGAGAGCTGCTCGCGCGTGATGACGTGCGGGGCGCGGTCGCCGTGGATCAGGACGGCCCCGATCACGAGGTCGGCCTGGGGCAGCATCTGCTCGATCGCGAGCGCGGAGGAGTAGACGGTGGAGGCGCGCCCGCCGAAGGCGACTTCCAGCTCGCGCAGGCGGTCGATCGAGCGGTCGAAGACGAACACGTCGGCCTGCATCCCGATCGCGATGAAGGCGGCGTTCATGCCGACGACGCCGCCTCCGATCACGAGCACGGTGGCGGCCGCGACGCCGGGGACGCCACCGAGCAGGATGCCGCGCCCGCCCATGGGCTTCTCGAGCATGAAGGCGCCGGCCTGCGTGGCGATCTTGCCGGCGACCTCGCTCATCGGGGCGAGCAGCGGCAGGCGCCCGCCTGCGTCCTCGACCGTCTCATAGGCGATACACGTCGCGCCGGAGCGACGCAGGCCCTCCGCCAGCGCGGGCTCGGCGGCAAGGTGCAGGTAGGTGAACAGCGTATGGCGCTCCTTGAGCAGCGCGACCTCGGATGCCTGCGGCTCCTTCACCTTGAGGATCAGCTCCGCCCCCTCGAAGACCGCCTCGGCGCCGTCCACGATCATGGCGCCCTGCGCCTCGAACTGCTCGTCCGCGATCGCGCTGCCGAGACCCGCGCCGGCCTGGATCAGCACGCTGTGTCCACGCGAGCACAGCTCACGCACGCCGGCGGGGGTGAGCGCTACGCGGTACTCGTCGGGCTTTATCTCCCTGGGCACCCCTACCCGCATGGGGAATGCCTCCTCTCGACGCAGGAACGACCCCATGTCCAAATGAGTACCGGCGCCCTCATCGCGCAAGCTCCCGTCCGCGCAGCGCGAGCCAGAACTCGATGCGGTCACGCGCGTGGGAGAAGTCGCGGCCGGTGAGCTGTTCCACGCGCTTGATTCGGTAGCGCAGGGTGTGGCGATGGCAGTAGAGCGCCTGAGCCGCCTTCTCCCAGTGGCCGTTCTGTTCGATGAAGACGTCGAGCGAGCGCAACAGCTCGTCTCCGTACTCGCCCTCGTCGGATTCGACCGGGCCGAGCACGCTGTGGCAGTAGGAGGCCAGGGCGTCGTCGTCCTGCAGGGAGAGCAAGAGCTGGAAGGCGCCGAGATCCTTGTAGGAGGCGACCTCGGGGGCGCTCCCGTTGGAGAGGCGCACGGCTTCGAGCGCGCAGCGTGCCTCGTGGAAGCTGCGCCTGAGCATATGCGTGGGTGCGGGGCGCGAGGCGGCGGCGCGCACTTCGCCGAAGCGCGCCTGCAGCTCGCGGCGCACACGCGCCGCTAAGTCGATCGGGTCATTGTTGTTGTCTGCGGCGGTGGCGAGCGTCGTTCCACCGGCGCCGGGCGCGCCTGACACTTCGGGTGCGGGCTTGGAGGGGCTGAAGCCCGCGTCCGTGCAGTCCACGACGGCGCACAGCAGCCCGTTGCGAAGCGCAACGAGGCTGTGCGCCCCGAAGCGCTCGAGGATCGCTTCGAGCATCGAGGCGGCGGTGGCGGGCTCGCGCAGCGAGAAGGCCAGCACGGCAGCGGTCTCCCCGATGCCGAAGGGGCGCAAACGCGCCTGCAGCTCGTCGGGATAGAGCCTGCCTGTCAAGGCCTCGGCCAGCACGTCACCGGCCATATTGCGCTGCAGCAGCTCGTAGCGCTCGTTGAGCAGCTGTGCGAAGACGCGCTCGGTGACCGCGATGAAGGGCAGCTCGTAGGGGACCTCGAACAGGGGGAAGTCGCGCTTGCGTGCGGCATTGAGGATCGCGGCGGGGAGCTTCTTGTGGGCGAAGCCGGTGCCGAAGCCGAGGCCGGCGATCTCGCGGTCGGCGAGGCGCTCGACGAATTCGCGCTGGAGCTTTGCGCCGGAGAGCTGCAGTCCGGTCGTCAGGAGCAGCTCTCCCCCGCGCAGCCACGGCGTGGGGTCGAGCAGCTCGGTGGAGTGCACCCAGCGCACGCTGGCCTGCGCGCTGTCATCGCCCGTGGCGAGCGTCAGGCCCAGCTCCGCCATGAGGCTCTCGACGGTCAGCATGGACTCGCCACGGTTCGCCTTAGCGCTTCACGACGCGCTCCCACGCCTCGGTGAGCACCGGGCGCAGAATGCCCTCGATCTCCTCGAACTGCTCGGGGCCCGCGATCAGCGGCGGCGAGAGCTGGACGACAGGGTCGCCGCGGTCGTCCGTGCGGCAGATCAGGCCCCGCTCGAACAAAGCGCCGGAGAGGTAGCCGCGCAGCAGCTCCTCGGACTCGTGGGCGTCGAAGGTGAGCTTCGTGTCCTTGTCCTTGACGAGCTCGATCGCGTGGAAGTAGCCGGCGCCGCGCACGTCGCCCACGATGTCGAGGTCGCGCAGCCCCTCGAGCATGGCGCGGAACTCGCCCTCGTGCGAGAGCACGTGCTCGTTGATGTGCTCGCGCTCCATGACGTCGATGTTGGCCATCGCCACCGCACAGGCCATCGGGTGCCCGCCGAAGGTGAAGCCGTGGTTGAAGATCGCGCGTGCGTGCAGGAACGGCTCGGCGACGCGGTCGGAGGCGATCACGGCGCCCATCGGCGCATAGGCGGAGGTCATGCCCTTGGCGGTCGTGACGATGTCGGGCAGGTAGTCGAAGCGCTCACAGCCGAACCAGTGCCCTAGGCGTCCCCATGCGCAGATGACCTCGTCTGAGACGAGCAGCACTTTGTGGCGGTCGCAGATCTCGCGCACGCGCTGGAAGTAGCCGTCCTGGGGAACGAGGCAGCCGCCGCCGTTCTGCACAGGCTCGAGGATCACGGCGGCGACGGTGTGAGGGCCCTCGAACAGGATCGCCTCCTCGATCGCATCGGCCGCCCATAGCGGATCGCGCTCTTCGGTCCAGCGGTAGGAGTTGGTGTTGGGCACGTGAGTGCCGCCGGGGGTGAGCGGCTCGAACGGCTCGCGCAGCGGCGGCAATCCCGTGGCAGTCAAGGCCCCCATCGAGGTGCCGTGGTAGGCCAGGTTGCGCGAGACGATCTTGTGCTTGCGCGGATCGCCGCAGGCGGCATGGTATGCCTTGGCGAGCTTCCAGGCGGACTCGACGGCCTCCGAGCCGCCAGAGACGAAGAAGACGCGGTTGAGGTCGCCGGGGGTGAGCTCGGCGATGCGTGCGGCAAGCTCGATCGAGGGC
>DATMQX010000032.1:0-13803 GCA_035567055.1 Solirubrobacteraceae bacterium
CGCGGCGAGACCCAGTGGGTGCGCAATCTGCGGGCGAGCGGCGAGGGCCGGCTGCTGCTCGGCCGCCGCGCCGAGCCGTTCAACGCGGTGGAGCTCGCCGACCCCGAGAAGCTGCCGATCCTGCGCGCCTACCTCAAGCGCTGGAAGGCCGAGGTCGGCGTGTTCTTCGAAGGCGTCGGGCCGGACTCGTCCGACGACGAGATGTCACGCATCGCCCCCAAGCATCCGGTCTTCCGCCTGATGCGCGGCGGCTCGTGATCCGCGCCCGCCGCTACGCATCCTCCTCCGCTGCCACCGGCTAGCCTTCGCCGCCTCATGAGCAATCAACGACAGCCCATCGGAGTGATCGGTACCGGCTACGTCGGCCTGGTGACGGCCGCCGGCTTCGCCGAGATCGGCAGCGAGGTCTGGTGCGTCGATATCGACGCGGAGAAGATCGCGCAGCTGCAGCGCGGAGAGGTGCCGATCTACGAGCCCGGCCTCGAGCAGCTGCTCGAGCGCAACAAGGAGCGCCTGCACTTCTCGACGGAGCTCAGCGGCGCGTTGGAGCATGCGAGGCTGCTGTTCGTCGCGGTCGGCACGCCGCCGACGCATTCGGGCGATGCGGACCTGTCGGCCGTCAACGCCGTCGTCGACGCGATGCCCGGGTCTGATCGTCATGCGCTGGTCATGAAGTCGACGGTGCCCTGCGGAACCGGGGCGACGATCCAGCGCGTGTTCGGCGAGCGGGGCAAGGGACGCATGGCCTACGTCTCATGTCCGGAGTTCCTGAAGGAGGGCTCCGCGGTCAAGGACTTCCTGAATCCCGACCGTGTCGTCGTGGGCGACAACGGCGACTGGGCCGGCGACGCCGTCGTCGAGCTCTACGCGCCTCTGGACGCGCCACTCGTGCGAACGGATGTCGCCAGCGCGGAGATGATCAAGCTCGCCGCCAATGCCTTTCTCGCCACCAAGATCTCGTTCATCAACGAGATCGCAAACGTCTGCGAGGAGACCGGCGCCGACGTCATCGAGGTCGCCCGCGGCGTCGGCCTGGACGATCGCATCGGCCCGAAGTTCCTGCAGGCGGGCATCGGTTACGGCGGCAGCTGCTTCACGAAGGATGTGAGCGCGCTCAAGCTGCTGGCGGCCAACTCCGGCTATCACTTCCAGCTGCTGAACGCGGTCACCGAGGTCAACGAGCTTCAGAAGCGTCGCGTCGTCTCCAAGCTGCAGCGCCACGTCGGAACGCTGGCCGGCAAGCGCGTGGGCCTGCTCGGGCTCGCGTTCAAGCCGGAGACCGACGACATGCGAGGCGCCTCCTCACTGGTGCTCGCGGCGCGCCTGCTGGCCGAGGGCGCCCTGGTGAGCGCCTACGATCCCATCGCCGAGGACGAGGCGCGCAAGCTGATGCCGGAGCTGGCCTACTGCGCTTCGGCACTGGACGCTGTACGGGGCAGCGACGCGGTCGTGCTCGTCACCGAGTGGAGCGAGCTCCTGCGGCTCGACTGGAGCGAGGTCGCGGAGGCGATGAGTGGCGGTCTCGTCATCGACGGGCGCAATGCGCTCGACCCGGAGACGGTGCGCTCCGCCGGCCTGAGCTACGAGGGAATCGGCAGGAGGTGAGCGCATTCAGGCTGTGATCCTCGTCGGCGGGCAGGGAACGCGGCTGCGGCCGCTCACCTCAACGGTGCCCAAGCCTGTCGTTCCGCTCGTCGACCGGCCGTTCATCTCCTACATGCTCGAGTGGCTGCGCGAGCACGGCGTCGACGACGTGGTGATGTCCTGCGGCTTCCTCGCGACGAGCATTCGCAACGTGCTCGGGGACGGCTCGGGCATGGGCATCAGGCTGCGCTTCATCGAGGAGCCCGATCCCCGCGGCACGGCGGGCGCGGTGAAGCTCGCCGAGCCGATGCTCGACGAGCGCTTCCTGATGCTCAACGGCGACGTGCTCACCGACATCGACCTGACCGAGCAGATCGCCCAGCACGAGGCGAGCGGCGCACGGGCCACGCTCGCGCTCGTCCCCGTCGCCGACCCCACGGCATACGGGCTCGTGGTCCTCGAGGAGAACCGCTCGGTGCGGGAGTTCGTCGAGAAGCCCAGCTCCGACAGCGTCGAGAGCAACCTGATCAGCGCCGGCGCCTACGTGCTGGAGCGAGACGTCCTCGACCTCGTGCCCCCCGACCGAAACGTCTCCATCGAGCGGGAGGTCTGGCCGCTGCTCGTCGGGGACGGGCTCTACGGCTACCCCTCCGACAGCTACTGGCTGGACATCGGCACACCTGCCCGCTACCTGCAGGGAACGTTCGACATCATCGAGGGCAACGTCGAGACGGCCGTACGCGACCGCCTCGGCAGCGACTGGCTCGCCGTTCACGAGAGCGCCGAGGTCTTCGGGCGGGTCATTCCGCCGGCCGTGCTCGAGCGCGGCGTCCGCGTCGCAGAGGGCGCCCAGGTGGGGAGTCTCGCCGTGCTCGCCGAAGGCGTGTCGGTCGGCGCCGGCACGATCGTCGAGCGCTCGGTCATCCTCAACGGATCGGAGATCGGCGAGGGCTGTCAGCTGCGCGACTGCATCGTCGCGGCCGGTTGCCGCGTGGGCGCGCGGACGAAGATCACCGGCGGCGCGGTGCTCGGCGAGGGCGTCACGGTAGGGGCGGACAACGTGATAACCCGCGGGGCGCGTATCTTCCCAGGGGTCACATTGCCCGACGGCGCGATCGAGTTCTAGCTCGCGCCCCGGGTACAGTCCCCGCCAACCCGAAGCAGCGGACACGAAAGCCCCCATCCATGGCCACCCGAATACAGGCACCACAGCAGGCGAGCACGACATGAGCGACGGCAGCATCACGGCAACCCCGGCCGCCGGCGAGCTCACGCGCGCGGCCATCGCCAGGGTCGACCCGTCGGACCAGCTGGGTGACGTGCTGGCCCTGCCCGAGCACCTGCGCGACGCGCTGTGGCGGGTCGAGTCGGCGATCATGCAGGACTGGGACACCGCCGCCGGGCTCGTCGTCGCGGGCATGGGCGGCTCTGCGATCGGTGGGGCGCTGGCGCGCGCCGCCCTCGGCGATCACACCTCCAGGCCCATCTTCGTGACCCGCGCCTACGGCCTGCCGACGTGGACGACGCCGGAGACGATGGTGCTCTGCGCGAGCTACTCGGGCGAGACCGAGGAGACGCTCGCCTGCTACGAGTCAGCGGGCGCGCTGGGCGCCAAGCGCACGGTCGTCACGACGGGCGGACGCCTGGCCGAGATGGCCCGTGCCGACGGCGTTCCGGTGATCCCGCTGCCCGGCGGCTTCGAGCCGAGGGCCGCCGTCGCCTACATGATCGTCGCCGCGCTCGAGGTCGCCGCACTGTCCGGCGCCGGCCCGCGGCTCACGTCCGAGATCGACGTCGCCGCCTCCCACACCGAGCAGCTCGTCGCCGAGTGGGGCCCGGACGCGCCCGAGGACTCGCTGGCCAAGGAGATCGCGCGCGGCCTGTACGGGACGACGCCGGTTATCGCCGGCGCCGGACTGACGACGCCCATCGCCTACCGCTGGAAGACCCAGATCAACGAGAACGCCAAGCAGATGGCGTTCGCCAGCGAACTCCCGGAGATCGACCACAACGAGATCGTCGGCTGGGGGGGAGCGCAGGGCAACGGGCGCTTCTCGGCGGTGTTCCTCGACGATTCCGACGCCCACCCGCGCGTGAAGGCGCGAATGGAGCTGACCGAGCAGATGATCGCCGGCAATGCGGCGGCGAGCTTCAGGCTGGAGACACGCGGACAGACATCGATCGAGCGCGTCATCTCGCTCGTGCTGCTGGGCGATCTCGTCTCGATCTATCTCGCGGCGCTGCACGGCGTCGACCCCGGCCCGGTGCTGGCCCTCGACGAACTCAAGGCCGCTCTCGCCCAACGTTAGCCCGCTGCCGCTGTGCTACCGTCCTGGGCGGCCGAGGAGCGCTGCGACGGGCTGCAATCCGCCACGCTCGGTCTCTCGTAGCAAGGGCGCTCACCTGACCGGACAGGAGGACTCGTCATGTCAGCAATGACCCCGACGGCCACGCGCAGCAACACCGATTTCAAGGTCGCCGACCTCTCGCTCGCCGAGTTCGGGCGCAAGGAGATAACGCTCGCCGAACACGAGATGCCCGGGCTGATGGCGATCCGTCGCGAGTACGCCGATGCTCAGCCGCTACGTGGCGCGCGCATCACCGGCTCACTGCACATGACGATCCAGACGGCCGTGCTGATCGAGACCCTGACGGCGCTCGGCGCGGAGGTCCGCTGGTGCAGCTGCAACATCTTCTCGACCCAGGACCACGCGGCGGCGGCGGTCGCGGTCGGGCCACATGGCACCGCCGAGAATCCACGTGGGGTGCCCGTCTACGCCTGGAAGGGCGAGACGCTCGAGGAGTACTGGTGGTGCACCGAGCAGGTTCTGCTCTGGCCCGACGGCGAGGACGGCCGGCACACAGACGGCACGTCCGGGTCGGGTCCGAACATGATCCTCGACGACGGCGGCGATGCGACGCTGCTCGTGCACAAGGGCGCCGAGTACGAGGCGGCCGGAGCCGTTCCGGATCCGGCGAGCGCGGACTCCGAGGAGTTCCGCGTCATCCTCTCTCTGCTGACGCGCTCGCTCGCCGAGGACCCGCAGCGGTGGACACGTGTCGGCGAGGGCATCAAAGGCGTCACCGAGGAGACCACCACGGGAGTGCACCGCCTCTACCAGATGGTCGAGAACGGCGAACTCCTGTTCCCGGCGATCAACGTCAACGACTCCGTCACGAAGTCCAAGTTCGACAACCTCTACGGCTGCCGTCACTCGCTGATCGATGGCATCAACCGTGCCACGGACGTGATGATCGGCGGCAAGGTCGCGGTCATCTGCGGCTTCGGCGACGTCGGAAAGGGCTGCGCCGAATCGCTTCGGGGGCAGGGCGCGCGTGTTGTGATCACGGAGATCGACCCGATCTGCGCGCTGCAGGCGGCGATGCAGGGCTACGAGGTTCGGACACTCGAGGAAGTGCTGGAAAGCGCCGACATCTTCATCACGACGACCGGCAACCGCGACATCATCACCGCCGAGCACATGCAGGCGATGAAGCACCAGGCGATCGTCGGCAACATCGGGCACTTCGACAACGAGATCGACATCGCCGGCCTCGCCAACGTTCCTGGGATCGAGCGGGTCAACATCAAGCCGCAGGTCGACAAGTGGGTGTTCCCCGACGGTCACGCGATCATCCTGCTCTCGGAGGGACGTCTGCTGAACCTCGGGAACGCCACGGGCCACCCCAGCTTCGTGATGAGCAGCTCGTTCTCCAACCAGACGATCGCCCAGATCGAGCTCTTCACCAAGAACGACGAGTATGAGAAGAGGGTCTACGTGCTGCCAAAGCACCTCGACGAGAAGGTGGCGCGCCTGCACCTCGACGCGCTGGGTGTGAAGCTGACAAGGCTGACCGACGAGCAGGCCGCCTACATCGGAGTGCCGGTCGGCGGCCCCTACAAGTCCGACCACTACCGCTACTAGCGGGTCGGCTCCCGATGAGAGCGATGGTCCTTGCGGCGGGCCTCGGCACCCGGCTGCGTCCGCTCACCTACGAGATCACCAAGCCGATGGTGCCGGTGCTCGATCGGCCGGTGATGGAGCACATCGTCGACCTGCTCGACAGGCACGGCTTCGATCGGGTGATCGCGAACCTGCACTACTTCCCCGACTCGATCCGCGAGCACTTCGGCGATCGACTCGAGTACCGCTTCGAGCCGGAGCTGCTGGGCACCGCCGGTGGCGTGCGGGCGTGCGCCGACTTCTTCGGCGATGAACCGTTCCTGGTGATCTCGGGGGACGCGCTCACGGACATCGACCTCACGGCGCTCGCCAACAGGCACCGCGAGACCGACGGGATCGCGACGCTCGCGGTCAAGCAGGTCCCGGACACTCGCGAGTTCGGGGTCGTCCTGCACGATCGCGAGGGTCGCATCACGGGCTTTCAGGAGAAGCCCAGCCCCGACGAGGCGCTGTCCGATCTCGGCAACTGCGGCATCTACGTGTTCGACCCGCAGATCTTCGACTACTTTCCCGAGAGCGAGTTCGTCGACTGGGCGAACGACGTGTTCCCCGTGCTGCTCGAGAACGACGTGCCGATCTACATCCACGAGGTGCGCGAGTACTGGAACGACATCGGCTCGCTTGCCGAGCTGCGGAAGGGAACCTTCGATGCGCTGCGTGGCGAACTTCAGCTGCAGGTTCAGGGGGCCGAGCAGCGACCGGGCGTGATCGTCGGCGACGGCTCTCCGCTGCCCGACGACGTAGAGCTCGAAGCCCCGGCGTGGATCGGCCGCGACGTGCGCATCGGCGAGGGCGTGCGTCTGATGTGCCCAATCGTCGTGGGCGACGGCGTCAGCATCGGCGATCGGGCCCAGCTACGGGGCAGCATCGTCTTCCCGGGAACGGAGATCGCCCCCGAGTCGATCCTGATCGGCGCGATCGCCGGCCACGGCGGAATTCTCGGGAGCCTGCGCCGCAGGTAGGGGAGACCGTGAGGCCCGCCGCACTCGCCGCGCCCGCAGGTGACGTCAGGGCCGGTCGGCCGCGAGGTCGTAGCGCTCGCGCCGCTGCTGCTCGCGCTCTGACTCGGCCAGCGCACGCACGAACAGCACGACGAGGGCTGTGCCCATCACGATCGACTGCTCGACGGCCATGATCAGGCCAGCCATCGCCTGGTCGTCGAGCGCGGAGATGCCCCACACGCGCGCGTGGTGGACGTAGTAGGAGTAGAGCGCGGTGGGGGCGAAGGCCAGGCCCATGCCGAGCGCGCCCACGAGCAGCTTGGTCGAGGCCATGTAGGCCACGGGACCGAGGCCGGCGAGACGCAGGCGTGCTCGGATCGGTGAGAGCAGATGCCACCAGTAGAGCGACCCCGCGATCACGAACGTGGCGTGCTCCAGCACGTGCACGCCCGAGTGGCGCACCGCCGCGTCGTAGGCGGCCGGCACGTGCCAGGCCCAGATCACGGTCACGTAGAGAGCGACCGCGAAGGCCGGGTGCGCGAGCGCCCCGGCGCGGCGCTCGATGTCGTGGACGGCACGGGTGACGGGGCGCAGAAGCACCTTCGTGAAGCCGAGGATCGCGAGGATCGGCACGAGGTCCAGGAGCAGCATGTGCTGGATCATGTGGGTGAAGAACAGCTGATCGGCCAGCGCATCCAGCGGCGATATGAGCGCGAGCAGCGCAGCCAGCAGCGATGCGAGGAAACAGCACAGCCGCCACACGGGGGCGTCGGAGTTGCGACGCGTCGAGGGTCCGAGACGCACCGTCCGCCAGCGCTTGACGTAGACCCAACCGGCGATCGCGACGGCCAGCAGCACACCGGGGCTGAGCGTCCAGGAGAGATCGGGGCTCATCCGCCCCGATTGTCCCACTCGCGGGGCCTCCGCATCGCCCGCAGGAGCCGCGCCGGCGCTGCTGGACATTGGGCGGATGGGCATTTACATCCGCCGTCACCAGGCGTAGCATCGAATTCGACGCCAAAGCCGACAAAGGGAGCCTACGATGCAGATCGACATCAAGGGTCGCAACGTCCCGGTCACCGTCGACATGCGTACGCACGTCGAACGCCGCCTCAACAAGGTGTCGCGTCAGGTTTCCGATCTCGCCCGACTCGAGATTGAGATCTTCAAGGAGCCGAACCCGAGGGTCGCCAACAGCCATGTCGCCGAGGCGACGCTCTACCTGAAGGGCGTCACGCTGCGGGCACAGGACGCCTCGCCGGAGATGCTCCACTCGCTGAACCTGATCGTCGACGAGCTCGCACGACAGGTCAAGCGCCACCGCGACAAACTGCGCCACCGCCGCGAGGCGCACCGTTCTGCAGCGCGAGAAGCCGCCCGTGCGGCGACCCGCGCCGCTTCGCAGCCGTCGCTTTAGCGGCAGTTCGAAGCCCGGACGCGGGAGGCGACCAGCGAGCTGACGGAGCTTCACCGCGGCGCCCCCTCCTGCGAGGTTTGATGCGAGCGCCCGGCGGGTAAAGCTCGGGCCGGATGAGGAGGTTCGCCGCTGTCGGGGTCACGGGGACGCTCGCGCTTGCGTCTATGCTCGGCGTGCCCGCGGCGGGCGGGGCGGCCTCGGGGTCACTGCCCGCGCGGGAAGGCACCGCTCCGCGCCCGGGGCCCGCGATCCTCTACGAACACCCCGCCCGGGCGCCGCAGCTTGAAAACGAACGTGGCTCGGCGTGGCACGCTCCTTCGATACTCGTGTCGGGTGCCAGCGCCTACCGCCAGGGAGAGTTCGTCTACCAGGGCTACGTCTACGACGACCACGGCGCCAAGCTCGTGACCGACCCGACGAACCCGATGCACTCGCCCGGCGGCGACTCCTCCGGCGGAGACCTCTTCTCGGCGCCCACCGGCACCTACGACTATCCCACCGGACCCGGCTACGACGAAAACGCCGCCAACCTCATCGAGCTGCGTGTGAAGCCGCTCTCCACGGCCACGGCGTTCCGGATCACGCTGAACACGCTCGAGAACGCCGAACTTGTCGCGACGGCGATCGCGATCGGAGGCACGGCCGGCGAAACCCATCCGTTCCCGTTCGGCGCCAACGTGAGCGCCCCCGCGCGGTACTTCCTCACGATCCATGGCAGCACGGCCGTGCTCACCGACGCGCAGACCGGAAAAGAAGTCCCCGGCCCGGCGCCGGGCGTCAGCGTCGATCTCGCGCGGCGTCAGATCACCGTTCTCGTGGCACACAGCCAGTGGAACCCGGGAACCGCGACGGTTCGGCTCGCCGCCGGCGTCGGCCTGTGGAACGCCGCCACGAACACCTATCTGCTGCCGGCCGCCGTGCGGAGCGCCACGCAGCCCGGGGGTGCCGGCCCCGACCCCTCGCCGCCGGCATTCTTCGACGTCGCCTTCCGCTTCAACGCGCAGGAGCCGGTACCCGCAACGCCGGGGCCGGAAAGCACGGCCAACCCCGCCTACTGGCGCGAGTCCGCTCAGGGACAGGCGCTGAGGACAGGCGACATCAGCCCTTTCTTCGCCCAGGTCGACTTCGGCAAGCTGCATTCGAAAGTCAACGACGACATGCCGGGCGGAGCGACCGGCGTGCCCCAGACGGGCGTCTTCGACCGGATCCTCGCCTCTCACTTCTCTGACGGCCAGGGCGCCGACTACGCGACGGGCGGCTGCGGCAGCTCGAGCGCCTGCATCGGCGCGATGCGCGGCCAGCTGCTGCCGTACGCGATCTACGTGCCCATCGGCACCACGCCCGCCGGCGGCTACGGGCTGACGCTGCTGCTGCACTCGCTGTCGGCCAACTACAACCAGTTCGCGGGCTCGCACAACCAGTCGCAGTTCGCGAACCGCGGCTCCGGCTCGATCGTGATCACGCCCTCAGGGCGAGGGCCGGATGGCTGGTACTACGACCACGCCGGCGCCGACACCTTCGAAGTGTGGGCGGACGCCGCCTCCCACTACCAGCTCAACCCGTCCTTTACCGACATCGCCGGCTACTCGATGGGCGGCTACGGCACCTACAAGTTCACGAGCCAGTTCCCCGACCTGTTCGCCAAGGCCCAGCCGACGGTGGGCCCGCCCGGCCTCGGGATCTGGCTGCCGCCCGCCGAACCGCAGCCGGGCGGCAACCGGTCGCTGACCCAACGGATGCTGCCCTCCGTGCGCAACGTCCCCTTCCTGATCTGGGACGAGACGACCGACGAGCTCGTGCCGATCCTCGGCGTGCTCGAACAGGTGGGTACCTTCGACAGCCTCGGCTACCGCTACGAGTTCGACCAGTTCCAGGCCGGCGACCACCTGACGCTCGCGATCAACGACGAATACTCCCCGGCGGCCGCATTCCTCGGGACCGACGCCGTCCAGCCCAACCCGCCGCACGTCACCTACGCGTACAACCCGACGATGGACTTCCCCGCCGACGGGACCACGGCGGGACACGCCTACTGGCTCTACGGGATCACGCTGCGAAACGGCGAAGGCACGGCGCCGCTGGGCACGATCGACGTGCGCTCGGAGGGCTTCCCGGTGGCGGACCCGACACCATCGGCCACGCAGCACGGAGCCGGTGTCCTGACTGGCGGCCAGGTCCCGGCGATCCCCTTCACCACTCAGACCAAGACGTGGGGAGAAGCACCCTCGGCGCCGGCCGCCGACGCGCTGGACGTGGCCGCGCACAACGTCTCGAACGTCACGATCGACGCCACGAGGGCCCGGGTCGACTGCGCGGCACAGCTCCACGTCAGCACTGACGGACCGCTCAAGGTGAAGCTCGCCGATTGCCCCGGCGGAGCGGCGCCCGTCACGCTCAGCTTTGGCGGCTGACGGTCACCGGTACCGCGCTGGGCACCGCGGCCCGACAGCTATCCTTGGCGCATGCCATCACTGCTGGACCGCGCGCTCAATGTCGGCGAGGCGAAGAAGTACAAGACCTACCAGAAACGCGTGGCGCTGATCGGCGCCTTCGAGCCTGAGCTCGAACACGACAGCGACGCCGAGCTGCGCGAGCGAATGGACGGGCTGCGCGAGCGCGCGGCCGACGGGGAGTCGCTCGAAGCGCTGCTCCCGGAGTGCTTCGCGATCGTGCGCGAGGTGGGCAAGCGAACGATGGGCATGCGCCACTTCGACGTTCAGCTGATCGGCGGCATGGCGCTCCACGACGGTCAGATCGCGGAGATGAAGACCGGCGAGGGCAAGACGCTGACGGCCACGCTGCCGGTCGTGCTCAACTCGCTCGCGCCGCGCTCGCCCGCCGCGGATGCTCCCGACTCCGAGCAGGCGCCCGAACGCAAGGGCGTGCACGTCGTGACCGTCAACGACTATCTCGCCCGCCGCGACGCGGAATGGATGAGCCCGATCTACGACTCGCTCGGGGTGTCGGTCGGGGTGCTGCAGAACATGCAGTCCTATGAGGACAAGCAGGTGGCGTACGCCTGCGACGTCGTGTACGGGACCAACTCCGAGTTCGGCTTCGACTACCTGCGCGACAACATGGCCAAGGACCTCGCCGAAAAGGTCCAGCGCGGGCACTTCTTCGCGATCGTCGACGAGGTCGACAACATCCTGATCGACGAGGCCCGCACGCCGCTGATCATCTCGGGGGCCCCCGAACAGGCGGCCGACCTGTACGTGAAGTTCGCACGCCTGGCGCCGCAGATGAAAGCCGGCAAGACGCCCGAAGGCATGGACCCGCGCTCCAAGAAGCAGTTCATGGCGGATTTCGACTTCGAGGTCGACGAGAAGCACAAGACGGTCTCGATCACCGAGCAGGGCGTGGCCAAGGCCGAGCGCTTCCTCGGTATCGATCACCTCTATCGCGCCGAGAACGGGCACCTCGTCAACCACCTGATCCAGTCGCTGCGGGCGGAGGAGCTGTACAAGCGCGACGTCGACTACGCCGTGATCGACGGCGAGGTCAAGATCATCGACGAGTTCACCGGGCGCATCCTCGAGGGCAGGCGCTGGTCGGAGGGGCTGCACCAGGCGATCGAGGCCAAGGAGGGTGTGTCCGTTCAGGAGGAGAACCAGACGCTCGCGACGATCACCTACCAGAACTACTTCCGCCTCTACGACAAGCTCGCGGGCATGACCGGAACGGCGCTCACCGAGGCGACGGAGTTCATGAAGATCTACCAGCTGCCGGTCGTGCAGGTCCCCACGAACATGGAGATGATCCGCGACGACCGCAACGATCAGATCTACAAGACCAAGGACGGCAAGTGGAACGCGGTCGTGAATGAGATCGCCGCGCGCCATGAGAACGGGCAGCCTGTGCTGGTCGGAACGATCTCGGTCGAGGTCTCAGAGCTGCTGTCCGAACGGCTGACCAAGAGGGGGATCAAGCACACCGTGCTGAACGCGAAGCCCGAGCATGCGGCGCGCGAGGCCGAGACCGTGGCCGAGGCCGGGCAGCCCGGCGCCGTGACGATCGCCACCAACATGGCCGGGCGCGGCGTGGACATCAAGCTCGGCGGAAACCCCGAGCACCTTGCGCGTCAGCAGCTCGCGAGGGACGGCCTGGAGGCGGCCGACGAGGCCGAGCAAGCGGAACTGGTCCAGAAGGTGCTGCCAGGGGTTGAAAGGAGCGTTCAGGAGAACCGCGAGCGCGTGGTCGCCGCCGGCGGCCTGTTCATCTGCGGCACCGAGCGCCACGAGTCACGCCGCATCGACAACCAGCTGCGCGGGCGCTCCGGCCGCCAGGGCGACCCGGGGGAGAGCCGCTTCTTCCTCTCGGCCGAGGACGATCTCGTGCGCCTGTTCGCGGGCGATCGCATCTACAAGATCCTCGATCGCTTGGGAAGCGTCGACGAGGAGGGCAACGAGGAGCCGATCGAGGCGGGCATGCTCTCCAAGCAGATCGAGAAGGCCCAGAAGAAGGTCGAGGAGCAGAACTTCCTGATCAGAAAGCGTGTGCTCGAGTACGACGACGTGATGAACGAGCAGCGGCGCATCATCTACGCCTACCGTGACGAGGTGCTCGAAGGCAAGGAGATGGGCGAGGAGGCCCGCCGCCAGGTGGCGGGCACGATCGAGCGCACGATCGACCAGTACACGCCCGGCGACTACATGGAGGACTGGGATCTCGACGGGTTGTTCACCGCGCTCGGGCAGTTCTTCCCGCTGGAGCTCTCAGACGCCGACCTCGACCCCGAGACGGTGGATCGTGGGTATTTGACCGAGCGGATCAGCCAGGCCGCGCTGGAGCGCTACGAGGCGCGCGAGGATGAGCTTGGCAAGGAGCTCATGGGCGCCCTGGAGCGCTTCCTGATCCTGCAGATCATCGATGAACGCTGGCGCGAGCACCTCTACGACATGGACTACCTGCGCGAGGGCATCCACCTGCGCGGGTTCGCCCAGATCGACCCGCTCGTGGCGTACAAGAACGAGGCGTTCGAGCTGTTCGGCGACCTGATGAACAGCGTGTGGGTGGACTTCACTCGCATGATCTTCAACGTGCAGGTCAATGTCGAGGGCCTGCCCACCCCGAACGGCGGGGTGGGTGGGATTCCCAGTTCCCCCGCGTTTGCGGCCTCGGGCAGCGCCACGCGCGCTGGTCGCGTCTCTTACTCGGGTGGTTCGAGCGCGATGGGTGCAGGCGCGCTGGAGGCAGCCGCCGCCGCGGCTGGACCCGGGAGAGCACAGGGCTATGACAGCGAGGGCGATCCGGGCGAAGCGCTGCCCGTGGTCGAGCAGCGCGTAATCGACTCAGAGCACCAGCTCGGCCGCAACGACCCGTGCTGGTGCGGCTCGGGTAAGAAGTTCAAGAAGTGCCACGGAGCGTAGGACGGGCCTGGACGCAGCGCGGAGCGTTGTCCTCGGTCGCTCATGTGCACACAGCACACTACGCGGGGTGGGCGGGCCCTCCATCTCTAGCTCCGCTTGGTCCAGGGCCGTCCTGGGCTCGTTGTGGTCAGCAGTCGGCTTGACGCCGGGCGATGAACTGCTCGGTGGCTGCGGGGCCGAGGAACGGAGTGAGCGCGGTGCGCGCGACCTCGGGCATGAGCGTCGAGAGCGTGGCGGGTGAGGCGTGGATGAGATGGGTGTGCATCAGCTCGAACACGTGCTGGCTGACGGTCTCGTCGAGGGCCCCCGCCGCGGAGGGTTCCAGCAGCGCGTAGCCGGGTCGCAGGAAGAGCGAGAACGCGTCCATCAGGGAGTGCAGCAGATCGAGCGCGTCCGGGCCGATCGACAGCAGCTCGACGACCGTGGCCTGTGCGAATGCGGGCTCGAGCGTCGCCCATTCGGTGCACGTCTGCATCGCGTCCCAGACCGCGTCCGGCCAGCTTGGGGCCTGCTTGAACGCCTCCTGG
>DATMQX010000033.1:0-4971 GCA_035567055.1 Solirubrobacteraceae bacterium
CCGAGGCGCAGGTTGATCCAGGGGCGCTCGAACGAGTGGAGCTTGCCGAACGGTATGAACTCGAGCTGCACCGTGTAGCCACGCGTGTCGGGGGAGCCGTTGACGCTTCCGGTGAGCGGCGCAGGCCCGAAGAGGGTGAAGTCGTGTCCACCCTCGAGGTCGAAGATCCCGAGTCCCGCGCTCCAGGTCTGGTCCCAGACGTAGCTCACGTCTGCTTCGAGCGCGTCCAGGTGGTTCGACGCCTGGTCGGCGCCCCCGAGAGCGAACGTCCCGTTGAGCTCTTGGCGCTCGTGAATGAAGGAGGCTTGCGCGAGCACGGCGCCGGGCCCGTTGTCCGGGGTGTACTGGTAGGTGCCGTCGATGGCAACGTCGGTGTAGTGGTCGGTGTCGGGAATCGTCGGATCCGGCTGCAGCTTCACGTCGAGCCCGAACGTGCCGACGGAGAAGTAGTGGGCATCGGTCCCCCACTGATAGGCAGCGCGCCAGTAGGGCGCGATGCCGCTCGTGTGGATGTTGTTGTCGGGGTAGAGCCCGACGTTACTGAGCCAGCGGTCCGAGAGTCCCTTATAACCACCCAGCTCGAGGTAGACGTGCTCGTGGATCATGGCGTACGCGGTCGCGCCGACCGCCACCCCCGCGAGGCCGCCGTTGATGATCGGCGCTACGCCCGGAGCCGGCACCAGCGGGCTCGTGATGTAGGGGAACCCCCACGCCGGCGTTGAATTCCACAGGTCCTGCACCGTCGGATTGTTGTTGACCGAGACTCCGACCACCGCATCGGTGCCGAACAGAGTCATCGGCCGCGCGTAGCGCCAGTCGGTGTTGTCCCAGCTGAAGTGGCGGTCCTCGCCGCTGTAAGTGGACTGCGAGAAGATCCCCGAGTGCTCGGTGAGGCGCGTGGCAACGAACAGCGACACCTGGTCGATGGAGAGGTTGTCATTGGCATGGAAGTCGTCGACGGGCGGCGCTGGCTGCGCGGCGTCGCTGCGGCTGAACCCGCCCTGGATCATCAAGGCGACGGGTACGTAGCTCTCGACCTTGCCAAAGGTGTAGCCGTTCAGCTTGAACTGGCGCCCGTAGGCGGTGAGGGCCGGCCCGAACGCCTGCACATGGCATTGCGTGCAGGGCATGCCCGTCTGCCTGGCAAAGCTCGGCACCGCGCCAGCGGTGGCGGGCAGGGCGAGCAGGAGAATGATGAGCACAGCGGCGGTGGCTATCGGCTCGTAGCGAGTCGATCGGTTCGGAAAACGCACTCGGGAGACCCTTTTTGTTGTTCAACTTCCTGGTTGCAATAATTAACAAACGCGGGTCGCTGGCGACATTGGGTCGAGTACGCGAGCGCTGGAGGGAATTCCGCAACGGAGGTATGGGAATTGCTACGCCGCATCTACTCCGTGGGGGGTGGCGCGCAGATATATCTCACGCGGTCACGGAGCGCTTTTGAGCTGCAAGTGTTTGAGCCGCGGACTCGCGCGGCACGAAAGAGGGGGAAAACGCTGCGGCAGGCACCCGCACTGCCTGGTAGTGCAAGTCGACGTTCCCGGCGGGATGATCCTGGCGGACTAACCTCCGCCGCTCATGCGTTGCACAAACGCGCGCAGCGCGGCGCGGTGGTCCTCCCACAGGCCATAGGGAACGGAGGTGATGTTGGTCTCCGCGCTGAGCGACAGCTGCCGCGACTGGGCGATGGAGCGCAGCGTTCCCAGATCGATACTGTAGACGTCTGGCGTCACCTTAGGGCCCGGCGGCGGGTGCACCGGAACGCTGATTCCCAAGTCGTACGGCGAGTGACCCCGGAGCTTGAGCTCGATGCGCCGGTCGTCCGCCTGTACGACCAGCGGCTCGGGTTCTGGCATCGGGTAGCCGCGCACCCGCGCGTCCACCGTCGACCAGAAGTAGGCGACCAGGACGTAGCTCACCTTGCCGTTGCGGTCGACCGCCGCGGCGGCCAGGGTCACGTAATCGCGCGCGTTCGCGGCGACCTCGGTGCGGGGGTTGGCGAAGATGATCGGCTCGCCGACGACCGTGACGGTCGCCGCGGTCTCCGGGTCGAGATACTCGCGCGGCTGCAGATCTCCGGCCAGCGCAGCCGGCGACTGCGCGAGCAGCAGGGCGAGCGTCCAGGCACTGCGTGCGGTCTTGGCGAGACAGCTCACTATTGGAACGTTACGCGATACGAGATGCTTATATAGTAGCGCGTCGTGTTCTGGGTCTGCACGAAGCCGCCGGTGGGCAGCTGCAGGAAAGCCTCGCGGCTGCCGAGCTCGGCGCCCGTGTCGAGCTGAAACAGCCATCGGCCGCGCTCCCAGTCGAGCAGCACCGAGGGGATGTAGGTCGTCTCGACGGCGCCGGTGCTCGCGTCGGTGAGCCGGTCGACCGAGAAACGCGGCCCGAGGCGCCAGGCGCCACCGATGGGGAAACGGCTGGTGAGAGCCGCCGACTCGATGCGGCCGATCTCGGTGTTGCCGTCGGTCAGGGTGATCACGTTGAAATCGCCCTTGCGCCACAGGTCGTTGGCGAAGAGCTGCGTCTGATACGTGAGCAGCAGGCCGGTGCTGGACAAGGCGGCCACACCGGCCGAGGCGGGGGTGGCCCCGGTCTCGGTGCCGGTCACGATGGCCGTCCATTGGAAGCGCTGGCCGATCGGCTTGTTGACCGTGATCGAGTAATTGTCGGTGACCGGGGTGCGGTCTCGCGCGAGCTGATAGATGTCCTGGGGTGTCAACGTCAGGTTGAAGGCGAGCTGGTTGAGGTCCGTGTAGGGCTGCCCGATGAGCGCGTTGCGCGTCGTCAGGACCGGAGAGTTGCGCCGTTCGGCGTCGAAGCTCACGTTCCAGCGCGCGGGCAAGGTCACCGTGCCGATGGCGCTCGCCGTATTGAGCGAGTGGTAGAAGGTGTCATAGTCGACTACGGTGACGAGCGAGGCGTTCCGCGCGAGGAAGCGCGTCTCGAAGCCGACCGCCTGACGGTCCTTGAAACCCTGAAACTTCTCGGTGGTGGCGAAGATGTTCCCGTCCCAGTGCGCCCCCGGGGGCGCGTAGGCGAGCGCGACCGTCTCGAAACGCTCCTGTGTCTGGGGAGCGAGGATCAGTTGCTCGACCGGGTAGCCCGCGGCCGCATTGAGCGACCACGAGGGCTTGAAGTTCCAGGACAGAAACAGCCCGTCGAACGTGCCGAGGATGCCGTCCTCGACGCTCACCTGGCGGCCCAGGCGGGCGAGGAGTCCGAGCGGACGATCGAGCACCTCGAAGGAGGCGATACTCACTCTCGTCGGGTTGCCGAGGGCCGAGGCGCTCGACTGGAAGCTCTTGTCGTAGCCGGCACTCAGGCGCCCGATGAGGTCGAAGTTGTTGCCGCGGTTGCGCGCGAGCAGGTCGAAGTCGTTGAAGACGGCATTCTCGGACTGGGTCAGCGGGCCGAGGGGCACGGTGGAGTTGGAGTTGGGCGGCAGGGCCCCGTTGGTGATCCGCTGGCCGTCGTAGCGGACTAGCTGTGACCAGTCGCCGCTCATCTGCCAGCCATGAGCCTCACCCGGCGCTTCGCGACCGGTGCGGGCCCGGGCTTCCGCGTTGCGCAGCGTACGCAGGCGCAGCGCGACGCGCTCGGCCGCCTCGCCGTTGGGGTAGCGGCGCAGATACTCCTCGTACTCCGCCTTGGCGTGCGCGAGCTCGCCGGAGCGCTCGCGCGCGAGGCCGAGCAGCTCCTGGGCGCTCGAGCGGTCGGGAAACTCCGGCTGGCGCTGAAGCTTGGTGAGCACCGTGACCGCCAGCTTGTAGTCGTGCTTGTCGAGCGCGAGGCGCGCCTGCGCCATCAGCCTCTTCAGCTCTTCCGGCTGCAGGGGCGGATCGCTGCCGATCTTCTCGACCGGCGGCAGCGCCTCGGACTGTGCGCTGGGTGCGCCCGCGGCGTTGGTCACCGAGTCATCGCCGATCGCCAGCCAGGCGCGCGGATAGTCGTGCAGCGCGAGCTCGAGGAGCTTGTCGGCCTCCTTGCGCTCCGCGATCGGGCCGACGCGCAGCCGATACCACTTCTCGTCGTTGACCGTGACCTCTGAGACGTAGACCGGAGCCTTGAGCCGCTGATGTGCGAGATCGATGTCCGCCTGCGGATAGGGCTTGGGCTCGGAGTCGAGGTTGATGGCGTACTGCGCGATCTCCGCGGGCTGCCCGCCGACCAGCACCTGGGGCTTCTGCCGCTTGTGGTTTATGAGCCGCAGCCGCAGGCCGTGCGGATCGGCGCCTTGCGCGATCACGTACTGCTCGCTCTTGACGAACGTGACGGTGACCGTGACCTGGCCGGGCGCGATCCCTTCCAGGCGCGTGCTGCGCACGATGCCCGCCCCTCCGAGTACCGGCGGGGTCTCGGTCGAGACGAGGGCGAGGGGACTCAGGCCGCAGTCCGGGAGCGGGGCCAGCTGGATGCGGACCTCCTTGCCTTCACTCGCCGGGAGGTTGTTGACGAAACGCATCGAGCAGTTGAACACCATGGTCAGGTCGACCTGGTCCTCGTGCTCGGAGACGTCGATGACATTCACCAGGCGGTTCGGCCCGGCGCCCGTCACCTGCGCGGGGGCGGGTGCCCCCGCGAGGAGAGCCGCGCAGAGCAGCAGCGGTTGGTAGAGCCAGCGCTCGGCGCTACTTGAACGCGGCATCCGTTACTCGGTGGTGGTTTCCTGGTTGACTCGTGGCGATGGTGGTGAGCGACGCATCGCGGTAGACGTGGCAGGCACCCGAGCAGTTGGCGAGCTCTCCGACGGTGTAGAAGAGCTGACCCGGACCTTTGACCGTCTTCGGATGTTTCGGGGCCACATAGTCCTTGGCATGACACCCGCCACAGGTCCCGGCATAGGCGGGGGCTGCATACGGGACCTTCTCGGCGTTGGTCGTGTGGCAGCTCTGGCACGTAAGGGCCACGCGGTGATCGCTCGGGTAGTCGGCGCTCGCCGTGTGGTGGAAGCGGACCACGCTCCAG
>DATMQX010000034.1:0-10271 GCA_035567055.1 Solirubrobacteraceae bacterium
TTCGGCGTTCTGCTGGCGCTGTTCGGCCCACGCCACCGCGAAGCCATCGTTGAGGACGCCGCCTGGGAACAGGGTCGTCGCTGTAGCGTCGATCACCGACAGCGGCGCGATCGCCGCAAGGTCGGGTGGCTGCAGCTGCGCTGTGAAGAGCTGGCTGATGCCGCCGTAGGAGATGCCCAGCATGCCCACCTTGTGCCCGAGCACCCACGGCTGTTTCGCGATCGTCTGGATCACGTCATAACCATCGAGGTTCTGCAGCGGTTCGAAGAAGTCGAAGGCGCCGCCCGAGCAGCCGGTCCCTCGCATGTTCACGTCGACCACGGCGAAGCCCATCAGGTTCGCGAGAATGGCGATCCCGTTTTCCGGTCCCTTGGGGTTCGCGTAGCCGTAGCCCGAGTACTCGATCAGCGTCGGATACGGCGGCGTGTAGCTGCCGGACGGCGGGAAGACCGGGAAGTGAAATAGCGACGGCCCGCTTGGCTCGCCCGCCGGGCTGGTCGGCGGGTGGACGGTGATCGACAGCTGCGTGCCGTCCCGTGTCGTCAGATACGTGTAGCCGTTTTCGGGGATCGACTGGTCGTACACGGCTGGTTCCCACGGCGCCGCGGCGGCCGTGTGGACGGTGAGCGAACCTGACGTTTCGCCATTGGAGGTCACGCGAACCCGGTAGCCGGCGGCCGGTTTCACGTTACGGAACAGCAGCCCGCCCTGCGCGTCCGCGTTCTGCGTGTACACGCTCCCGCCGCTCGAGTTCAGCAGCGACGCCTCGGCATTCGCCGCCAAGCCGGTCACGTACACCTGGTTGACGCTCCCCTGCGCGCTGAAGGCGGACGCGCTCGCGGCCGCCAGGAGCCAGACGGCGAACGCCACGAGCGTGGAGATGACGCCGATCCGGGTGCGACGCTGAAGCGCAGAGCCTGCGAGCAACCCGCGACCCTCTCCTGTGCGGCTTTCGAACCCGACGATGTCCGCTCGCTCGCTCAGCACCCAGCGAGCCTCTCCCCATCTTGCACGCTCCTGCAAAGTTCTGTCCCCCGCTCCAGTTCGGTCCGGCGGCCCGCAAGTCGGGCCAGCTCGGGTGCGCGGCTATATACCCATCTACCCGCGTTCTAATCATCGATCGATCAAAAGCGTGGCTCCCGCGATTCACGACACGCGAGCCCGGTGTCGGGTACTCCAGCAGCGGCCCGCGCGGCCTGGCCGGCGACCGGTTGGACGCGAGCGTGAGCACGAGCAGTAGCACAGGCTCGTAGATACTGTCGCGCAGGTGATCTGTCAGCCGCCGCTCCCGTCGCCCGGCCGGCGATGTGCAAGACGACTCAGCGCCAGGGCCACGATGTTGATCGCCTCGCGAACGTGGGGAGTGCGGCCCGATTGCTGCGAATCACACTTGGGCGTGGGCAGGTCGGCCAGCTCGGAGATGTCGCCGATCTCAAACGGCCCAACTCGCCGGAACGGGCTTCCGCCCTTCCATCGGCTGCTTGTCGGGTAGTGCGCCGAGCGCGGGACTATCGACGAGCCATCGCGCGCGATCAGAAAGTAGAAGCGTTGATGGTCGATCGGGTAGGGGGTACTTCGGCCCCAGCCAAGCGTCTCCGGCGCCACACGCGGGTCGTCAGTGCGTTCCGCCAGCAGCGGCAACCCCTCATCCGCGCTGCACTCGACCCAAAAAGCGTCCTGACGAGGCCCCGCACGGTCGCTGTCGGTGTAGTCGTAGTTGGCCCACCCGAGCCGGACGAGCATCAGGGCAGCGGAGCGCCGTCGATCGGCGCGCGTGTGTTCGAGTGGCCGTCTCCCCCGAGCTCGTCACACTGCTGCCACAGGTCGGTCTCGATCATCGTGCGTCCTTTCGCTCTGGGGGACGCTGGGCCAATCCGCTCCCGGCACCCTAAGTACTATGACTGGTAGTAGATAGGACGCCATCCACGACGGTTCCTTCCCGGGAGTCATGGGCCGAGCGACGGGGCGCGATCTGACGCCATGCCAAGATGCACACTTTCCGTCCTGGTGCCGGCGGTCGGTCGATGCGGCCGCCGCCGGCAGCGACGATTCGGAGAGGGTCGCTCAGGCTTCCCGGCTCGTGGCGCCCGGCCGCGCCTGCGCGAAGCTGACCATCCCGCGTCGCTCCTCGTCCCACAGCTTCAGGCGCACCGCGCGCAGACCGTCGCCGAGGGTGAGTGTGGGCACGCCGTGGAAGATCGGGTTCTCATCGTGGGCGCGCTGGAGGTTGTAGTTGGGGATCCGCGCGTTCAGATGGTGGACGTGGTGCAAGCCGATGTTCCCGGAGAAGAACTGGAGGATCTTCGGCAGCTTCAGATAGGAGCTGCCGCGGAGCGCTGCGTCGGCATAGCTCCAAGCGTCGGTCGTCTGCCAGTAGGCGTCCTCGAACTGGTGCTGGACATAGAACAGCCAGATGCCGGCCGAGCCGGCGAGCATGATGGTCGGGGCCTGCACGAGCAGGAAGCTGCTCCAGCCCATCAGCCAGCAGAGAGCCGCGATCAGCAGTGCGAGGGCGATGTTGGTGCCGATCACGCTTCGGCGCATGCGCGGGCGCGCGTCACGGGCGACGATGCGCGGTCCGACGAGAAGCGCGACGATGGGGCCGATCCCGAACATCACGAGCGGATGGCGAAAGATGCGGTAGGCGAGCTGCGAGCGCGCGGGCAGCGCGTGGTATTCGGCGACAGTCAGCGTGCGGATGTCACCGCCGCCGCGGCGATCTAGGTCGCCCGAGGTCGCGTGGTGAATCGCATGGTCGTGGCGCCAGCGCAGGAAGGGCGAGTAGACCATCAGCCCCAGGACGACTCCGAGCCACGCGTTGGCGCGCTTGGATGGGAGGAACGACCCATGTGTGCAGTCGTGGAAGAGGATGAACGTCCGCACGAGGAACCCGGCCGCCGGGATCGCGATGACCAGCGCGAGCAGATAGGAGACCCCGAGAGCGAGATACATGGCGTACGAGAGGGCCAGGTAGGGCACGACCGAGGTCAGCAGGTCGAGCCCGCTGCGTCCCAGGTGCGGCCGTGCGTACGGCGCGAGATCCTCGCGCCAGAAGGGACGGTCGGTGTGGCGTGCCTCGCGTTTGGGCGCAGCAGCCTTCGTCTCGACAGCAGTTGCCACGGCGGGATGCTCGCAGATGAAGAGGACGAATGCGCCGCCCTGTCGGCGAACGTTGAGCGCGGGAGGCGCTCAGCCGACCTCGCCCACGCCCGTGCGCTGGCTGCTGGCCACCGGCACGCCCCCCGACCAGTCGATCTCCAGCGACTTCTTCGTGTTCAGCAGCGTCGGCAGCGTGGCGATCACCTTTTTCGTTGCCGTTTCGATGACCTCACCCGAGTCACCGACGTATACGAAGCGGCCGTCGACCGACCGCTGCAGCCAGCCGCCGCGCCCGCAGTCATAGGCGCACGAGCTCTCGGTACCCGTCAACCCTGCAACCGGGATGCCGCCGAGTCGGGTGGGAGCGACGCCTTCGGAGACCCGCGATACGTCGTAGACCTGGATTTCTTTGTTCACGCTGTCGATGACATACAGCTGCTTCTCGTCGGGCGACAGCGAGATCCCGTGGCTTGGCGCCGTGAAGCGAAAGCCGGAGGGAACCGCCCCGAAGGAAACCGTGAACAGCACGCTTCCTGTGACGATGCTCGAGACCTGAAATCCGTCGAAGTTCGTCGCCGTCGTGAACGCGAGCGTGTTCGAGCCGTTGACGGTGAACGGCCGCACGGTGCCGACGAGCGGACCGACCCCGGCGACATGCGCGGTCGCGGTTTCGTAGACATCCAGGTAGTTGTAGTCGCGCCCGCCGAGGTAGACGTAGCGGCCATCGCTGGAAGCGACCGTGTTGTGGGCGCCCGCCCCGCCTTGAATCGTGCCGAGGAGCGCCCCGTTCGTCGTGTCGAGGACGTTCCAGATGCCGCTGGGTGTGTTCTCCCCGGTGGGCATGTAGAGCCTCTTTCCGTCGGGGCTCACCTGGCCGGAGTCGATCCCCGTGTTCAGATGCACCGTCCACGAGACCTTTTCGGTGAGGAGGTCATATGCGAGCACTGAGCCGTTGAAGCCGACGCCGTCACCGCCGTAGGAGATGAAGAGCATGTGCGAGTCGGGCGCGACCGTCACGCCCCTCACCCCTTCGTTGGTCTGAGGAAGCGCGATTTCCTTCACGAGCCGATATCCGTGGTCGACGTCGTACACCGAGATGAGGCCGTCCTCGAACACGTACTCCAGATGCTGGAAGCCGCCGCCATTTGTCACGACGGCCGTCTGTCCCGAGACGGCCGGACTGGACGCCCCGGCGGCGTTGAACGCGACCACACCGACTCGCACGGTCGCGCCGACGTCGGGCGTTGCGAGGGAATATGAGGGTGAGACCGCTCCCGAGATCGGATAGCAGTTCGCCCCCGTCGCGTCGCAGCGCTGCCACTGATACGCGTAGCCGGTCGGGTTTTCCGTCCATGAGCCCGGCGAGGCGGTGAGCGTTCCGCCGTAGCGTGGCGTGCCCGCGATGCTCGGCGGTTCACCGTCGACCGGCCGCTGCAGAGAGCTGAGGACCACGACCGAACCCGCCGCCGCAGCGGAGGTGACCGGCGAGGCGGGAGCAACGACCGCGAGCGCCGTGGGCGTGCAGATGCGACGGTGGACGACCCTGATGTACCTCGCATGCACGCGCGTATAGGCGATCTTCCCGTGCTTGCGGATGACGATCAGGCGGCCGTGGATCCTGTGAGTTCTTCGCATCCAGATCCAATGCCTCCCGTGGACTTTGACCGCCACGATCTGGCAGATGTCGGCGGCCGAGGCGACGGCCGGCGAGCCGCCACCCTCCGCGAGGACGGTGGCGCCCGTCTGAGTCGCGAGCGCGCTCGCGAGGGCAAGCACGGCGAACAGGCCCGCGTGACGCCTGCCAGCCGCCAGCTTCCCGTTCATCAACCCTCCTTGGTCACGCTCACCCACGTCGCACGTCCCATCCCATCCCACCGCGCCAGCCATCCCCGGATCGCGCAGGTGTGAAGCGGTCATCCTAACCGTTGGCCGAGGGGGCGGGGAAAAAGGCTATCGTCTCTCGGCCATGCCGACGGGCCCCCAGGTTCTCGACAGCGCGGTCACGGCGCGGCCCTTCATGGCGCAAGACGAGCCCGGAGTCCTCGAGCTCCTGCAGTCCGCCTTCGGGGAGTGGCCTCGCGAAATCAGCGGGGTGACGCCGGCCGGATTCTTTCGCTGGAAGCACGTCGAAGGACCATTTGGCCCATCGACCCTGGTCGTCGCCGTCGCCGATCGGACCGTGGTCGGCTTCGCCGCGTACATGCCCTGGCGCTTCACGACCGGCGGGCAGGTCGTGAACGCCGTGCGAGGAGTGGATCTCGTAGTTCACCCCGCCTATCGCATGCGCGGTGTTTCACTTGCGCTGCGGACGGCCGCGAAGTTCTCGATCGACGTCGGCTTCAACTGGAGCAACCCCAACCGGGCGAGCCGGCCCGGCGGCCGCAAGGTAGGCCGCAGGCCGGTGAGGATCGTCACCCAGTTCGTCCGGCCCGATGCGCCGCGCCTGCTGCGCTCCTGCGCGGGCAAATCGAGGACGAGCCGGGCGCTATCGGTCGAAGCCGAGCCCGCCGCCGATGCCATCGCTGCCGGCCCGCTGACGTCGCTGCTCGATCACTCGCCGCGCGCGGACGGGCGGCTGTCCACCCTGAGAACGCTCGACTATCTCCGCTGGCGTTACGGTCGCCACGACGACTACCGTGCGACTCGCGTCGAGAGCGGCGGCGTTACCAGCGGCGTTGCGATCTTCAGATGCAGACGTCATGAGTCCCTCTGGGCGTCGCACATATGCGAGCTGCTCGTCGAGGATGACGACCCGGCGACGGTGCGGAGCCTTCTCAGAGGGGTGAGAGAAGCCGCTCCGGTGGACTTCCTCAGATGCAGCTTCTCCTCCCGCGCGCAGGCCGGCGCTCATGGCTTTCTCCACTACCGGCGCGGGCTGCTCCTGACGGTCTCTCCGCTGCAGCGTGAGCTGGTCCCCGACCCGACACGGCCGCACTCATGGGCGCTGTCGATCGGCGATCTGGAGCTGTTATAGGGTTCGAGACGTGAGTCAGGCGACGGCGCGCGAGGCGGTGATCTGCGAGCCCCTGCGTACGCCGGTGGGGCGCTTCGGAGGCGTGTTTCGCGACGTCGGCGCGTCGGTCCTCGCCGCGACGGTGATCGCCGAGCTGGTCGAACGCACCGGGCTGCGAGGCGAGGACGTCGGCGACGTGATCATGGGCCAGTGCTATCCGAACGGCGAGGCTCCCGCCATCGGCCGCGTCGCCGCGCTCGACGCCGGACTGCCCATCGACGTGCCGGGCCTTCAGGTCGACCGGCGTTGCGGGTCCGCGCTGCAGGCGGTGCTCTACGGCTGCATGCAGGTGCAGTCGGGCGCCGCCGAGCTGGTTCTCGCCGGCGGAGTCGAGAGCATGAGCCAGACGGAGCTGTACTCCACGAAGCTGCGCTGGGGTGTCCGCAGCGGCGGGACGAAGCTCGAGGATCGCCTCGCCCGTGCCCGGGTTACCGCCGGCGGCATCCACCATCCGGTGCCTGGGGGCATGCTCGAAACCGCCGAGAACGTGAGGCGCCAATACGCGATCGGGCGCGAGGAGCAGGACGAGCTCGCGCTGCGCTCGCACGAGCGCGCGGTGGCGGCCCAGGCGAGCGGAAGGTTCGCCGAGGAGATCGTGCCGGTGCCCGTGCGCGACGATCTCGTCACCGTGGATGAGCACCCGCGTGCCGACACGACGCTCGAGGCGCTCGGCCGCCTGCGAGCGATCATGGACGGCAGCGATCCGCAGGCCACCGTCACCGCCGGCAACAGCAGTGGTCAGAACGATGGCGCCGCGATCTGCATCGTCACGCACCCGGAGCGGGCGGCCGAGCTCGGGCTGAGGCCGCTGGGCCGGCTCGTCTCGTGGGCGGTGGCGGGGGTCCCTCCCGCCACGATGGGAATCGGGCCCGTGCCGTCGACCGCGCTCGCACTGGAGCGTGCCGGACTCACGTTGGAGGACCTGGACCTGATCGAGCTGAACGAGGCGTTCGCCGCGCAGGTGCTCGCCGTGCTGCGCGAGTGGCAGCTCGAGGACGGCATCGAGCGCGTGAACGTCAACGGCTCCGGAATCTCCCTCGGGCATCCGGTTGGGGCGACGGGGGCGCGCATCCTGACGACGCTCCTGCGCGAGATGGACCGCCGCGAGGCTCGCTACGGACTCGAGACGATGTGCATCGGCGGCGGTCAGGGACTCGCGGCCGTGTTCGAGCGGCCGGCCGCCTAACGCAATTCGGCCGGCGGGCGCGCCCGCGTTAGCCGATGGCTTTGACCTCGATCGGTTCTTCGTTGGTGTTCCACTCGTTGGTGGTGAGGCCGGCCTGTTCGGCTTCAGCACCGGCTGCCGCATTCAGGACGCTCGTCGGGCCGCCTTCCAGCTGTTCGGGAATCTGTTTGCCTTTGGCCGCTTTGAATTTGAGCGAGGTGGTGAGCGTCATTTTGTCGATCGCGCCCGCGATGGTGCCGATCACCGAGCCCGAGAGCGTGACGGTGACCCCGGAGCATTCGACGCTCGCGAACTGGGTCCCGGCGGCCGGCGCGAGCCTCATGCCCACGACGGGTTTCGTCGTCCCCGCGCCGCTGATGTAGCCGATGCCGCCTTCGAGCGCGTTCGTGACGACTTCGCCGGCTCGGGCGCCGGGCGTCTGGCACACGATGCCGGTCGGCGAGCCATATTCACATCCAGTGAACGTGATCGTCGCGACGTCGGTTCTCGGTCCCGTGAATTCGCCCTTGACCGTCCCGGCGGAACATTTCAGCGTCGTTTTGCCCACCGTTTCGAGGTAGCTCGCTTCGGCGGTGCCGGTGAATCCCGAGTTGGGTCCCGGTCCGGGTTCCCATTCGAATTTGCCGGTGTTTTCGTCTTCGCTCCTCGTCGTGCACGTGGCGGTCGCGTATCGGTGCGTCGCGAGCCCGGCCACTTTGATGCATCGGCCGATTTCCGGCAGTTCTTCTGTCGCCGTCGCGACGGTGCTCGCGGCGAACACGGCGACCAGGCACACGGTCAAGATCCCGAAACGTCTCATCGCTCACCCGCTTCGTTCGCTCCCCTGGATGAATCGCACGCGATTGTAGTCCTCTGCTCGGACCTGCGACACCCGCCCGTCGCGAGCAGGCGCCGGCCGGCCGGAGGGTCCCCACCTAGAGTGTCCGCCATGGACTTGAAGACCGATGCGCCGCCGACCGGCCGGGCCGCCATCTCGCTGCGGCGCGTCGTCAAGCGCTACGGCTCGATCGTCGCGGTTGACGGGCTCGACCTCGAAGTGGCACCCGGCGTGTGCTTCGGGCTGCTCGGGCCCAACGGGGCGGGGAAGTCGACGACCATGCGCATGCTGACGGCGCAGACGCTGGCCGACGAGGGTGAGATATCGGTTCTCGGCTACGAGCTGCCGCGCGAATCGAAGCAGTCGCGGCTCGAGATGGGGGTCGTGCCGCAGCTCGACAACCTCGACGTCGAGCTCACCTGCCAGCAGATCCTGACGGTGTTCGCGCGCCTGTATCGCGTGCCGCGCTCAGAACGGGGTGCGGCGGTGCGGCGAGCGCTGGAGCTCGCCAACCTCGTTCCCCGGGCGGACACGATCGTGAAGGAGCTGTCGGGGGGGATGCGCCGGCGGCTGCTCGTCGCGCGGGGGCTGATCGATCGCCCGCGGCTGGTGCTGCTCGACGAGCCGACGGTCGGGCTCGACCCGCAGGTCCGCCAGGAGCTGTGGTCGCTGATCGACAACCTGCGGGCGAGCGGCGTGACCGTGCTGATGTCCACGCACTACATCGAGGAGGCCGAGCGTCTGGCGGACACTGTCGCGGTCATGTCCCACGGACGCGTCGTCGCCCAGGGTCCGCCCGCTCAGCTGGTCAGCACCCACGTCGGCAGGGAGGTGCTCGAGGTCTACGGGCCGCCCGAGCGGCTCGCGGAGGTATCCGCGCTCGCCGCCAGCAGCGGGTGGTCGAGCCGTCGCAGCGGACCTGCCGTCGCGATCATGCGCGCCGAGTCGCTCGACGGAATGGCGCCCGACGGGGTGCGCCGGCCCGCGAACCTCGAGGATGCGTTCGTGGCGCTGACGGGCGAGGAGATCGAGTGAGCGCCGACGCCCAGGCGGCGCTCGAGGTCCCGCCGGCGCCCCGGCGCGTCGGCAGGCTCGAACCCGCTGCGCTCGCCGGCGTGATGAGCCGCGACGTGGCGATCTTCGGGCGCTACTGGAAGGCGACGACCTTCTCCTCGATCGTCCAGCCGACGATCTACCTGCTCGCGTTCGGCCTCGGATTCGGCTCGCTCGTTCACAACGTCGGACACCTCACATACGTCCAGTACGTCGCGACCGGGGTGGTGGCGACCGCGGTCCTGTTCTCCTCGGCCTTCCCGGGCATGTTCAACACCTTCATCCGCTGGCAGTTCCAGCGCACCTACGACGCGATCCTCGCCGCCCCGGTCGACGTCGAGGAGCTGATCACCGCCGAGGTGCTGTGGATCTCCGTGCGGGCCGGCATCTACGGCGTCGCGCCGCTCCTGGTTGGAATCGCGTTCGGGCTCGCACCGAATCCCGGCATGCTGCTCGTGCCGGGGATCTGCTTCGTCACCGGCTTCGGGTTCGCCGCATTCGGGGTGACGGTCGCCGCCGTCGCTAAGACGATCGACAACTTCAACTACATCACGAGCGCCGTGCTGACTCCGCTGTTCCTCGTGGCGGGCACGTTCTTCCCGATCTCCGCGCTTCCCGAAGGCCTGCGAACGATCGCCGAGTTCAACCCGCTCTACCACTGCGTGCAGCTCGTGCGCGACGCGTCGCTCGGAAACCTCGGCGCGGCTGACCTCGGGCACTTGGCCGTGCTCGTCGCGTTCGCCGTGCTGATGTGGCGACTCGCCGTACGGCAGCTCGGCCGGCGGCTGATCGACTGACTTACGCAACCTTGAGGTTCCTCTCACACTGCTCATACAGCTCGAGATGATGCTTCCGGCATGAGCTTCTCGTGGGAGACGGACTCGGCGCGCCCGGCGGCCCCGATCGCGCAGCGCCATCCCCGCGCCGGCGGGAGGAGCCTGTCGCTCACGCGGGCGCGGGTGCTCGCGGCACGCCTTCCCCGCCCGGAGCTCTTCGTCCTGCTCGCCCTCGCCGGCGCGCTTGACCTGTGGGCGCTCAGCAGGAACGGCTGGGCCAACGACTACTACAGCGCGGCGGCACGCTCGATGAGCTCCAGCTGGCAC
>DATMQX010000035.1:0-41838 GCA_035567055.1 Solirubrobacteraceae bacterium
GAAGCTGCTGACCTTCCATGCGCCGGAATACGAGATGGACCCTGCCCGCGGCCTCGTGCGCTGGCGGATCGCGCGCGGGCTGCTCGTCGCCAAGCGCGGGTGCGACGGGGGCGGCTACCTGCAGATCGAAGTGCGCCGCAGCCCCGCGGAGGACCCGGCCCTCGTGCGCCTGCACGTTGAGGTGGAGGTGGCCAACTTCTATCCGGCGATCGCCGCGGGCCTCGGGCGCTGGCTATACGAAGTGACGCAGTCGCGGATCCACGTGCTCGTCACGCACGGCTTCCTGCGCTCGCTCGCGCGCCTGGAGCTCGCCGAGTCGAAGGTGGGGCGCCTGGCCCCGGAAGGCCCCGCATGACCCCACCGGGCCGAGCCGCGCTCAAGCCTCCGGTTCGATGACGCGCGGCGGGGCGCTCACGACGGTCGCACCCGCCGGCACGTCCTGGGCGACGACCGCTCCCGCGCCGATCCGCGCGCCCCTGCCGATGCGAAGGTCGCCATCGGCGGGCGAGATGATCACCGAGTTGGCACCGATGTGCACGTCGTCCTCGATCACGATCCTCTGAGGCTCGCCGGTCGCGGCCCTCACCGCGATCGTGACGTTGTGGTAGATCGTGACGCCTTTGCCGATCTCGACGTTGCTGTGGATGACCGTGCCGAAGCCGTGGTGCTTGAAGCGAACGTCGGGGCTGAACACGGCGCCCGGCGCGAGCGAGTTGTGGTAGATGGTCGAGTTGATTTTCTTGACCAGCAGGGCCAGCCGACGGTGGCCCCGCCTTCGCAGCGCAGCGGACAGCCTCCACAGCCGTTCGGGGCTCAACCGGCCGATCCCTGCTGGCGCGAGTAGCGCTCGCCGCCGATGGACCGCAGCTTGGCTCGATCGTGGGTGGCGCGGATCCGCCTGATCGTCCCCGACCGCGACCTGGTGACGAGCGATTCCGTCGTCGCCCCGCCGGCGCTCGGGTAGCGAACGCCCTCGAGCATGTCGCCGTCCGTCACGCCCGTCGCCGAGAAGAAGACGTCGTTGCCGGCGACCAGATCGTCGCGCGTGAGCACCTGCTGCAGGTCGTAGCCCGCATCGCGCGCGGCCGTCCGCTCCTCGTCGTCGCGCGGCCAAAGGCGCCCGAGCAGCTGACCGTCGAGGCACTTGACGGCCGCCGCCGAGATCACGCCCTCGGGCGTGCCGCCGATTCCCCACAGGAGGTCGACGGGCGAGCGCTCGGTGACCGCCAGCAGCGCGGCCGAGACGTCGCCATGGGGGATCAGGCGAACGCGCGCTCCGGCCTCGCGGATCGCCGCGATGCCCTCGGCGTGGCGCGGTCGGTCGAGCACGACGACCATCACGTCGCTGACCGGACCGCCCTTGCGCTGGGCCACGAGGCGCACCGTCTCGCCGAGCGGACGGTCCAGATCGAGCAGGTCGGCGATCTCGGGCGCGCCCGCCATCTTCTCCATGTAGACGACCGGCCCCGGGTCGAACATCGTGCCGCGCGCCGACAGCGCAATCACGGCCAGCGCGCTCGGCATGCCGTTCGCCGCGAGCGTCGTTCCCTCCAGCGGGTCGACGGCGATATCCACCTGTGGCGGCGAGCCATCGCCGATCTGCTCGCCGTTGTAGAGCATCGGCGCCTCGTCCTTCTCGCCCTCGCCGATCACCACGACACCGTCCATCTGGACGGAGTGGAGCATGTAGCGCATACCGTCGACGGCGGCCTGGTCGGCGGCCTCCTTGTCCCCCGCGCCCACCAGCGGAGCCGTCGCCAGGGCGGCGGCCTCCGTCACGCGGACGAGCTCGAGTGCCAGGTTCCGGTCCGGCCGCTCGTGGGATCTCTCTGAGGTCAAGGTGTATGTGGTGTCACGTGTTGGCGGCGCCGGCGGTGCTCGGCCGGCCGTGCCTCGGCGGCCGCCGCCGTGGCTTCGGAGCGCAGAAAACCTATAACAGGGCCATGGCGACTACGATCGTGGCGTGAGCGTCCAAGCCCTCGCCGTCGAGCCCCGAATACCCGGCGCGCTGAGGGCGGCGGTTGAGCAGAAGGTCGCGCTCGCCGGCAGCGACGAGGTGCAGCGGCGGCTGCTGGAGGGCGACCCGACGCTCTGGGGAGCGCCCGGCACGGCTGAGGTCGCCGACAGGCTTGGATGGCTGACGATCGCCGATCGCATGCTCGAGCAGCTCGATGAGCTGGAGGCGTTCGCCGCGCAGGTCGGCCGCGAGGGCTTCGCCGACGTGGTGCTGCTGGGCATGGGCGGCTCCTCGCTCGCGCCGGAGGTGCTGCGCCGCTCCTTCAACCACCGCGCCGACCGGCCACGGCTGCACGTGCTCGACTCGACCGACGCCGGCGCTATCCGCGCGGCGCAGGACGCGATCGAGCCGTCGCGTACGCTCTTCATCGTCTCCTCGAAGTCGGGCGGCACGATCGAGCCGCGGTCGCTGTTCGCACACTTCTGGTCGCTCGTCGGCGAGGGGAGGTGCTTCGTCGCGATCACCGACCGCGGCACCGGGCTCGAGGATCTCGCGCGCGAGCGCGGCTTCAGGCACGTCTTCCACGGTGATCCGAACATCGGGGGGCGCTACAGCGCGCTCTCACCGTTCGGCATCGTGCCCGCGGTGCTGATGGGCGTGGACGTGCGCCCGCTGCTCGCCGGGGCGGGCGAGGCCCGGGAGACGCCGATCGACGACGGTGCCCCTTCCGCGCTGCACGCCGCGGCGGTGTGGCTTGGAGCGGCGCTGAGCGCGCTGGCGCAGTCCGGCCGCGACAAGCTCACGTTCCTGATCGCGCCCTCGCTGCCGGGCCTCGGCCTGTGGCTCGAGCAGCTCGTCGCGGAGTCGACGGGCAAGCGCGGCACGGGCATCCTGCCGGTCGCCGAGGAGCCGTTGGGCGAGGCGACGGCCTACGGCGAGGACCGCGTGTTCGCCTACCTTCCGGACGTCAGCGCGCCCGATGCGGGGCTGGACGCGGGGGCTCAGTCGCTGGCCGAGGCGGGGCATCCGCTGCTAACGATCCCGACGCGCGGCCCCGATGACCTCGGCCGCGTGTTCATGCTCGCCGAGCTGGCCGTGGCCGTCGCCGGCTGGGGCCTTCAGATCAATCCCTTCGACCAGCCGAACGTGCAGCAGGCCAAGGATGCGACGAACCGGGTGCTCGCCGAGTTCGAGCAGCGGCGCGAGCTCCCGCAGCTGGCGGACGCCACGGAGGCGGAGCTGCGGGCGCTGCTGCTCGACGCGCGACCGCCGCAGTACGTCTCTCTGATGGGTTATGTCGAGCCGTCGCCCGAGTTCGACGCGGCCATCGCCGAGCTTCGCGCCGCGATCCGCTCGCGCACGACGGTGACCACGACCTTCGGCTATGGGCCGCGGTTCCTGCATTCGACGGGTCAGTACCACAAGGGAGGACCGCGGCAGGGGCGCTTCCTGCAGCTCCTGCACGACAGCCCGCCGGACGTGTCGATACCCGGCGCCACCTACACGTTCACGACGCTCAAGAACGCCCAGGCGATCGGAGACCTGAGCACGCTGCGCGAGCTGGGCCTGCCGGCCGAGCGGCTGCGCCTGGCGGGCGAGGACGCTGCCACCGGGGTGCGTGAGATAACCGCGAGGATCAAGGAGATGACGTGACGCAGATCGGCTTCGTCGGGCTGGGAAAGATGGGCGGGAACATGGCTCACCGCATCCGGCGGGACTCCGACCACGAGGTGGTTGGATACGCCCGCAGCGAGAGCTCGGTGAAGGAGGCGGTCAGGCACGGCGCGATCGGCGCGAGCTCGTTGAGGGAACTCGTCAAGAAGCTCGAGCCACCACGCATGGTGTGGCTGATGCTGCCGGCGGGCCACACCACGGAGGAAACGATCGAAAAGCTCGCCAAGCTGCTCGACCGGGGGGATCTGATCGTCGACGGCGGCAACTCTCGTTGGACCGACGACAAGCGCCGAAGCCAGCAGCTGAGACGCCAGGGCGTCGAATACGTCGACGTCGGCGTGAGCGGAGGCGTGTGGGGACTTGAGGTGGGCTACTGCATGATGGTTGGTGGACCGCAGAAGGGGGTCAAACGGCTGAGCCCGATCCTCGACGTGCTGGCGCCCGAGACCAATGAGCAGAGCCGAGCGGCGATCGGGCCGCGAGGCTGGTTGCACTTCGGCCCGGCGGGTGCCGGGCATTACGTGAAGATGGTCCACAATGGCGTCGAGTACGGGCTTATGCAGGCCTACGCCGAGGGCTTCGAAATCTTCGACAAGTGCGAGTACGAGCTCGACAACGCCAGGATCGCGCATCTGTGGGGACAGGGATCGGTCGTGCGCTCCTGGCTGTGCGAACTGGCCGCGCGGGCGTTCGAAGAGGATGGCAACGACCTCGGCAAGATCGAGGGCTATACCGAGGACTCGGGCGAGGGACGCTGGACGATCGAAGATGCCACCGCCCATGACGTGCCGACCCCGGTGATAACGGCATCGCTTTACGCACGCCTGCGCTCGCGCGGGAACGGAGAGTTCGCCGACCGCGTGCTCGCGGCGCTGCGAAACCAGTTCGGCGGCCACGCGGTCAAGAGCGCACCCTCCGCAGCGGGTCGATCGCAAGCGTCGCGCCGGCCGCGCGGAGGCCGTTGAGCGTGGCCGTGGCAGCCGCGCGCCCAACCACGGGGACCGAAGCCGAGAATCCCCTGAGCGAAGGCCTCGAGCGCCTGCCGCCGCCCCCGACGACGCTCGTCATCTTCGGCGCCACGGGCGACCTGGCCAGGCGGAAACTGCTGCCCGCGCTCTACAACCTCGCCCACGACGGGGCCCTGCCCGAGCGCTTCCACCTGATCGGCGTCGCGCGCAAAGAGAAAGCCCACGAGGACTACCGCGCGGAGTGCGAGGAAGCGATTCGCCGGTACTCGCGTCGCAAGCCCGACGATGACGTGCTGAAGGTGCTGCTCGAGAACGTCAAGTACGTGCCCGGCACCTTCGACCAGGACTCCGTCTATGCGGAGCTGCACAAGCTGCTGGACGAGTTCGAGCAGCGAGCGGGCGAACCGCTCAACCGGGCCTTCTACCTCGCGACCGATCCGAGCTTCTTCGGGCCGATCGTGGACGAGCTGGGCCGCTCAAAGCTCGCGCACCACATACACGCAGAGGTGCGGGCGATCATCGAGAAGCCGTTCGGCACCTCGCTCGAGGAGGCGATCGAGCTCAACCGGCGCGTGCTTTCGGTCTTCGACGAGACGCAGGTCTACAGGATCGACCACTACCTCGGCAAGGAGACCGTGCAGAACATGATGGCGTTCCGGTTCGCCAACGGCATGTTCGAGCCGCTGTGGAACCGCAACTTCATCGACTACGTGCAGATCACGGCCGCCGAGGACATCGGCATCGAGCGCCGCGCGAGCTATTACGACAAATCGGGCGCGCTGCGCGATCTCATCCAGAACCACATGCTCCAGCTGCTCTGCCACGTGGCCATGGAGCCGCCGGTGAGCTTCACCGCCGAAGAGGTTCGCAACGAGAAGGTCAAGGTCCTGCAGGCGATCCCCGCGCCGACGCCCGAGGAGATCGCCGAGATGGCGGTGCGCGCCCAGTACACGAAGGGCCATGCCGGCGGCGAGGACGTGCCGGGCTACATCGAAGAGGAAGGCGTGCCGCACGACTCGGTCACCGAGACCTACGCCGCGCTGCGCCTGGAAGTGGACAACTGGCGCTGGGCTGGCGTTCCCTTCTACCTGCGCACCGGCAAGCGCCTCGCGCGCAAGCTGACCGAGGTCGCCGTCACGCTCAAGCCCGTCCCGCACCTGGCCTTCAGCCAGGCTGGGTCGCTGGGGGTGCAGCCGAACCAGCTGGTCCTCACGATCCAGCCCAACGAGGGCGTCTCGCTCAGCCTCGTCGCAAAGATCCCCGGCACGCGCATGGCGATCCGCCCGGTGAACATGGAGTTCCTGTACGGGACGTCCTTCCTCTCGCAGTCGCCCGAGGCCTATGAGCGGCTGATCACGGACGCGATGCGCGGCGATGCGACGCTGTTCACGCGCAACGACGAGGTGGAGGCGCAATGGCGCATCTGCGATCCGATCGTCAAGCTCTGGGCCTCCGAGCGCGACGGGCTGGCGCAGTACGAGGCCGGCTCGCAGGGGCCCGCGGAGGCGGAGCGGCTGCTGCGCGAGGGCCATCGCTGGCGCGCGATCTGATGGCCAGGAGCGACGCAGTCTGGAGCGAACAGGGGACGACGCCCGATGCCATCGAAGTCGCGCTTCGCGATCTGCTGATCGAGCGGCACGCCGAAAACGAGCGATACGTGCCGGCGCGCGTGCTCAACATGATCGCGTTCGTGGATCGCGAGTGGACCGGCGAAATCGCCAACCGGCTGCGCGGGGTCGGGCGCTACAGCCCCTCGCGCCTGCTGGTGCTCGCCTACGAGCCGCGCCGCGAGCGCCTGGATGCGAGGGTGACGATCGTCTCCGAAGGGGAGCCGGAGTCGGGCGAGTTCGTCCTGCTTCGCGAGACCGTGGTCGTGGAACTCGGCGAACGTCACCTCGACGACCTGCTGACGATCGCCGACCCGCTCGTCGTGACCGACCTGCCGACGCTGCTGTGGTCGCCGCACGGGCACTACGACATCGTCGAGGTGCTGCTCGCGCTCTGCCAGGCGATACTGATCGACTCGATCGACGAGCCGATCTGGCGGGAGGCGATTGATAGGGCTTGCGGGCTGAGCAAGCAGGCCTACGTCGTCGACCTCGCCTGGCTCCGCACCACACCCTGGCGCGAGCGCGTCGCGGCGAGCTTCGATCCCTCTCGCCGCCGGCCGGAGCTGCAGGCGATCGAGAGCGTCACGGTTCGCCACCACCCCGCGTCGACGGTCAGCGCGATGATGCTCGCGGGCTGGCTCGCCTCGCGGCTGGACTGGCAGCCAAGCTCGCTGGCCACGCGAGGGGAGGAGCTGCTCGGCAAGGCACACGCTGCTCAATCGTCGGACGGTCGCCAGGACGTCGCGCTGCGGCTGCAGTCGGCTCCGGCGCTGCAGGTGCGCGGACTCGAGGGCCTGACGCTGGCGACGACATCCGGGAAAGAGCTGAGTCTCGACCGGGGCCCGGGCGGCCTGCGGGCGCGCTCGCGCGACCGCGGAGGGATCGAGCGCTCGTGGACGATTCCGGGGGCCTCACGCGGCGAGGGCGGCATTCTCGGTGAGGGCATCCGCCAGGCGCTGTTGCGCGATCCGACCTACGTGCCGGCGGTCAGAGCGGCACAGGCGATGCTGCCGTAGGCCGGCGGGAGGCGGCAATGACCAGGCTGACGACGTGTGTCGACGACGAGTCGCTCGCCGAGCGAGCGGCCGCCGACGTCGCCCGCTACCTCACGCGCACGCGCGAGGAGCGCGGCGTCGCGCACCTGGCGCTCAGCGGCGGCACGACCCCGCGGCGCACCTACGAGCTGCTCGCCGCCCGATCCGCGGAGCTGTCCGGTGTCGAGATCTGGTTCGCCGACGAGCGCTGCGTGGCGCCTGACGACGAGCAAAGCAACTACCGGCTGGTGGCAGAAAGCCTGTTGGCACCGGCTGACATCCCCGAGGAGCGCGTGCATCGCATGGAGGGAGAGCTCGGCCCGGACGAGGGCGCGCGCCGCTACGCGCGGGCCCTGTGCGACGGTGTGAACCACGGGGAAGGGCAGCTGCCCGTGCTCGACCTGATCGTGCTGGGCATCGGCCCCGATGGACACGTCGCGTCGCTGTTCCCCGGATCTCCAGCGCTGGACGCCGGCGAGGACGCGGTGTCCCTGGGCGTGCGCGACTCGCCCAAGCCGCCGCCGGAGCGGATCACGCTGAGTCTCGCGGTGCTGCGGGCGGCGCGGCGCTGCCTGCTGGTGGCCACGGGCGCCGGCAAGGCGGACGCGATCGACGCGATGCTCGGCGAGCCCAGTCCCCACGTGCCGGCGAGCCTGCTCAGGCGCGAGCGGCTGACGGTGATCGTCGACGATGCGGCGGCGCCGCGGGGACCGCGGCCGTGAGCGACGCCGAGCTGGAAGTCGTGCCCGTGCGTCATGCCGAGACCGAGTGGAGCCTCTCCGGCCGGCATACGGGGCTGACCGACATACCGCTGACGGACGCGGGGCGGGCGACCGCGAAGGCGCTGGCGGGCAGGCTGAGCGAGTGGCGCTTCGAGCGGGTGCTCGTCAGCCCGCTGCGGCGTGCGCGTGAAACGTGCGAGCTGAGCGGGCTCGGCGATCGGGCGGAGATCTGCGACGACCTGCACGAGTGGGACTACGGCGAGTACGAGGGCCTCACGACCGCACAGATCCACGCGCGGCGCCCCGACTGGAACCTGTGGCGCGACGGCTGCCCCGGCGGCGAGAGCCCCGAGCAGGTCGGTGCCCGCGCCGACCGCGTGCTGGCGGCGGCGAGCGAGGTGCGGGGCGCGGTGGCTGCCTTCTCGCATGGGCACATGCTGCGGGTCCTGGGCGCCCGCTGGATCGAGCTGACGCCCGCTGGTGGGGCACGGTTGGGCCTCTCGGCCGGCGCCGTCAGCGTGCTCGGCTTTGAGCGTCGGGAGCGGATCCTCGCGCTGTGGAACGATGCGAGGCGGCCCCACCTTCTAGAGTGAGACCGAGTCGTGGTCGCCACGGAGAAGACTCCCCCTCTCTCGAACGACGCCGAGCAGGCCCTGCTTGCCATGGAGGCCGCCCGCGAGGGCACGCTCGCGCTCGTCGCAGGGCTTACCGAGGCCGATCTCCAGCGCGTGCACTCGCCGATCATGAGCCCGCTCGTGTGGGATCTCGGTCATATCGCCGCCTATGAGGATCTGTGGCTGGGCCACCGCCTCTTCGGGATGCCGCTCCTTCGGCCCGAGCTGGCCGACCTCTACGACGCGTTCGAGACGCCGCGGTCGGTGCGCGGCGAGATCGAGACGCTGGCGCCGCTGCAAGCACGCGAGTACCTGGCGCAAGTGCGCGAGCGCGCGGTCGGGGCGCTCAGCCGACGCGGCCTCGGCGACGGGACGGTCTGCGAGATGGTGCTCCGCCATGAGCTCCAGCACACGGAGACGATGCGCCAGACGATGGCGATCGCCGGGCTGCTGGCCGACGACGACGCCTCCGCGATGAATCGGCCGGTGGCAGAGCCGGGCGAGGCGGATGAGTGGATCCAGATTCCCGCGGGACCGTTCGCGATGGGCTGCGGCGATACGAGGTTCGCCTACGACAACGAGCGTCCGCGGCACATGGTCGACGTGCCCGCGTTCGAGCTCGCGCGCCGCCCGGTCATCAACGCGAGCTGGATGAGCTTCAGCGAGGGCGGCGGCTATGAGCGGCGCGAGTGGTGGTCGGACGAGGGCTGGGCCTGGAAGGAGGAGCACGACATCACGCGTCATCATGCTGTGGCGGCCGGTCATCCGCAAGCGGCCGCCTGTCACGTCTCCTGGTTCGAGGCCGACGCCTTCGCCAGAGCCCACGGAGCCCGCCTTCCGAGCGAGGCCGAGTGGGAGAAGGCAGCGACCTGGACCCAGGGGGAAGGCGAGACGCGGACGCGGGCGTCCTCGCCGCCGGGCGCCGGCGCGTCGGCCGACGGGAAGGTGGGAGCGCTTGACGGAGTCTGGCGGGTGTGGGAATGGACCCAGAGCCATTTCGAAGGCTATCCCGGCTTCAGGGCCCATCCCTACCGGGAGTACTCGGAAGTGTTCTTCGGAGAGGACTATCGCGTGCTCCGCGGCGGCTCGTGGGCGACGAGCGGCCGCGTCACGACGGCGACGTTCCGCAACTGGGACCTGCCGCAGCGACGGCAGATCTTCGCGGGCCTGCGACTGGCGAGGGACGCGGCATGATGGAGCCGATCACGGACGCCGGCGAGACGATTCAGATCGACTCACACCTGGACGGCGCTCACGAGCGGTCGCTCGCCGAGGACGTGCTGGACGGCCTCACCCGACCCTTCAAGGAACTGCCGCCGAAGCATTTCTACGACGCTCGCGGAGCCGAGCTGTTCGACCAGATCTGCGATCTGCCCGAGTACTACCCGACGCGCGCCGAGCGCGCGATCCTCGAGGAGAGCGCCACAGAGCTCGCAAGCCTGACCGACGCGGTCGAGCTCGTTGAGCTCGGCTCCGGTACGGCGGCCAAGACGCGCGTCCTGCTGGACGCGCTGCACGCCAACGGCACGCTCCGCCGATACGTGCCCGTCGACGTCACCGAGTCGATGGTGCGGGACTCCGCGGAGGAACTGACGCGCGAGTACCCCGGGCTGCGCGTGCATGGCGTGATCGGGGATCTCGAGCGCCATCTGGACCGCGTCCCGCCCGCGGCGGGCCCTCGCATCGTTGCCTTCCTCGGCGGCACGATCGGCAACTTCCCTCCTGGCAGCCGCCGTCGGGTGCTTCGTCAGATCGGGCGGCTGCTCGGGCGCGAGGATCATCTGCTGATGGGCACCGACCTGGTCAAGGACCCGGAGGTGCTCGAGGCGGCATACGACGACGCGCAGGGCGTGACGGCGGAGTTCAACCGCAACGTGCTGCGGGTGCTCAATCGCGAGCTGCAGGCGGACTTCGATCCTGAGGACTTCGACCACGTTGCCCTGTTCGACCGCGAGAACGAGTGGATCGAGATGCGGTTGCGGGCCAGGCGCGAGCACACGACGCTCGTGCGAGATCTCGACCTGCCCGTGCACTTCGACCTCGGCGAGGAACTGCGGACGGAGATCAGCGCGAAGTTCACGCGGGTGCGGCTGGAGGCCGACCTGTCGGCCGCGGGGCTCGAGCTCGTGCGGTGGTTGACCGATCCCGAGGAGCTGTTCGCATTGACGCTGTCCAGGCGCGCGCCAGGCCGGCTTGCCTGACGATAGGCTCCCGCGAATGGACGTCGAGGGGAGCTCAGCGATCGTGGTCGGCGGCGCCTCGGGTCTCGGCGAGGCGACGGTGCGCATGCTTCATGGGCGAGGCGCGGTGGTAACGATCGCCGACGTCAACGCAGAGAAGGGCGCCGCGCTTGCAGCCGAGCTCGGTCTCGAGTTCGTCTCGTGCGACGTTCGCGAGGAGCTCCAGGTGGAGGCGGCCGTTGGGAAGGCATCGTCGGCCGAGGGCGGCCTGCGGATAGCCGTCTGCTGTGCGGGGACCGGCTGGGCGCAGAAGGTTGCCGGCTCGCGCGGGCCGCACCCGCTGTTGCCCTTCGAGACGATCATCGCGATCAACCTGATCGGGACCTTCAACGTGCTCCGCCATGCGTCCGCGGCGATGATCTCCAACGAGCCGCTCGAGGACGGTGAACGCGGCGTGTGCGTCAACACGGCCTCGATCGCGGCCTTCGACGGGCAGGTCGGGCAGATCGCCTACTCGGCGTCGAAGGGTGGCGTCGTCGCGATGACGCTTCCGGCCGCTCGCGATCTTGCCCAGTACGGCATCCGCGTCAATACGATCGCCCCGGGCCTGTTCGACACTCCGCTGCTGGCGGCGCTGCCCGAGGATGCCCGCGAGAAGCTCGGTGGCGGAGTCCCGTTCCCCCAGCGGCTGGGCAGCCCGCAGGAGTACGCGCAGCTCGCGGGCCAGATCGTCGAGAACCGGATGCTGAACGGTGAGACGATCCGGCTCGACGGCGCCCTGCGGATGCCGCCGCGGTAGTCCTAGGCTCCGGCCGCCGGTGCGGCGCCGGATGCGACCACGACGACGTCGCTCGGCGACACGCGTGCCCGAATCTCGTCGAATGCGACCGCCCGGTCGCCGCCCCTCTGCTTGGCCTCGTAGAGCGCTGTATCGGCCTCGGCGCGAAGCGTCTCCGCGGACATGCCGGGTCGCAGAGCGCTCGAGCCCATGCTGATCTCGACACCGGCCTGCGAGAAGTCCCTGGCGATGCGCCGCGCGAGCGTGCCGGCGCCCTCGTCGTCGGTGTGGGCAAGCACGATGGCGAAATGGTCGCCGCCGACCCGGTAGGGCCGATCGCCGGGGCGTGAGGAGCGGAGCACGCCCGAGACGACCCTCAGGACCGTGTCGCCCTGCTCGTGGCCGTGGCGCTCGTTGATCCGCTCGAGGCAGTCGACGTCGGCGAGGATCAACCCCAACGGCTCGCGGTATCGCGTCGCGGCCGCCACCGCGTCGGGGAACTCATGCTCGAAGGCGCACTGATTGGGCAGGTCGGTGAGCCCGTCCCGCGTCGCCATCTGCAGCACGAGGCGATGGTCTCGCATCAGACGCCTGCCTCCGAGCAGGTAGAAGGCGACGACCCCGCCGATCGGCGCCAGGATCCCGATCAAGCCGAGTACGAGCCGCAGTTCATGGAGCTGGCCGCCGGCGATCTGCCGCTGCCCCAGGGCGCCTTCGAGCAGCAGGTAGCCGGCGAGGGCAATCAGCGCGACCGTCACGGCGACGGTCGCGAGCAGGCGCACGCCGTACGCGAGAGCCGAGCCCTCCTCGGGGTGCGTAGCGCGCATCACCCATCTATCGGCCGCGAGACGCTCGAGCCTGAGCGAACGTACCCGAATCTCGACATGTTGAAAGCTGCGGGCTGGCGTGCTAGATGCGTTCGACGAGCATCGCCATGCCCATGCCGCCGGCGACGCACATCGACTCGATGCCGTACGTGACGTCCAGCGTCTCGAGGTCGTTCAGCAGCGTGGTCATGATGCGCGCGCCGGTCATCCCGAACGGGTGCCCGAGCGCGATCGCGCCGCCGAACGGGTTGAGCTTGTCGTCGTCGATTCCGAGCTCTTCCTTGCACGGGACGATCTGCGCGGCGAACGCCTCGTTGATCTCGACCACGTCGATGTCGTCGATCGTCATGCCGGTGTTCTTCAGCAGCTGCTCGATCGCCGGGATCGGCCCGAGGCCCATGATCTCCGGCCGGATGGCGGCGACCGTGGAGGCGATGATCCGCGCTTTCGGCTTGAACCCCAGCTCGCTCGCTCGCTCGTCGCTCATCACGAGCAGCGCCGCCGCACCATCGTTCAGCGGGCAGGCGTTGCCGGCGGTCACCGTTCCGTCCTCTTTGAACACCGGCTTCAGCGCCGCGAGCCGCTCCATCGTCGTACCGGCGCGGGGACCGTCGTCCTTCGTGACGAGTTGCTCCGGCACGTCGATCTCGTTGCCTTCCTTGTCGGTGTCCTTGTGCGCCGGAGCGGTGACGGGCACGATTTCCTTGTCGAAGTGGCCGGATTCCTGCGCGGCCACCGCCCGGGCCTGGGAGATGACGGCCCACTCGTCCTGCGCCTCGCGGCTGACCTTGCAGCGCTCGGCGACGTTCTCGGCGGTCATACCCATCGAGATGTAGGCGTTGTAGAGGGAGCCCTCCGACCCGTCGAGCTTCGGGTGGAACTCGAACGGCGCACCCTGTCTGGCGCGTGAGACGGCCTCGACGCCGGCGGCGACGTAGGTGTCGCCCTCGCCCGCCTTGATCGCATGGAAGGCCATCCTCGTCGTCTGCAACGACGAGGCGCAGAAGCGGTTCACGGTCGTGCCGGGCACGTGATGGTCTATGCCGGCGAGCAGCGTGGCGTTGCGCCCGACGTTGTAGCCGGCCTCGCCTTCGGCATTGCCGCACCCCATCATCACGTCGCCGATCGACTTCGGGTCGAGCTGCGGATTGCGCTCGACGAGCGCCCTCAGCGGAACCGCAGCGAGATCGTCGGCTCGAACCGATTTGAGCGACCCCTTGACAGCCCGGCCGATGGGCGTTCTGATGGCGTCGACGATGACGGCTTCGGGCATGTCGGGGCTCTCTCCTTGGCTCGTTTGGTCCGCGGCGAGGTTGCGGCTGCGCGGAGCGGAGCCGGCAATCCTACGGGATCAGCGCGATCTGGCCGTTGTGCTTCGCACCGGCCGCGACCGAGGACACCATCAGATTCCGCACCACGGACGACCTCTGGCGTCCGTGGACCAAGCCGGCCAAGGACGCAGGAAGCGAAATGTGCTTCGCACATGAGCGACCGAGGACACCGGCAGATGCCGCACCACGGACGACCTCTGGCGTCCGTGGACCAAGCCTGCCAAGGACGCAGGAAGCGAAATGTGCTTCGCACATGAGCGACCGAGGACACCGGCAGGCGCGGCGTCCACGGACGCCAGATCAGAGGTCGAGGCGGCTGACGCCAAGCTCATCGAAGCCCACGTGGTGAGCGAGCTCGTGGCGCAGTGTGCGTGTGACCTGCTCACGCAGCATGTCCGGGTCGTGGCCGAAGTCGCGGCGCAGCGTGTCGCGGAAGATCACGATGCGGTCGTGCGTGTTGTCGTGGACTGCGCCGTCCCCCTGGTACAGGCCGTATGCCCCGCGGCGTCGTCCGCCGTCTGAGATCACGACCGCCACATGCGAGAGGGCGTTCTGGAGCAGGTCGGGTAGGTCGTCGAGGGCGTCCCTGACGAGCTCTTCGAAGTCGTGGTCGTCGAGCGGGTCGAGCTCCATGAACTCGCTTTCATCGGGAGGGACGGCGAGGCCCTCGCGTGCGAGCGTTTCGGAGTTGCGGACGATCTCTTCGAACTCGGTCTCGGACTCGGGGTCGCGCCAGCCCGCGAGGCGAACGGCGACGAAGGCCACGCCGCCCATCAGCACCGCGGCGACGATGAGCCCGAGCGCGACGTCCTCGAGGGCCCGTACGACCCCGATCGAGCTGAAGCCCTGCCCCACGACGATCACCACGAGGCCGAGCGAGAGGGCGACGAGCGCGGCCAGCCCGACCCGTCGTGCGTGGCTTGGTGCGCCTGGCCGGGGCGAGCCACTCACCGCTCAGCCCTACTTGAGCGTGCGGGCGATCACGAGACGCTGGATCTCGTTCGTGCCCTCGTAGATCTGTGTGATCTTGGCGTCCCGCATCATGCGCTCGACCGGATACTCCTTCACATAACCGTAGCCGCCCAGGACCTGTACCGCCTCGACCGTGACGGCCATCGCGGTATCCGAGCAGAAGACCTTCGCCATCGAGGAGTACTTGGCGCGTTGCGGATGGTGCTGGTCGGCCATCGCGCAGGCCTTGTAAAGGAGCTCACGGGCGGCCGCCGTCGAGGTTTCCATGTCGGCCAGCTTGAACTGGATCCCCTGGAACTCGTTGATCGCCTTCCCGAACTGCCTGCGCTCGCGAGCGTAGGCCACCGCATAGTCGGTCGCACCCTGGGCGATGCCGACGGCCTGCGCGGCCGCGCCGAGCCTCGTGCGCTCCAGCGTGCCGAGCGCCACCGACAGGCCCTTTCCGACGTCGCCGATCACGTTCTTGGCCGGCACGCGGACGTCCTCGAAGATCGGCTGGCCGGTCGGCGAGGCGCGAATGCCGAGCTTGTGCTCGAGCTTGCCGACGCTGAAGCCGGGACGGTCAGCCTCCACGACGAAGGCGGTCATACGGCGGCTCTCGCGATCGCTGACCGCGAAGCAGATGTAGAAGTCCGCGACACCCAGGTTCGAGATCCAGTTCTTCGTGCCGTTGATGACCCACTCGTCGCCGTCCTGGACCGCGGTGGTCTTCATTCCCGCCGGGTCCGAGCCCGCCTCGGGCTCCGAGAGGGCGAACGCCGGCGACCACTCTCCGGTCGCGCAGCGGGGAAGGAAGCGCTCCTTCAGCTCGTCGGAGCCGAACAGCTGGATCGGCAGCGTTCCGAGCTCCTGGACCATGAGTATCAGGGCACAGGAGGCGTCCACCTTCGCAAGCTCCTCGACGGCCATGTTCAGCATCAGCGTGCCCGTGCCGGTGCCTCCGTACTCGGTCGGGAAGGGAAGGCCCAGGATGTCCTGCTCAGCCAGGAGCCTGCGCACGTCCCAGGGGTATTCGGCGCGCTCGTCGATCTCGCTCGACCGCGGCGCGATCTTCTCACGGGCGATCTGGGCGATCGTCGCGCAGAAGTCGAGGTTCTCCTGCGGAACCGTGTAGACGTCGCTGATCGCCTCCATTAGCGATGATCCTAGTGATGCGCGATGGCGGCCGCGCAGCTGGTGCGTTGGCCGGATGTCCGGCCCGGCGGTCTACGGATCGCCGCGAGGGTGAGCCTTTCATTGACCCGTACGAAGAGCCCCCGACCGTCTGGCAGCCCCGAGCAGGACGACAAACGCGCGACAAGCGGCCGTCGTTTGCGCACGCTAGCCTCCTGTTGGTGAGTCCGGAAAAACTGTGGTTGCTGTCAATCGCGTTGCAGCGGCGCGGGCATACGCGCCTTGCGCTTTTCGTCAAGCGAATCAACGCGCTGCTCTACCACAACTCGCTGGCGATCAACGCGTCGGTGAGCCCGGACATCCAGTTCGGGCATCACGGCTTCGGTGTCATCGTGCACGACAGTGTCGTCATAGGGCGGCGGGTGAAAATCTTCCATCACGTCACGCTTGCCGTCATCTCCTGGGCAGGGGCTCCGGCTAAGCTGATCATCGAGGATGACGTGACCATCGGCGCTAATGCGGTGGTGATCACGCCGGCTGGGAAATCGCTGCGTATCGCGCGCGCGGCCCGCATTGGCGCCGGTGTGGTGGTCACGCGTGACGTGGCCGCCGGGGCGACGATCGTAAGCGCCGAGCCACGCGTGCTCATGCACAGGTCGACAGTCCGGCTGGCGAGGGCGGAAGCGAACGCTTCATCCGAGGCGCAGGCGGCCAACGCGCACACGGGCTCGCCGCAGGACGCGGACGAGCACTCAGGCCCCTTCGATGAGGATTGACACGGTGCACACGCCGTGAGCGGTGAGATCGCACAGGATGCTCGGCAGGCGATCGAGATCGATCCCGAGCGCGTGGAGGCGTGGCTGCGCGAGGAGCCTGACCTCCAGCTGGTCGACGTGCGCGAGCGCTACGAGCGCGACGCGGGCTATATCGCCGGCTCCCGCCACATCGAGCTCGTGAGACTGTCTTCGGAGGCCGCGACGCTCGATCGCGAGCGGCCGGTCGTGTTCTACTGCCGCGTCGGGTCGCGCTCGGAGATGGCTGCACAGGCGCTGCGCACGGCCGGCTTCGAGGCATATTCGATGCGCGGCGGGCTGGTGCGATGGGCGAGCGAGCAGCGAGCGCTCAAGCCCGACGACGGCTACGTTGCAGAGCACTGATCGCGAGCAACGAAGGAGGGCGAGGCGTGATGGAGGCTTCCAGCGAGTACCCGCGGGTGAGGGTCGGCGCGGGTTACGCCGTCGGCCATCTCGAGGACCTGGGCGACGGACCGGGCTTCCGCAAGGTCCGCAGGGGCCTGGGTGTGACCGCGTTCGGAGTGAACGCGATCGTGCTCCCGCCCGGCATCGAGACGGGCTTCCACTACCACGACGAGCAGCAGGAGCTCTACTTCGTCCACCGCGGCGCGATCGAGATGGAGTTCGGCGACGGCTCGGTGGAGGCGCTACGCGAAGGCGGCTTCGCGCGCGTGGACTCGGCGACGGTACGCAAGATCCGCAACGCCGGCGAGATCGACGCTGTCTACGTGTGCGTCGGCGGCAGGGACGGCTATGTCGGGCGTGACGGCCGCGCGCCGGAGGGCGAGGAGCAGCGAGTGAGGGCGATTCACGACCTCGCGGCAGACCCGCCGAAATGAGCCGCGCCGGCGCGCGCTGCAATGAGCGGACCTGAGGAGCGGCGGCAGCTACGCATCAACGCCGAGCTGGCGGTCCCGCTCGCGGAGGTCACGCTGCGGACGAGCCGATCCTCCGGCCCGGGAGGCCAGCATGCCAACGTCACGGCCTCGCGCGTGGAAGCGATCTTCGACGTGCTCGCCTCCGGCGCACTGAACGATGAGCAGCGCGAGCGTCTGCTCGCGCGGACGGGCCCGCGGGTCGTCGCCGTCGCCCAGGACGCCCGCTCGCAGGCACGCAATCGCGAGCTCGCTCTGCGGCGGCTTGCCGAGCGTCTGCGTCGTGGCCTGGCGGTTCCGCGCCGCCGGCGGGCGACAGCTCCGTCGGCGGCGTCCCACACGCGGCGCCTGGAGGCCAAGCGGCGCTCGGCGCGCCGCAAGGCGGAGCGGCGGCGTCCCTCGGCCACCGAGGAGGGCTAGTACAGAAGCTCTTTGACGTAACGCTGGTGCAGCCGTCCCAGCGGGGTCTTTTCCGGGTGGAAGCCGATCGCGTTCCAGATCAGCGTCGACGCCGGCGCCCAGGCGACGATCAGATAGACGCCCACCACCAGCGCGACGTTGCGCAGCCTGCGCGAGCCGGCCAGCGCCGCCAGGGGCAGCACCCACAGCACGTACCACGGAAGAACCCAGCTCAGCGTGACGAGCAGGGCCACGCTGGCCCAGCCCGACGCCCCCAGCGAGTCCCGCCTGCGCCAGGCCATGGCGCAGCACAGCAGCAGGGAGACGCCGAGTATGGCGCTCATCACGACGCGCACGGAGTCGTTCTCACCGCCGACGCCGATGAGCAGGCCGATGAGGTTGGGCACGCTCTCGTTGGTGACGAGCCGGCTCTGTGTGTTCAGGTCAGGGATGTGCAGACCGAAGGCGACCGTGCTGACGAGCGCGATCACCGCGCCCGCTACGGCCATGCCCAACACGACCTGCGTGAGGCGGCGGGGCGCGCGCAGCAGGCCGACGAGCACGACGGGGATCAGGATCCCGGCCGAGGCCTTGATCGCGGCGGCGGTCACGAACGCGACGCCGGCGCCGATCTCGGTGGGCGAAAGCGGCAGCAGCCAGCCTCGCGTGCGCTCGAGCAGGGAGGTCGCCTGCGCCCCTGGCGCCGGCTGCAAGGTCCGTCCCCCTGCCGTCCCGGCCGCGCGCGCGCGGAGCAGCAGATAGAACGCGAGGACGATCAGGAACATCGTCAGGAAGTCGTTGTGGTCACCTCCGAGACCCCACACGAGCACGATCGGGTTCAGCCCGACGAGCACGATCGCGGCGACGGGGTCACGCCCGAGCAGGCGAGCGCAGCTCCACACGAGGTAGATCGTCGCGAGGCTGGCCACCGCGAGGATGCACTTGAGCGCCCAGAAGGAGCCAGCCACACCGAGCGGAACGACCGCGAAGGTCAGCAGCGTGAACAGCGGTCCGTACGGGCTGAGGAGCTGATGCCAGTTGCTGAGGGCGAAGCTGGGATCGCTGTGGGGCTCTGAGATGGGGATCGTCGTGTAGGGATTGAGGTGATGGACGATCTCCATCCGCCCGTAGTTGATGTAGTTGAAGACATCCGTCAGCGCCAGCGGCGGAGCCACCAGAAAGATCACGTGGACGGCGAGGATCGCGCCGATCACCCAGCGTGCCTGCAGACGTCCCGCGTACCGCAGGGCCACCACGTAGGCGAGGTACATCGCCAGGATCGCGCCGGTGAACACCCACCTGAGGGTGGTCCCGTTGCTCGTCAGCCCCGGCCACAGCCCGCCGAGCGGTCCTGCCATCCAGTGCGGGAAAAAGTTCGCGTGGGTCGTCGGCGACAGCAGACTCGGCCGGTTGGCCGACACGACGACGAGCAGCAGGCTGCCGGCCACGACGAACAGCAGCGCGAGCACGGCGACGCGCGTCTCGATCCCCGCGCGGGCGAGCACCCCGGCCCGCCGGCCCAGGCGCCAGCGTCGGGAATCGCCTCCGCCGAGGAGCCCGTCCCCGGCGGGGAGTGTTGAAGCGTCGCTCGACATGCCTACCGCGGGCGCCACGATAGCTTGCGCACAACGCAGAGGGCTCGCCGAAGCGAGCCCTCGAGGTCGACCTGTGTCCAGAGGATCAGATCGTCTGGACGTTTACGGCCTTGGGTCCCTTGTCGCCCTGCTCGGGGTCGTAGGACACCTTCGCACCCTCCTGCAACGAGCGGTAGCCCTCACCGTTGATGCCGGTGTGGTGGACGAACAGGTCCTTGTCACCGTCATCGGGGGTGATGAAGCCGAACCCCTTGTCGTCGCTGAACCACTTGACTGTGCCAGTTGGCATGTGGTGTTTCCTCCACGGTTCGTGCGTGCTGCTCCGCGGAGGATGCTACTCAGAGCTTCGACCTGCGAGCGCGTGCACTGCTTTTGCCGGTCTTTATCTGCCGGCCAGACAGCACGACGGTAGCAGGTCGCCAAGACCATGTGTTATCGACTTGTTGACGCCCTGGCGGTGGCCCGGAAACCCGTGCGGCCAGGGCTCATGCGGCTAGGGTGGACCGGTGCCCAGCGCAGCCGATCCGTCCGCGCCGCGGACACAGTCAGAGCCGCTCGAGCTACGACCACTGCTGCCGCCCGGCGAGCCCGCGAGCGCCGCGGAGCTCGTCGAGCGCATGGGGCTTTGGCAGCGTCCCCGCCCACCCGGCGAGCGACCGCACATGCTGAGCAACATGGTCAGCACGGTCGACGGGCGCGCCTCCATCGACGGGCGATCGGGCCCGATCGCCGGCCCCGCCGACCGCCAGCTCTTCCATGCCCTGCGCACGCCGGTGGACGCGGTGATGGCGGGCGCCGGGACGATGAGGGTGGAGCGCTACGGCAGGATCATCCGCGATGAGCCGCGCCGGCGGCTGCGCCGCGAGCGGGGGCTCGGCGAGGAGCCGCTGGCGTGCATCGTCTCGAGGAGCCTCGCGCTGCCCCCGGACCTCCCGCTGCTCGCCGAGCCGGAGGCTCACGTAGTGGTGCTGACGCCCTCCGACGCGAAGCTCCCGGCAAGCGCCGCCCGCGTCGACTACATCCGCGCGGCGAGCGACGGCGAGCTTGACCTGCCGCGGGCCCTGTCGGAGCTGCGCAGCCGGTTCGCCGTGGAGCTCCTGCTGTGCGAGGGCGGGCCGCATCTGAACTGCGAGCTGCTCTCCGCCGGGCTCGTGGACGAGCTGTTCCTGTCGCTCTCGCCGAAGCTGGCCGGCGGCGACCCGCCGGACGGCGAGATGCTCAGGATCGTTGCCGGCCGTGAGTTCGAGGAGCCGCTCGAGCTCGATCTGCTGGGCGCGCTCGAGCACGACTCGCACCTGTTCCTGCGCTACGGCGTCTCCGCCCGCGAGCGGGTCTCACGCGCTACCACGTCCAGCAGTTCGCTGGCCAGCTGACGTCCTTCCGCCGCCCGCCGGGGCGTCGCGGCGATGCTGACGACGACTTCCTCCCCGTCGAGCTCCTCCAGGGTGATGCGAGGGCTGCCGCGCAGAGGCGTCTGGAGCGACTTTTCGAGAGCCTCCTGAAGGTCTCCCGGCGTCATGCCGGCGCGCAGGCGCGCGCGCAGGTTGACCGCGTCAGGCTCGCGCAGGGGCAGCACCGCGACATTCAGCACGACGCTGTTGGGGACCATGATCGAGTCCTCGCCCCTGGCGAACGTGGTGTAGAGCAGCCCCAGCGAGCTGACCGTGCCCTCGACCTGCCCGGCCAGTCCGCCGCCCTGCAGTCGTACGCGCTCGCCGACCCTGAACGGCCGGGCGCTGAGCAGCACGGTGCCTGCGATCACGTTGCCCAGCGTCTGCTGGGCGGCGAGGCCGAAGATGACCGCCGTGAAGGCGCCTCCCAGGGCGAGTGTCTGCGCGTGGACGCCCGCGACGTCGAGCGCAACCACGAGCGCAACCACGACGGTCGTCAGACGAATGAGGAAGCCCACGGTGCCCGCCGTCGCCGGGTCCAGCCGACGGAACAGGGGCGGGCCGAGCGCGCGGCCGACGTCGCGGGCGATCGCCCAGCCGAGGATCACCAGCGCGAGCACGGTGCCGATCTGAACCGGAGCTTCGAGCCCGCCCAGGGTGTGTCCGTGCGGTGAGGCCGGCCCAATCAGGCTGACGCGGTTTTCGAACAGGATCACGACCCCCACGAACAGCGGCACGAGCAGGAGCGCCTCCACCCGCGCGCGCTTGACGACACGCGGGCTTATCTGGCGCAGCAGGCCGACCTCCTTCCAGGCTTGGCTGCGTGTCTCGAACATCCTCGGAGGGGTTCGCGGCGGGGGTGGCATTGCACAATGATGGCGGCATCAAGCCGCGAGCAGGCCGCTGGGCGCGATCGTGCTCTACCATGCCTGCGCGATGAACCCCGCCCTGCGCAAACTCGTGATCCCGGCCGTCGTGCTCGGCGTGCTGCTGATCGTGGTCGCGATCGTCTACTTCGTCACGCCCGAGCACTCGCTGCCCTCGTTCTTCCCGGGGCACAGCTCGGCCACCGACCCTGAAGCCAACCATCACCACACCAAACACGGCATCGCGGCGCTCGTCGCCGGATTGGCCTGTTTCGCATTCGCCTGGTTCCAGACGGGCCCCAAAGCGAGCTCGGCCAGCGTCTAGCCGGCGTGTGCAGCCGGCGCCGGCGAACCTCCGGCGCCGCTACCCGCCGAGGGCGAAGATCAGCGTGGAGCCGACGCCTACGACGATGCAGTAGATGCCGAACGGCGTCAATCGGTTCGTCTGCAGGAAGCGCAGCAGGAACTTGACGGCGAAGAAGGTCGTCGCAGCCGCGCACAGGCCGGCGACCAGGGCGGGCCCCCGCACGCCGTTGCCAGCCGAGCCGAACAGTTCGGGAAGCTTCAGCGCCGCTGCGCCGAAGATCACCGGCGTCGCGAGCAGGAAGCCGAAGCGGGCCGCATCGTCGTTGGAGAGCCCGACGACCAGGCCGCCCCCCATCGTCACGCCCGACCGCGAGATGCCCGGCACGAGCGCGGCCGCCTGCGACGTGCCGATCCCCATCGCATTGCGCCAGCTGAGTTTGGACAGGCGTCCGTCGACGTCGCCCAGGTAGTCGCCGGGGCGCGGCGGCCTTCTGCGTAGGCGCTCGAACATGAGCAGCAGGATGCCGTTGACGATCAGGAAGGCCGCCGCCAGCTGCGGCGACGCGAAGAGTTTGCGCAGCGGGTCCTGCAGCACGACGCCGATGACCCCGACGGGGATCGTGCCGGCGACCAGCAGCCAGCCGAGGCGGGCGTACTTGTCGTCCTCGCGGATCTCGCGCATCAACAGCGATCGCCACAGGCCCTTGACGATCAGCACCCAGTCCTTCAGGAAGAACAGCAGCAGCACGATCGCCGTCGCCAGATGGGTGGCGATCAGGAAGGTGAGGAAGAACTTGTCGTTCTGATGTATGTGCCAGCCCGCCAGGCGCGGCAGGATCACGCCGTGGCCGAGGCTCGAGATCGGGAAGGGCTCGGCGATGCCCTGCGTGAGCCCGAGGACGATCGCCTGGAAGTAGGAGATGGGATGCACGGCGGGACAGCTTATGTACTGGCCCGGACCCGGCGCGCCGATCTCCTGCCACCGCGCGCCACGGGCAAGCCAATACGCTCGGGACGATGCGAACGGCAGAACCTCTCGCCGAGCCGTCGTTCGCTGAGATCGCCAGGGAGTGGGGCCGTCTCGGATGCATCGGCTTCGGAGGCCCTCCCACGCACGTCGCACTGCTGCGCCAGCTGTGCGTCGAGCGGCGCGGTTGGCTGACGGAGGCCGACTTCGAGCGGGCGATCGCCGCCACCAACCTGCTGCCCGGCCCCGCCTCGACGCAGCTGGCGATCTACTGCGCCTGGCGCCTGCGCGGCGGGCGCGGCGCGGTGCTCGGCGGCGTCTGCTTCATCATGCCGGGCCTTGCAGCGATCGTCGCGCTGTCGGCGCTCTTCCTGTCCGGATCGCCGCCATCCTGGCTGCGTGGCGCGGGCATGGGCGCCGGCGCGGCCGTCGCCGCCGTGGCGCTCCGCGCGGGGCTGTCGGTCGCGACGCCGATCTGGCGGCGTGTGCACGGCGAGCGGCGCACCCGCGTGCTCGCCTTCGGCCTCGCCGGCGCGGTCGGGGCCGCAGTGGCGGGCCGATGGCTCGTGCTCGTGCTGCTCGCCTGCGGGGCGATCGAGCTCCTGGGAGCCGGTCTCGCGGGCCGGGCCGGCGCCGTCCTGTTCTCGGCGCCTGCCTGGCCGGCGCTCGCGCACCGTGTTCCCGGCCGCCTCGCCGACGCCCTGGCGCGCAGCCCGCTGATCGCGGCCAGCGCCGCTCAGGGCGGGGCCGGCGCCCTGGCATGGACGGCCTTCAAGGTGGGCGCGCTGGCATTCGGCGGCGGCTTCGTGATCGTTCCGCTCATGCAGGCGGACGCAGTCAGCACCTACCACTGGATGACACATGGTCAGTTCCTGAACGCGGTCGCGCTCGGGCAGGTGACCCCCGGGCCCGTCCTCCAGACGGTCGCAGCGGTCGGCTATGCAGCCGGCGGATTGCCCGGCGCGCTGCTCGCGGCGCTCGTCGCGTTCGCGCCATCGTTCTCGTTCGTCCTGCTGGGGGCGGCGCGCTTGGAGCGGCTGCTGGTCGACCGCCGCGTGCTCGCGTTCCTCGGCGGCGCGACGCCTGCAGCCGCGGGAGCGATCATCGGCTCGGCCATCCCCCTCGCGGCGGCGCTGGGTGAGAGCTGGCAGGACGCCGTGCTGCTCCTGGCCGCGGTGGCCCTGCTGGTGCTGCGCCGAGGCGTCGTGCAGACGCTGCTGCTGGCGGGCGTCGCCGGCCTCGTGGCAGCCCTGCTCGGCGCGCCGATCCCCCGCTGAGGCCCGCCTCGTGGCAGCCCTGCTCGGCGCGCCGATCCCCCGCTGAGGCCTCAACCTGGCCGAAGCGCAGGCCGAGGCCGGCAGGAGAGGTCACAGCGCCTTCACACGATCGTTGCTGCTTGGTCACAAAAAACCGCAATTTGCGGAGAATCGTGTACGTGTATGAACGGTCAAGGAATGACACTGGACGGCGTTGGGGGGCAGCGGACGACGAGGGTGGACATGCACTGCCACTCCACGGCATCGCAGCACTCGCGTCTCGGCGTGCAACGGGCCGTTGGGCTCCCGGAGTGCGCAACCCCTCCACTGGAGGTCTATGAGCTCGCCAAGCGGCGCGGCATGGACTTCGTGACGATCACCGACCACGACACGATCTCAGGCGTTCTCGAGATCGCCGATCGCCCGGACGTGTTCGTCTCGGAGGAGCTCACCGCATATTTCCGCGGCGAGCGCCAGGCCGTGCACGTGCTCTGCTATGGCATCAGCCCCGAGGACCACCAATGGCTGCAGGCTCATGCCGACGATGTGGAGCTGTGCGCGGCGTACATGTACGAGCGGGAGATCGCATGCGCCCTGGCCCACCCCTACTACACAGTCGACGCGCCCCTGACCTCGCGCCACCGGCGCCGCCTGGCCGAGCTTTTCGCGGTCTGGGAGATCCGCAACGGCGCGCGGGCGCGCGAGCTGAACCGGCCGGCGGCCACGTACGTCGCCACGCGCGACGGCATCGGCATCGGCGGTAGCGACGACCACGCCGGCATCGACATCGGGCGTACGTACACGGAAGCACCGGCCGCGAGCACGCCGGGAGAGTTCCTCGCGCACATGCGCCAGGGAACCGTCCGTGCGCGCGGCGAGCAGGGGAGCGCCGCGAAGTGGGCGCATGCGGCGATCGCACTGGCGGCCCGTGCCCTCGGCCCGGGCGCCGCCGAAGAGCCGCCGGCGCGACCGGACCCGGCGCGGGTGATGACGATGGTGCGACGCCTGCTGCGCGAGGGCGACGCCCGCCAAGGCGCCGCGGGCAACGACCTGACCCCCGCGGACGCACGCTGCCTGCTGCGAGCCTGGCTGACCTCCGTCGAGCTTGGCCCCGGCGACGAGCGGGAGCTGATCGCCCACATGCAGGAGGACGGCTTCAGCCACTCCGACCTCTACCGGCGCGCCTGCCGTGCGCACGAGCGGAAGCTGCGCGCAGCCGTCGAGGTCGCGGTCGGCGCCGCCACCGGCCACGCCGACGTCACGGCGGCCGCCGAGGGCGTCTTCGAGGCGTGCATCGCGGCAATCCCATACGCGCCCGCCAGGGCGTTCCTCGCAAACGAGCAGGTCAAGCTCGCCGCCATCCCGATCAGCGCTCCGCTCGCGAACGGCAGACCGACTGCGGGCGAGGCGCGCGGCGAGGATGGTGAGCGGCCCCGAGTGGCGATCCTCGCGGACGGCATCGGCTCGACCCACGGTGTGACCCGGACGATCGAGGAGATACGCCAGAGGGGCGTACCGGGATTCGAGATCGAGGTCGTCGGCACCGATCCGCAGGTCGACCGGCGCCTTTCGGCCGTTGCCGAGATCGAGGTGCCGTTCTACCCCGGCCTGAGGATCGGCATCCCGAGCCTGCCTGTCGCGGTCGACGCGCTCGCCGACGGAGGCTTCGACGCGATCCACGTGTGCTCGCCAGGCCCCGCCGGCGTTGCGGGCGCGCTGGTGGGACGTGCGCTGGGGCTTCCCCTCGTCGGCAGCTATCACACCGAGCTCACCGCCTACGCCGGCCTTCGCTCCGGAGACCGGCGGATCACCGACGCGATGGCGATGGCCGTGAGCGCCCTCTATGGCTCATGCGACCTCGTCCTCTCCCCCAGCCCCGCGGCAGACGCCGCGCTGGCGGCGATCGGCGTGCCGCCGGAGCGAGTCCTGCGCTGGGATCGCGGCGTGGACACGGCGCGCTTCGATCCGGCGCTGGGAGAGCGCGACATGTTTCCCGGCAGGATCAACGTCCTCTACTGCGGACGGGTCACCCGTGAGAAGGGTGCCGAACTGCTGGCGGACGCGTTCGAGCTCGCGCGCGAGCGCGAGCCGGGATTGCACCTGGTGATCGCGGGCGGCGGGCCCGAGGAGCAGCGTCTGCGCGAGCGCCTCGGCGGCACGGCGACGTTCCTCGGATGGCTGGAGGGCGCCGAGCTGGCACGCGCGTATGCGAGCGCGGACATCTTCCTGTTCCCGAGCGCGACCGACACGTTCGGACAGGTCATCCTCGAGGCGCAGGCGAGCGGTCTGCCCGTGATCGCGGTGGCCGCCGGCGGTCCGCTGTCGTTGATCGAGGAGCGCGTGAGCGGGCTGCTGCGTGATGCGCGGGCGCCAGCCCTGGCCGACGCCGTTCTCGAGCTGGCGGGCTCGCCGCTGCTGCGCGAGCACATCGCACGCGGCGGGCTGCGCTCGGTGCGCGCGCGCACGTGGGAGCGCACGCTCGAGCTGCTCGCCGACGGGTACCGCCGGGCACTCGCGGGCAGCCCGGCGTCGGCGGGGCTCGACGCCGAGGCGAGCGACCGGGCGGCTTAGTGGCGTTCGCGCGGCACTCCTGCGGCGGCCAGACGATCGCGGTCGCGCTGCATGGCATCGAGCCGGCGACGTTCGAGCGCTGCGCGCTGATCCGCGACTGGCTCGGCGACCATGGGCTCGACCGCGTGACGCTGCTGGTGATCCCGGCCCGGGACCTGCACCCCGTCGGCGAGCGTTCACCGGAGATGGTCAGATGGCTCAGCGAGCGCCGCCGGCTGGGCGATTCGATCGCCCAACACGGCTTCCAGCACGTGCGTCCACAGCGCGATGGGCCCGCCCGCCGCATGCTCGCGCATCCCGCCTCGCTGCGCTGGGGCGAGTTCGTGGGACTCGACGACGATGAGACGCGCCGCGCCCTGCACGCCGGCTGGCGCCTGCTGAAGCTCGCGGGGATCGAGCCGGACGGGTTCGTCGCGCCCGCCTACGCCTACACGACCGCGCTGCGGGAGGCCCTCAGCGTCAAGTTCCGCTGGTGGGCGGGCCTGCTGCGGGTGCACACGGCCGCCGCGCATGCCGGGGCCACCGGCCGGGAGCCGCTCGCCCCCGCCTGGAGGCTGGCGGCGGCCGGGCCCTTCAGCCGCGCGCTCTCGCCACCACTGGTCCGGGCCGGCTCGCTCCTTCCGACGAGGACACTCCGCCTGGATCTGCACCCCGCCGATCTGGGCCATCCGCGCCAGATGATGGCCCTCGAGTGGGTCCTGAAGCGGTCCTGCTCGCAGCGTAGGGCCGTCACCTACCGGGAGCTCGCCGGCGTGTGAGGGCCCGCTGAGCGCCGCTCAGTGGGAGAACAGCGAGGGTTCGAAGGAGCCCACGCCGGCGGCACCCGCATAGCCGAGGTGCCCGAGCCCGAACAGATCCTCGATCGTGCGCAGCAGCGAGAAATGGTTGTACGGTTCCTGGCTGGTCGTGGCGCCCTTGACGAAGGGCGACAGCAGCAGCGCGCCGACGGCTCCGCCGCCCCGCCGCGACAGGCCCGTCGCGGGCGTCGGCAGGTTGGGGAACAGCGGCTGCCCGCAGCAGGAGCTCGAGTCGGCGAATTCACCGCCGGACGGCGCCTCGTCGACGGTGATCACCAGCAGTCCGCCGTCCTTGTAGGCCTTCGAGCGGATGATCTCCGGGACGACGCTCCTGAGGAAGCCGTCCGCCGCCGGCATGCCGGCCGGCGCTCCCGGTGAGCAGGGATCGAGGCTCCCGTCGTGACAGCGGTCGGGAACGATGTAGGAGAAGGCAGGCGTGCGCGCCGAGGCGGACAGGTCCGCGCCCAGCTTTCCCAGCCCGACGTCGTCCGCCCTGCACGACGGGGAGTCGATCACCGAATGGAAGTACACGGGGGTATTGCGGAAGGTCGCGTAGGCGCCCGGCGCCGGCGGGACGGCCGCCGTGGGGTCGGCGGCGCCGAGGGCCGGATGGCTGCACGCGGGGTTGACCGGAGCGCCGCCTGCTTCTATGCCCTGCACGTAGGCTCGCCAGCTCAGGTGCTTCGCCGCCAGCTGCCCGAGGAGCGTCCTGGTCGCCGGCGGATACACGCAGCCGTTGCCCGTCACCTGCTGCGCCTGGCCGGTACCCGCCGGCGTGACGTCAGCGTAGGTCGGGCAGTTCGCCGCCGTTTCCACGGTCGGCCCCTGCCCGCTGAGCAGCGCGATCCCGTTGGCGAGCTGCTCGTGGGCGACGGCGTCATAGCGCGTGAGCAGCTCACCGCGACCCTCTAGCGTGTGGGAGAGATAGGGAGCGCTGGAGGCCGGCCCGAACGCCGCCGCGTAGGGCTGGTTGGAGAGCATGATCACGAACACGTGCTTGACGGCCGGAAGCTTCGAGCTGGAGCCTCGCGGAGCTGAGCCCGACGAGCCCGAGCCGGATCCCCCTTCTCCGCCGGCGCTGCTCGTCGTGGTCGCCGCCGGCGCGGCGGAACCCGGGGCCGTCTTGGCGGGCGGCGCTTCGGCGGGCGTCGGCGTTTCTTCGCTCACCGGCGGTTCGCTCGCGGAGCCCGACGGGGACGGCGCCGGAGCGATGGAGCTCGCCGGCGCCGGCAGCACGAGCTTGACGTGCCCCCGCGCGGACGCCGCGAGCGTGGCGTTCACCGACGATCCGGCGGCACCCCCGAGCAGCACGCCGAATCCGAGGAACACGAGCACGAGCAACGTGGAGATCTTGGGCCCGGGAAGCGCCAGGCCGGCCGCGAAACCCGGGGCTGGACGCTCGACGGGCCCGGCTGTCTCCAGCGGCTCCGCCGGAGCGGGAACGGCCGAGCGGCTGTCGACGGCCTCCAGGAGCGCGAGCAGCTGCGGGCTGCGCGAGCCGTGGCGCGCGCCGCAGTCCAAGCAGTAGCGCTGCCCCCGCCCGAGGGGGGAGCCACACTCCGCACATCGCTCTCCCGGGTCGGCGCTCACGTGGCTGCGCCTACTCGTCGGAGCCGAATGCGGCGTCAGCCTCCGGAGCGAGCAGAGCGTCCATCACGGCCGTCGAGCCCTCCTGCTCGCCGACGGCCCTGCTCGGCGAGCGCTCCATCAGCGTGGCGCCACACTGCCAGCAGAAGAGTGCGCCTCGGCTGTGCGGCGCGGCGCACGCCGGACAGCTGCCAGCCGTTGCGCTGTCCTCGAGTCGCAGCAATCGCTCCAGCTCTGCAAGCTCGGCGTCACGCTCCTGCAGGACCGCCGCCCTGCCGACCAGCACGTCGAGGCGAAAGTGGTCGCGAATCGCCATCTCGTAGGCGAGTCCGCCCAGGTCCCAATGAAGCTCCGTGACCTCGGCCGCCAGCGCGTCACGTCTGCGCCGCAGCTCCGATCGCCCGCCGTCCTGCGGTTGCTGCGGGGGTCCGGACGGAGCGGCGGACGGCGGCGCCGGCCGCCGGCCCGATCTCCCCAATGCGTCGCCGAGCAGGCTCATGCCTAGCCGGTCGAGATGACGTTGGGGAGGTTCTTCGATTTCTGCTCGTAGCTCTGCCCTTTTTTGGGTTTGCTTTCGAGGACGGAAGGTGGCGCCGGGTTGTTCAGGCTGTTGCCCGAGCCTCCGGAGGACACACCGCTTCCCGTCGAGGAGCCGGCGCCCGCAACTGAGCTGCGGTTGGCGACCGAGATCACCGACGCTGCGGGGAAGCTCTTGCGCAAACCCTTCAGCGCCTTTTCGGCTTCGGCCTTCTTGTGGTAGACGCCCGAGTAGATCACGTAGTTGCCGGCCGGCAGGCTGCTGAATTCTTCGGACTTCAGCGCACCCACGCCCTTGGCCCCCTTGGCGCTGGCCGCCGTCTTGGCGGCCTGCACCGCGCTCACCTGCGTGCCGGCCTGTGGCAGGGTCTGAAGCTGGACGGTGTAGCCGCTCGTGCCCGATGCCCAGTCGCTCGTGAACGATTCCGGCGCAACGGGCGCGGTGGCGCCCGCAGCGGGCGAGCCGACGGTGATCACCTGCGCCGCAGGGACCGACTTCGAGACGCCGGCGCGGCCGATAAGCACGCCGACGCCCATGGCCAGCAGCAGCACCCCCACGCCGGCGATCACGGTGAGCGTGTTGTTTCGCTGCTGCGAGGAGCCTTGATCGCCGGGGGGGCGCGGCGGGCCGTCAGGCGGGCGCGAGTCCACCACGGCCGAGCGCGGCGGTCCACCGGCCAGCACGCTGCTCATCTCAGCCCGTCGCTCGCCGCACGCGAGGCAGTAGCGCTGATCGGCCGCCATCGGCGCGCCGCAATTGCGACAGGGCTCGGCGACGCCGAAGGAATGCGATGGGTTGACGATCGACTCGGTTGACAGCGTGATCACCTTCGGATCCTGGATCCTGGCGCCGGCAGGCACCACCGGCGCAGCAACTCGCGAGCGCCAGAGCGCCTCGTGAACATGGTCGACCTGCCACGCCGCGCGGACGTGAACATCCGGTGAAAGGCCCTCCCTGCTCGCGGCGGGATTGCGACGCGCACGCGCCGCGCCGCCCGTCGCGGTGTGGTCCGCTCTGGCCGCTCACGCGAGGGTGCGTCAGACCTCGAGAAGCTGTGGCGCCGCGTCCGACCGCCGGCTCTCGCTCGTCAGCGCGACGCGACTCGGAGCCGGAGGCTCCGCACGGGAGGCCGAGCCGGCGCGGCGTTCTTCCTCCTGGTCGCCGCGGCGAGCCGCCATGCACATCGCCAGGACGAGCGAGACGACGACCGTCCAGGACAATGCGATCACGAAAAGCGCCATGGAGGCTCCTGGGTCGGGAACAATTCCTCAGTAACTGTATCAGCTTTATGACTAACCGATGGCCATCGCTGGCGCGCCGTCTGCCACAGGATCGTGGCCTGCCAACCGGCCGGCGAAGCGGCGCGCCGGCGGGGCGCGGCCCATGAGCCGCGCCCCGTCCTGACGCCTTGGGCGAGCCCCCCGGGCCAATTCGACTTCCGAGCGCCGCTGAAACGAACAGCCCGGCCACGACGCTGGGCGGCGCTGAAGCTGCCGACGCCTTTCCCGGGGGTACCCCTCCCGTGCGCGCCGCCACGCTACATAAGGCGAATTCCGAGGTCAACCGCCGCGATCTCTTGACTACGCATTACCTACGTAGTCAAAGCAATCGCCCCCGCCCGATCTCGTTCTGCGGAGCGCAACGATCGACCCTCTTGCGGGTTACAGTGTGCGACGCCATCGGCATGGCGCGCGAACGCACGGGCCGACACGCTCCGGGGCGCACAGCGCGCCAGCAACGAGAACAGGAAAGGATTCGACGAGATGAGAGGTTTCAACCCCGTGCGGCGGATCGCGCTCTGTGTCCTGATGCTGGCGATCACCGCCGTCTCGCTCCCCCTCGCCTCGCCGGCTGCGACGTCGAAAAAAGTGGCAAGCGCGCTTCCGGGGGCCACCACGAACGGAGCCACCCACGTGCTCGGCACCTCCGCCCTGCTCACGGCGGCCATCCATCCGAACGGCAAGGAAACCACGTACTACTTCAAGTACGGCACCACGACCGTCTACGGCTCCCAGACGCCGACGCTCAACGCCGGCAGCGGCACGGGCAAGCTCAAAGTCGGCCAGCCCATCTCCGGCCTGCTGCCCGGGACCGTCTACCACTACCGCGTCGTCGCAACCAACAGCGCCGGCCGCAGCGAAGGACGCGACCGCACGTTTGCGACCATCGGCAGCAAGCTCAAATTCGTGATCCCCAAGCCGGTACCCGACGTGTTCGGCAGCCCGATGATCTTCACGGGCACGTTGGCGGGGTTCGCGGGCGCGAACCACCACATCGCCCTTCAGGCCAGCCCGTATCCGTATCTCGAAAGCTTCACGAACATCGGCCTTCCCGGGATCACGGATCGCTTCGGCCGCTTCGCCTTCCGCGTCGCGAACCTCATGACCAACACCGAGTTCCGGGTCGTGACGCTGGACGCCCTACCGCTGTACAGCCCCGTCGTGACAGTGCCGGTCGCGGTGCGCGTCACCTTCAGCGCGCGCTCGAGCGCCAGCGCGGGACTCGTGCGACTGTATGGCACGGTCATGCCGGCCGTTGCGGGCGCGCGGGTCCAGTTCCAGCTGCTGAAGGCCGTGAGGCCGGGCAAGAACGAAGAATCGACGCGATACGTCACCCAGTTCTCGACCGCCGTCAAACACGGAGGCCGCACCTTCTCGCGCTTCAGCCTGGTGGTCAAGATTCGCCGCGGCGGCCGCTACCGGGTGTTCGTCAAGGTGCACTCGAGCGCGCTCGTCTCCGGCTCGAGCACACGCACGATCGTGCTCCACGCGCCCAAGAAATAGTCGGACGCGGCCGGCGCCGCACAGCGGGGGCGGGCGGGTTGCGCCGGCCCTGAGCGACGCCCCGAGTGGCGGTCAGGGAGCGCCGGGCAGTAGGCCGCGGGCGACGAGCAGCTCGAGCACCCGCTCGACCTCTCGCTCGACGGTTTCTTCGCCGGCGCCGAGGACGAGGTCCGGCTCGGACGGCGGCTCATAGGGTGCGCCGATCCCGGTCAACCCGGCCAGATCACCCGAACGCGCGCGCGCGTAGAGACCCTTCGGATCGCGCTGCTCGCAGAGCTCGAGTGGTGCGTCCACGTAGACCTCGATGAAGTCCAGCTCGTCGGCAGCATGGAGCGCGGCGGCCGCCGCGCGGTCGGCGGCGTACGGACTGACGAGGCTCACGAGCGCGATCGTGCCGGAGTCCGCGAGCAGCTTCGCGACATGCGCGGTGCGGCGCACGTTCTCGCTGCGCGCCCCTTCGTCGAAGCCGAGGTCGCCGTTGAGCCCGTGGCGCAGGTTGTCGCCGTCGAGCAGGAACGCCGGCCGGGCGGCCGCGATCAGGCGCTCCTCGACGGCTGCGGCGACGGTCGACTTGCCAGCACCGGGCAGGCCGGTGAACCAGATCGTGGCGCCGCTGTGCCCGAGCGTCTGCCAGCGCCGCTCACGTGTCATCTTCGTCCCCTGCCAGCGAACGTTCGGGCTGCGCTCGCTCCTCGCGTCCGAGCTGTCAGCCTCGTCGACCTCGGTGTCGAGGATCACGCCGGCGCCCACGGTTTCGTTGGTCGCCTCGTCGATCAGGATCAGGCTGCCCGTGACGCGGTTGCGCCTGTAGGAGTCGAACACCAGGGGCGAGCTGAGTTCCAGGTGCACGCGCCCCAGATCGTTCAGCTCAAGCGTGGTCGCGCTCTCGTCGCGGTGCAACGTCTCGACGTCGATGCGATAGCGCACGTCGGCAGCGCCGAGCATCGTCATGCGCGTGGTGTGCTTTACCAGGTAGCGACGCTTCGGGCTCAACGGCTGATCGGACATCCAGCACAGCAGGCACTCGAAGCTGTTGGCGGTGGTCGGCTGATTGTGCGGGCGCACGATCGTGCTCCCGCGTCCGACGTCGATGTCATCGGCCAGCCTGAGCGCGACGGACATCGGCGGGAACGCCTCCTCGACTGGGCCGTCGAGCGTGTCGATGCCGGCGATCGTGCTGCGCTGTCCACCGGGAAGCACCACCACGTCGTCGCCGGGGCGCATCACGCCGCCGGCGACCTGCCCGGCATAGGCCCGGTAGTCGTTGACGCTGGACGCGGGCGGACGGATCACCCACTGCACCGGGAAGCGGACGTCGATCAGGTTGCGATCGGACGCGATGTGCACATGCTCGAGGTGGTAGAGCAGCGGAGGACCCTGGTACCAGGGCATCCGCTCCGAGCGATCGACGACATTGTCGCCGTGCAGCGCCGAAATCGGGATGAAGGTGACGTCGGGCATCTCGAGGCGTGCCGCGAAACGATCGAAGTCCTCGACGATCGCGTCGAAGACCGCCTCGTCGAAGTCCACCAGGTCCATCTTGTTGACGCACACCACCACGTGGGGTATGCCCAGCAGCGAGCTGATGAACGCGTGGCGCTTGGACTGCGCCACCACGCCCTTTCGCGCATCGACGAGGACGATCGCCAGATCCGCGGTCGAGGCGCCGGTGACCATGTTGCGGGTGTACTGCTCGTGGCCGGGCGTGTCGGCGATGATGAAGCGGCGCTGCGTCGTGGCGAAGTACCGGTACGCGACGTCGATCGTGATGCCCTGCTCGCGCTCGGCCCGCAGGCCGTCGGTCAGCAGCGAGAGGTCGAGGAAGTCGTGTCCCATTCGCTCGCTGGTCTGCTCGACGTGTTCCAGCTGATCGCTGAGCACCTGCTTGGAGTCGTAGAGCAGCCGGCCGATCAGCGTGCTCTTGCCATCGTCCACCGAGCCGGCCGTCGCGAACCGAAGGAGGTCGGCGGGCCGCTCGGTGAGGCGGCGGAAGACGGTCTGCGCGTCCTCCGCCGCGGGCGCGTCGGCGCGGCCGTGGGACTCGGCGACGCTGCCGTTGCCGTTGGCAAGCGTCCCTGATGTACTTGGCTCGCCATCCATCAGAAGTACCCCTGCCGCTTGCGATCCTCCATCGCCGCCTCGGTGGCCCTGTCGTCGGCTCGCGTCTGACCGCGCTCGGTCACCTGCGTCGCCGCGATCTCGGCCACGACCGCCTCGAGCGTGGCGGCGTCGGACTCGACGGCGCCCGTGCAGCTCATGTCGCCGACGGTCCGGTAGCGCACGCGGGCGGCGAAGGGCTGCTCGCCGTCCATCAGCTCGACGAACGGGCTCACCGCGTACAGCATGCCGTCACGTGCGAACACCTCGCGCTCATGGGCGAAATAGATCGAGGGCACCTCCAAGTCCTCCTCAGCGATGTACTGCCACACATCGAGCTCAGTCCAGTTCGAGATCGGAAAGACCCTCGCGTGCTCCCCTTTGCGGATGCGCCCATTGTAGAGGCTCCACAGCTCCGGACGCTGTCGCTGGGGCTCCCACTGGCCGAACTCGTCACGAAACGACAGGATTCGCTCCTTGGCGCGCGCGCGCTCCTCATCGCGCCGCGCACCGCCGAAGGCGGCGTCGAACCCCCTCTCGGCGAGCGCGTCGAGCAGCGTCACCGTCTGCAGGGCGTTGCGCGAGGCGCGGGGCCCCGTCTGCTCCACGACCCTTCCTTCGCGGATCGAATCCTCGACGGACGCGACGATCAGCCGCTCGCCGAGCTCGCGGACCCGGCGGTCGCGGAACTCGAGCGCCTCGGGGAAGTTGTGCCCGGTGTCCACGTGCATGACGGGGAACGGAAACGGCCCCGGCCGGAAGGCCTTCTCCGCGAGGCGCAGCAGCACGATCGAGTCCTTGCCGCCGCTGAAGAGCAGCACCGGCCGCTCGAATTCGGCTGCGACCTCGCGGAACACGTGGACCGCCTCGGCCTCGAGCGTGCGCAGGTGGGATAGGTGGTAGGTGGCGGGCATCCGTGCTGAGGTTGACCTGTCTCAGGAGAGTTGTTGTGAAGCACCGGTCACCTCTCCGCAAGCTCAGAGAGCTTTACGGTGCGTCGCCTCGTTGTCAACCCGCGGTGCCGGCCGGCCGGCCGGCGAGCGACAGCTACGGCAGCACGCCCCCCGGAGCCCCGGCGGCGATCATCGATGCCGAGCGGTAGTAATGGTTCTGCTCGATCAGCACGGCTTTAGTGTCGAACGCCACCAGGCGGCCGTCCAGGACCACCATCACGCGGTCGCACATGTCGAGCGTGGACATGCGGTGAGCGATCGTGAAGAGCGTCAGCTCGCTCTTCAGTGCGGTCAGAGACTCCTGGATCAGCGTCTCCGAGTGGGGGTCGAGCGCGCTCGTCGGCTCGTCGAGGACGAGCACCTGCGGTCGCGCCGCCAACGCTCGCGCCAGGCAGATCCGCTGCTGCTGTCCGCCGGACACGGCGTCGGCACGAGGACCCACGACTGTCTCGTAGCCGTCGGACCAGCTGATGATGTCGTCGTGGATTCGCGCCAGCCGCGCGGCCCGCTCGACCGCATCGTCATCGAGCTCGCGAAAGAAGCGGATGTTCTCCGCCACCGACGCGTGCAGCAGCCGAGGTTCCTGCGGCACGTAGGCGACGAGCGTGTGCCAGTCCTCGCGCGCATACTGCTCCACGGCCTGCTCGTTGACGACATAGCGACCGTCGCTTGGCGCTCTCAGCCGCAACAGGATCTGGACGAGCGTGGACTTTCCGGCACCCGACGGGCCGACGATGCCGATCGCTTCTCCAGCGTCCACCGTGAAGCTCACGTCAGACAGCACGGGGCGTTCCGGGGTGTAGGCGAACGACACGCGCTCGAAGGCGAGCGTCCGCACCGAGGAGAGCTGTGCGCCGCCGTCGGCCGGGCTGCTCTCCGCGTAGCGCTTCTGGGCCCGATCCAGGCGATCGACGAACGGGAGCGACTGCTGCAGTGACTGGTAGTTGGCCTGCACCTGCTGGCCGTTCTGCGCAGCGCGTACGAGCAGCAGGACGACGGCCCCGAGCGACCCGGCATGCCCTGTCCCGACCGCGTGGAGCGCCGCGAGCGCGGCCACCAGCATCAGGTAGATGAAGCTCTGGTAGAGGTTCGGAACGAGTTTGGCGATCACCTGGGTCCGCAGGAACAGGTCGCGGCACGCGCCCACGAGACGGGAGATCCGCTCGAACTGCGCGCGGGCGACGCCGAACACCTGCGTCTCCTCGGCGAGGCGGTTGGCCTCGGCGATCCCTCCGGCGTAGCGCACCTGTTCCGCGGACAGTTCCCGAGCCCGTCGGGATCCCAGCGATCGCAGTGGCCGCAGTACCGCGAACATCAACACGGCCACTGCGAGCACAACACCGGCCGCAGCCGGACTCAGGAGGACGGCGACGGCCATCAGGATCACGAAGTTCAGCAGCGAGGTGACGAGAGCCGTCGCCTGCAAGGCTCCCGCGGTCGCCTGGCTGGTCTGGTTGGTCATGATCTCCTGCAGCTGACCCTCCCGGTCGCGGGACTGCACATCCCAGGAGGCACGCGTGAACGACCGGAAGATCCTCCTGCGCAATTGGGCCTGCACGTCGGCGGCGATCCGAGCCGGGAGAACCGAGAGCGGCCATTGCAGCGCCAGTCGCAGCAGCGCGAGCCCGGCCCCGATCCACAGGAGCGTCCCGACCGCCGCGTGGAAGTGAAAGACGCCCGTCTGGGAGTGAACGCCCTTTCCGTTGACAAGAGCCGCTGCCACCTGGGCGACGACGGCGAGAATGCCCGCTTCGGTGAAGGCGGCGAAGATGGAGGTTAAGGAGAGAGTCGCGATCCGCCGGCGCTTATCGCCGATCAGCAGATCCAGCTGTGAGCGCACCGAGAACTGCGGCGAGCGCTCGCCGCGCTCAGTGAAACCTGGAAACCTCATGCGCCATCAGCCCCGCTCTCCACGAGTTCCAAGTGCAATGAAAGCAGCGGGCTTGCAGGCTCTCGCTGCCGCTCGTGGCACTCGATCGTGGAGTCCCTCATAGCCGGAGAGTGTACGTGACGCCGCACGATACAGGCCGCGGACCTCAACGCTCGGGGGGCGCGCCGGCCTCGTCATGACGGCGGCGTACGGAGCTCCCAGCGGACCTCGATACCGTGGAACTCGGGGTCGCTCAACAGTCGCCTCGCTCCGTAGTTGAGGCTGGTCTGATAGCAGTCGATAGCCCCCCACTTAGCCGTCGCCGAGCTCGCCTCCAGACGGTCGATGTCGGCGGAGCGAAGCGATGGCAGCTCGGGTACGTCCCTCAAGAACGACTGCCAGTAGGCGTCGACGTTGCGCGTTGGCGTGGCCGCCCCGCCATCCACCCACGACGGCCAGCCGTGAAAGATGCAGTAGGGCAGCTCCGCGTAGAGCGTGACCGGCATGCCCCCGGCGAGCAGCATACGTCCGTAGCGACGTGCCAGAAGATGGTCGGGGTGTGCGCCGATGCCCGCCGGCACATACACGCGCGATGCGCTCTGCACCCCTCCCGTGACCGCGCGATCGAGATCCTCCAGACCGGGTGGCGGAGATCGCATCTGCCGGCGGTACTGATCGTCGAGCAGTGTCATGTTTAACGGTTTCCGGCCGGCGCGGGCGAGCGCAAGCTCGTCCTCCCGCATCCGCTCGCGGGCGCGCTGCGCCGGGTCCTGCACACCCATGATCGCCTCCCAGATCCCGGGGCGCCCGTCCGTGGGGATACCGGCGAAGAGATTGACCACGTTCAGCTGCCGCTCGCTGGCCATCAGACCCCAGCAGTCAAGGACGGCATCGTCCCAGTGGGGCGAGATCACCAGCTCGGGAGCGCCCGGGTCCATTCGCAGGCGCGAGCTGAACCGGCTCTCCTCGCCCGCCCTGCGCCGCGCTCGCGACCGCCGGTAGACCTCGCGGGGGAGGCCGGGAAGGCTGCGTGGGCGACGTCTGCTCATGGCGGGGTCGCCGATTATATGTGGCCTCTCGCGCGGCCCCTCGGGGCTGATCGGCGTGAGTCAACGCCGCGGGCCGACCGTCAGTGAGCGGATACACTCGGACCAATGGAAGGCTCGCCCGAAGCGCTCACCGGAGCACGCGAGGTGCAACGGCGAGTCCCCGAATTCTTCATCGTCGGACACCACAAGTGCGGCACGACGGCGCTGTACGAGATGCTCAAGCGCCATCCTCAGATCTACATGCCCCAGATCAAGGAGCCGCGATTCCTCGCAAGCGACATGCGCGCGCGCTTTCAGCCCGCGAGAGGCCACTCGCTCCCCGAGACGCTCGATGACTACCTGTCGCTGTTCTCCGATGCGCTGCCGGACCAGCGCATCGGCGAGGCCTCGCCGTCATACCTCTTCTCTCATACCGCCGCACGCAACATCGCGGAGGTGCAACCCGAGGCGCGCAGCATAGCCATCCTCCGCGAGCCTGCCACCTTCCTTCGCTCGCTCCATCTTCAGCTCCTACGCAGTCACGTCGAGACCGAGAAGGATCTCCGCAAGGCCATCTCACTCGAGGGGCCTCGGCGTGAAGGGCGCCACATCCCGCGCCGCAGCCACCTGCCGCAGCTGCTCCAGTATTCCGAGCATGTCCGCTACGTCGATCAGCTACAGCGCTATCACGCCCTGTTCGCCCCCGATCGCGTGCGGGTGATCATATACGACGACTTTCAGGCGGACAACGAGGAGACCATGCGCAGCGTGCTTCATTTCCTGGAGGTGGACGATAGCCACTCGATCGAGGAAATTAGAGTGAAAAAGACCACCCGCGCGGTACGCTCGCAGCGACTCGACGACGCGCTGCACTCGCTGACGCTTGGACGATCACCGATATCCCGAGTCGCGAGGACGGCGGCGAAGGCGCTGACGCCGCGGGAGCTGCGGCACGATGCGTTCAAGGTGGCCCGGGCGCGGGGAGTCTACGACGACGTCCCGCCGCCCGACGAGAGCGTGATGAACGAGCTGCGCCGCCGCTTCAAGCCGGAGGTCGCGGCGCTGAGCGAATACATGAATCGCGACCTCGTCGCCCTGTGGGGCTATGACGAGCTCGACTGAGCGCGCGCCCTCCTCGACGCGTTAGCACGGAGTCGCCGTAGATGAGCCTCGTCCTCTTTCACCGGGACTTTCGGAGATTTCAGGGTGGTCATCTGAAGGTCTTTCACTATTTCGAGCACGTTCGCAGCTCCCCCCCACATCGGGCGCTCATACGCTTCTCTCCCGACACGGTCTGGGACCCGAGCAATCCGTGGTCGGGTCTGCGCGAGTACGTGGTGGATCCCGGCGAGACCGTCGATGCCGACGTGCAGTTCCTCGCGGGCGTCGACTGGCGCGCGCTCGAGCCGGCGCAGCGCGCGTCCTCGTCGGTTCCGATCGTCAACCTGATCCAGGACTTCAGCCCGGCGCTGACCGACGGGCCTCCGCACGAGTTCCTCGCGCATCGAGCGATCCGCATCTGTGTGAGCGGCGAGATCCAAGATGCGCTCGAGGGCATCCCGGCAGTCAACGGCCCGATCTTCACCGTCCCGATCGGCATCGACCTCGACCAGCTGCCGGCCGCGCGCCCAGCCGACGCACGCGACGTCGACTGTGTCGTGCTCGCGGCCAAGGATCCTGCGATGGGCTCGGCGATCGCCGCCAACCTCACCAAGAGGGGTTATCGAGTGGTCCTCCTCGATGCTCCTACCTCCAGGAACGAGCTGCTGGAGGCGATGGCCCGCGCACGGGTGAGCGTGCATCTCCCCAACCCGGTCGAGGGCGCGTATCTGCCGGCGCTCGAGAGCATGGCCCTCGGCACGACGGTCGTCTGTCCGGATTGCGTCGGAAACCGATCCTTCTGCCGCGACGGCGAGACCTCGCTGGTGCCGCGCCGCAGCAAGCGCGCGATCATCGACTCGGCTCTGCTGGCACTCACCGCCTCCCCTGGGGAGCTGGACGCGATGCTCGCCTCCGGGCGCGAAGAGAGCATGCGCCGGACACTCACCTCCGAGCGCGCCCGTTTCCTCGAGATCCTCGACGACGCCGAGGATCTGTGGGCGGCGTGACGACGGCCCGCGCCGAGGAGGCGCGCCCACGCCTCATCGGCTTGCCCTGAGCGCCAGCGCCCGCTCATATACGGAGAGCATCGCCTCCACGTGTCGCTCAACGGTGAACGCCTGCTCCACGCGCCGGCGCCCGGCCGCACCCATCTGGCGGCCGGCCTGCGGGTCCTCGGCGATCGCGCGAACCGCGCGAGCCCAGGCCTCGGGCTCGGAGGGTGAGAGCAGGTATCCCTCGCGGCCGTCCTCGATGATCTCGCGTGGCCCGCCGACGTTCGTGGCGAGCACGGGCACACCGAGCGCCATGGCCTCGATCAGTGTCCGCCCGAAGGGCTCCTCCCGGGAGGGGAGCAGCAGGATGTCGAGCGCGCGCATCAGCTCGGGCACGTCCTCCCGCTCCCCCAGCCACGACACGCGATCCTCGAGTCCGGCCCGGGCGATGCGAGCCCGCAGCTCGGCGAGATAGCTCCTGTTGTCATAGCGCGTGGCGCGGGCGACGAACTTTGCCGATCCGATCAGCAGCAGCTGCGCGTCGATCTCCTCGGCGACGAGACGCGCGAGCGCGTCGATCGCCGTCTCCTGGCCCTTCCAGGGGCTGATCTGAGCAACCACGCCGAGTAGCAGCCTGCGCTCCGAGAGGCCGCCGAGCTCGTCCCGCAGCCGGGCGCGAGCTTGTGCGCGATCGATGCGCGCCGGGTCGAAGCGGCCGAGATCGACCGGGTTATGCACGACCTCCACGTCGGTTCCGGGCGCCGCCGCGCGCATGCAGTCGGCCGTGTAGCGGGAGTTCGCGACGACCGTCGTGGCGGTGGCGGCGATCAGCCGCATCGTTGCGCTCGTCAGCGGCCCCGGCGGCAGGCAGTCGCGAACGTGGACCACACTCGCCGCGGCGGAGAGCCGAGCGAGTCCGAGCACGACTCCTGCGCGGATCGAGTTCGCGTGCACCAGATCGGCGTGGTGGCGCCGCGCGGCCCGCCCCACCTGTACAGCCGCGAGGGCCATCTCGGCAAGTGCCCGCGGAGTGTGCAGCGGATGCGCTCTGAGGCTGCCCGCCGTCCCGGTGATCGCCGTCGTGGGCACGTCGAGCTGCCCGACCGCCGCCTGCAGGTCGCCAGGCGGGCTTGCGACCAGCGGATGCACCTCCGCGGGCAGCGCGCCGAGCAGGATCAGCAGCGAGCGCTCGCCTCCGCTCACCTCGCCGGTGTGGTTGACATAGAGAACGTTCACGTGAGGCTGGATGCGGCGAAGATCCTCACGGCTTGCCGGGTGCCGCGCCCTCGGCC
>DATMQX010000036.1:0-8957 GCA_035567055.1 Solirubrobacteraceae bacterium
AAGGCCTCACGCGTGCCGAAGGCGTCGACCTGGACGGAATGGTCGATCACGAGCTCCGCCGGTACGAGTGGGTTGATCTTGGCCGGGTCGCCGCCCATCTCGGCCATCGCGTCGCGCATCGCCGCCAGGTCGACCACCGCCGGCACGCCGGTGAAGTCCTGCATCAGCACGCGCGCGGGCGAGAACGCGATCTCACGGCTCGGCTGCGCGTTCGCGTCCCAGCTCGCGAGCGCCTCGATGTCGGCGGCGGTGACCGAGCCGTTGCCCTCGGTGCGGAGCAGGTTCTCGAGCAGCACCTTCAGCGAGACGGGGAGGCGCGCCACGTCGAAGCGCTGCTGGAGCGCCTCGAGGCGGAAGATCTCGTACTGCTGCCCGGCGACATCGAGTGTGTCCTTGGCGCCAAAGCTGTTCTGCGACATCGCGGCTCCCGAGGGGTCTGCTGCTGTGAGATGACTGGCGCCAGTCTCGCAGAGCGGCGCGTCGGGGGCCGGCAACGTCGCGCCGGCGCGGCGCAGCGGCCTCAGCGGCCGCGCCCGGATGCTCGCGTGACGCGGCCCTTGCCCTGGCGCTTGGATCGCAGCAGCGCCGCGTCGCAGGCTTCGAGCAGCTGGTCGGTGGTCATCCGCTGCTCCCATTGTGCGACGCCGATCGAGGCGGAGACCCCCTGGCTCCCCTCGGACAGCGCCGGCAGCTCGCGCAGCCGCTCCAGCGCGCGCGTCGCCGCGGCGGCTGCGCTCGCGAGGTCGGCGTTGGGGAGGATCACGACGAACTCGTCGCCGCCATAGCGGGCGACGCGGTCGAAGGCGCGGAACTCGCCAACGAGCGCCTGCACGACGTCGCGGAGCATCGCATCGCCTGCCGGGTGACCGTGGAGGTCGTTGACCTGCTTGAAGTCGTCGAGGTCGATCAGCAGGCACGAGAGCGGGCTCCCGCCGCGCTGGGCGCGGCCGATCTCCTCGTCCAGACGCCTGCGCATTGCCCTGTGGTTCATGCCGCCGGTGATCGGATCGGTGCCGGCCTCGGCCCGTGCGCGGACGAGTGCGAGCGCGGTCGCGGCCTGGTCGACGAGTACGGTCGCCAGCTCCACCGCCTGTGGCGTGAAGGTCTCGGAGATCCCCCCGGCGATCACCACGACGGCCTCCACCTCGCCCCGCTCCGCCAAGGGCAGCAGCAGCGCGCAGTTGCCGAGCCCTGCCGCCGCGAGCCTCGGCAGGTTGGCGGCGAGCTCGCGGGCATCCCCGGCGAGGAAGCTGCGACCGGAGCTTGCGACCCAGCTCACGCCCGGCGGGCGCTCGCTGCGCGGGACGAGATAGCTGAGGCGGCTGTAGCCGTCGAACATGTAGACCGCCACCTGCTCATCCTCATCGCCCCTGGACGAGAGATGGTGGACGTGGACCTCCTCGCCGCCGGTGATGTTCAGCAGCTCTCGGGCGAGCGCACGGAAGATCGCCGCCGGCTCGGCGGAGCTGTCCGCGAGCAGCATGAGCCGGCGCACGCCCTCCAGAAGACGTTCGACCCCCCCTGGTGACGCTGAGGTATCCGTACCTTCGACGACATCCATCCACCAAATCTAGGGCATCGGAGGGCGGCGAGCGAGCGAAACGCGAAGCGGATCGTGATCGACCCGCCCTGCTTGACCTTCGCAACGGCTACCGCGCGAGGGATCCTTCGCCCTCGCGCGGAGCCGAGAGTCTCAGCGGAAGCTCACCGTCTTGAACGCCGTCGAATGTGCTCCGTGCGTAGGCACGAAGCCCACGCGCACCTTGATGTGGATCGGGCGGTGCCTGCGTCGCCCGCTGGAGGTGAGCGAGAGCTTGAGCCCTGCACTTCTGCTGGCGCTGTTCAGCTTGCGGGATGCGCTGCTCAGCCCGGAGCCGCTCGCGCTGATGCGACCGGCACCGAACGTCTGGACAGTGAGGAACACGGAGTTGCCGATCACCTTCACCCCGACGATTCGCACGCCGCAGCCGGTGACCGAGATCTTCGTGTTGAGTTTTACGACCTTCCCGTTCTGGCCGGTGATGGTTGTCGGCATCACAAGTGGAACGGCGCACAGGTCGCTTGTGGCTCCCAGGGCCGAGTGCGGACCGGTGGGCAGGTTCACGGTGAAGCTCGTGACCGGAACGTCCGGCGTGCTCACGAAGCTCGTCGTCGTGATGCCTTTTTTGATGTCGGTGTTGCCCACGAGGATCACGCGGTAGCCGTTGCCTTCGACGACCAGATCGAGGTCGGGGAAGGCCGCGCCACCGTGTGAGACGAGGTAGGCAGGTCCGGTCATCGGAGCCGGGAGCACCGGTGTCACGGCCGTGGCCGTCCCCACGTTCGATCCCGCAGGACAGCTGAACGGGTTCGCTGCGAACGTCGCTTCAGGACACGCTTTCTGCAGCGTCGTCAGACGCGACGGCAACTGCTTGGGCAGCGTGACGACCACCGATTTGATGTTCGCTTCGCCAGACCCTTGGGTGACGCTCGTGAACAGGCTGGCGCCGTTCGCTTTCGAGATCTTCGACGTGGTAGACGCGGAGAACGCCGGTTTGAACCCGAGCGACCCGCAGCCTTCGGCCTGGAACGGTGTGGAGAGGCTGCTGCTCGTGCCGAGAGTGCCCGTCAGCGTCGATTCGACGGGAAGCGATCCGCAGTTGGTCGGATTGCGCTCGAAGCCCTGGCGATTGATCGACACGGCGATCGATTTGATCCGGCTGGGGATGCCGCCGATGATGGTCGGGACGGCGTTATCTGTGAGGATCACACGCGCCGTGTGAGGATCGACTTCGATCTTCACTCGCGCGATGACGTTGCCGAGTTCGAACGGTCCCGCTGTGGCAGGCACGACGATCGACAGGCCGTAGGGAGCGCCTTCAAAGGGCCCGGTGAGGTAGACCTTGCCAGGGAAGGAATACGGGTGTGTACCGGCGCCAGCTGAAACCATCACCGTACCGATTTGGCTCGATGACGCGCAGCTTCCGAGACTCGCCTGCGGTTCCCCGCACGGCGTCACCGAGGGGATGATGCCAACCAGGCCGCTCGGAAGCACCGTCTTGATTTTTCCGATGTACTGGTTGCCGTCGGACCGCGTGTAGGTCATGTTGAACGTCGTGTTGGCGCCAGCTTGCGCCGATTCGGCCGACGCGCTCTGGCCGAAGATGAACGGAGGCGACGCGGGACACGCGCCTTTTTCGCCGTTGCTGTCTACGAGGAATTCCGAGACCAGCGAGACGGACGCCCCGCCGGAGTACGGCGTGAAAGTGCCGCCCGTCGCTGCCGCGCCGCACGTGAGCGGGTTGGCGAGATTGGCAAACGGGCCACTGTCGAACGTGAGCTTGAGGTTCGTAAATGGGCCCTGAGGGTTGTTGGAGAACGTCGTGGTCAGGCGCCCTGTCGTTGCGTTCGGTTCGACGGTGCCTTCGAGGCGCACCATCTGCCCGTACCGGGCCGATTCCGTCACCACGTAGATCGTGTACGGAGGTTTGGTGATCGCACCGGGCGACTTCTCGCCCAGGTACACGTTACCGGTCAGCGATTCCGGAGGCAGCCCCGGCACGTTCAGCACCGCGGACCCGATTCTCGAACGTGGCGGGCAGGACACGGTCGTCTTTTCCGTACCGACGCCGAGCTGTTCGGGCGTGCAGGCTTCGAGGCCATGCGCGCCGGCGGGGTTGAGGGTGAGCCCTTCGGGCAGAACCACCGTCGAGCTCTTGAGGTCGGAGTTTTCGATTTCAGACGATGATTTGTTCAACGGGAACTTCAGTTCGGTCGTGATCCCGTTGGGCGAGTCCAACTGGGTCGTCGATGGAGAAAGCGAGAACGTCGGTTCCAATTTGAGGACACCGCAGTTTTCTTCCGCTGGCGTCGCCGTGGTGGTGGAGCTGGTCGTCACGGGGGCGCCTTCGTATGGTTCGACCCGCAGGTGGGTCGTTTGGGGACCGGGGCAGGTGGTCGGGGTCGTAAGCAGCCCGTTGCCGACAGTCCCGTTGAAGTTCAGGCGCGACCGATCGAGCGGCGCTTCACCTTCCGCGAGACTTTTATGGATTTTGATCTTGAAGAACTCGTGGTAGTCGCCCGATTCGATCCCCATTTCCGTTGCTTCAGCTTCTTTGTGCCAGCTGACTCCCCCTTCCAGGAGTGAATGCACGTGAATGCCGCCGAGGAAGGGCAGAGCGACATCGATCCCAAACTCGAGCGGTAGACCGGGCGCCGGATTGAGGTTGTACACGTTTCCGGTCAACGTGACCAACGTCGGACCAGGGAGAACAATCGTGATTTCTTGGGTGCCGGCTTCGGTGTTTGAGTTGCAATGATTTGCTTCTGCTTTTCCTAGGTTGGCGTTGAAGTCGACCAGATTGCATTGCGGAAGTGCCTGAGGGTTGGTGCTGAAGCCCACGGGGAGGTCCGTCCGTATGGACTTGACACCGTTGCCTTTGGTGCCGAGTTCGTTGAACGTGAAGTCCGTGACGCCGACGTTCGGGTGGCCGGCGGCCTGGGTGAAGAAAAGTTCGGGCGTGGCCGTCGAGCATTCGCCCGGTTTGCCCTCGGGGGCGTTTGATTTGCAGGTCAGGGCTTCAAATTTCGACACGCCGAACGCAGCCTGAGCAGCAGGCGCCGATACAGCAACGATTGCGCTTGTAACCAGCGCCAACAGGACTACGCGAGCGTGGGCCCTCATCAACGACCTCCCTCTAGAACAAAGCAACTCTCACAGCACTATGACTCCGCGCGACCACCAAAGTTGCGCGAATCAACGGGCGTATTAGACAAACCCCTCCGATCTCCTTCATTCCTACGCATGTCGCTGGGAGACCCTAAAGACGGCGGCGGACGCTCCACGGCAGCCCCGGCACCGCTCGACGGATGCGGTCAAGCCTCTACGCTCACCGCTTCGGTGAACTTCACCGTCGGACCGAAGCTCACGCGCAGCAGCGCGCCGCCATCGGGCGCGTTCTGCGCCTCGACCGAGCCGCCGCACGCCTCGGCCGCCTGGCGGACGATCGCGAGGCCGAGACCGGAGCCCGAGAGCTTGCGCGCCTCGTCGGCCCTGTAGAAGCGATCGAACACGAACGGAAGATCGGCCTCATCGAAGCCGGGGCCGTGATCTCGGACGGTGAGCAGGCCATCGGCGAGGGAGACCTCGACGAGGCCGCCCGGCGGGCTCCACTTGCGGGCGTTGTCCACGAGGTTCGAGACGGCGCGCCCGATGCGGTCGGCGTGGCCGCTCACGACGGTCGGCTCGAGCTTCAGCTCGTAGCGAAGATCGCCGCGCCGCCGTGCCCTCTGAACCGCGCCCTCGACCAACTCGTCCAGCCTGACGTCGTCGGGCGGCCCCGCAGGCGCCGCCCCGCGTGCCAGCTCCACGACGTCGCCCACGAGCGCCGTCAGCTCGTCGAGCTCCTCGACGATGTCCCGGCGCAGGTTCTCCTGCTCCTCGAGTGGCAGCCGCTCGGCCTCGCCGAGCACCTGGATGTTGGCTCGCAGCGAGGCGATCGGCGTTCTCAGCTCGTGGCTGGCGTCGGCGATCAGGTGCCGCTGGGCCTGCACCGAGCGCTCCAGGGCATCGAGCGTGCGGTTGAAGCTCCCCGCGAGGCGTGCGAGCTCGTCGCGTCCCTCGACCTCCAGCCGTCGCGAGAGGTCGAGGCTCCCGGTCAACGTCTCCGTGCTCGTAGTGAACCGCGCGATCGGGGCAAGCGCCGTACGCGCGATCAGAGCGCCGAGCACGGCGGCGAGCAGGATGCCGCCGGCGCCGATCAGCACGAGGATCAGCACGAGCCGGCTCAGCTCTTTCTCAACCTCCGTCAGCGGTCGCGCGATCACGACCGCCCCGGCTGAGCCGACGCCCTGCGTGAGCACGCGCAGGCGCGTCCCGTTCAGCAGTCGGTCGGTCAGGCTGCTGCCGCTGCCGCGCGCGGCGATCCCGCGGTCGAGAGCGGTGAGCGGAAGCCTCGGCGGCGCGTTGCCCTGCCCACCGGGCACGTTCACCGTCCCCTGGGCGGACACGAACTGGACGTAGCCCGAGGCGGCTCCGAAGGGAGCCGGCTCCACGTGTCCCGGAAAGCCACCCTGCCCTCCCCCGTCGCGCCCCGGGAACGGCGCCCCTCCGCCACCCGGGGCGGCGAAGGACACACCCGCCCCGCCGATCCCCCTGCCCGGCTGCTCGCCGCTGCTCCCGCGGGCGCCGCCGAAGGGCGCCGCCAGCACGGGTGTGCGACCTCCCCTGCCGCCGTCGCGCGGAGGCGTGGCGCCGAAGGCTCGCGCGCGCGCCTTCAGCGCGCTGTCCACTTCACCGCGAAGGTCTGAGCGCACGGCGACGTACAGCCCGACCGCCGTTGCGAGCACCACGAGCGCGACCGAGAGGCTTGCGACGGCGGCGATCCGCGTGCGCAGCGTCATCGCCGGCGCCGCTCACGGCTCCCGCAGGGCGTATCCGACGCCACGGACCGTGTGGATCAGCTCGCGCGCGCCGGCCTCCTCGAGCTTGCGGCGCAGGTATCCGACGTACACGCGCAGAGCGTTCGAAGCCGGGCCGAAGTCATAGCCCCAGACCCTGTCGTAGATGAAGCTGTGCGAGAGCACGTGGCGCGGGTTGATCATAAGCAGCTCGAGCAGCTGATACTCGGTGCGCGTCAGCTCCACGAAGCGCTCGCCGACCTGAGCTCCGTGGCGGCCAGGGTCGAGGGTGACCTCCGCAAAGGAAAGCGAGTCGGGATCGCCCTCGGGCGCCGCGCGGCGCAGCAGCGCCCGCACGCGCGCCTTCAGCTCGCCGACGTCGAACGGCTTGATCATGTAGTCGTCGGCGCCCACGTCGAGCCCGTCGATGCGGTCGGCCACGGCGTCGCGGGCCGTGAGGATCAGTATCGGCACGCGATTCCCGAGACGACGGATCCGCCGGCACACCTCGAGACCGTCGATTCCGGGCAGCCCGAGATCGAGCACGACCGCGTCCGGCACCGCCTGTGCGATCAGCTCGAGCGCCTGCTCGCCGTCCTCGGCAGCCTGCACTTCATAGCCTCCCAGCGTCAGGGCCCGGCGCAGCGCCTCTCGCACGGCACGGTCGTCGTCGACGACGAGGATTCTCACGAGTTGGATCTTCCCGCGCCGGCGAGCTCGACCGCGCGACCCCGGCAGTCATAGAGCGTGCTGGAGACCGCTGCGGGAGCGGTGCTCGAGCCGCCGGAGGCGTGGAGCGTGACGGACCGGCACGCCCTTGCCACGGCGCTCATCGCCGGTTTGGCGCCCACGCGGGTATCTCCCGGGACCCCCGACCGGCCGGCGGTGGCTTCCGCGAGAACCCAGCGGATCCTGCCTGTGCGCACCTCCTGCGCGAGCCACGCCACGCTCACGTCGCTCTCGCGGCCCGAGAAACCGCCGATGCCGGCGACGATCGCGTTCCTTTCGATGATCGCGGCCGCCGCGCTCGACTGGCTGGAGACCGCGATCGTGCCGCCGCCGTGGCTTCTCACGTACGTGAGGACTTTCGCGATCGAGCGGCCATCGCCGAACCGCGCTCCCACCGCGCTGCGGCCGCCGCCGAAGGCGGGTGGGCCGCTCCCGCGCGGGAAGGCCGGCGCGCCCAGAAACGCTTGACCGGCGACCACCGGCTGCGGCGGTCCGCCGGGGCCGGCGCCGAACAGAGCGGGCTGAACCGGTGCTCCGCCGATCACACCCCGCAGGCGCAGCGCTCCGAAGCGGCCGAACGACCCGCCGAAGCGCGCGCCGGGACCGCCGGGTCCGGTCGCAAGCGATGCCGGCCCGCCCGAGGGAAACGTGCCGCTGGCCGCGTAGCCGAGCGTCTCGAGCGCCCACGCGGCAGGCGCGATCAGCAGGACGATGAACGCGCAGCCGACGGACAGCAGGCGCACGCGCGGAGCCACGGACGCGGCCAGCGCGATGGCGGCGAGCACACCTACTGCGATCAGCAGCGGCGTTAGCCACGACAGCTGGCCGGGGTAGCGGCCGCGGATGATGAGCTCCACGCCCACCGCGGCGGCGATTGCGAGCGGCCCGAGAACCCTGGCGTTCAACTTGCCGCCGGCGAGCTGGGCGAAGCCGGCCCCGGCGAGCGCGGCGATGAACGGCGCGAGCAGCGAGACGTAGTAGGGGTGGAATATGCCGCTGGCGATGCTGAACAGCGCTGCAGTCACGAGGAAGGCGCCGCCGACGGCGATCAGCCAGCCGCTGCGCGGATCCGAGCGCCTCAGGCGGCTCGCCACGACCATGCCGAGCGAGCTGACGAGCACGAATCCCAGCAGCCAGCCGACCTGGCCGCCGAGCGCCGAGCTGAGCAGGCGCAGCGGGCCCGGCGTCCCGCCGGACAGGTTGCCGCCCGCGCCCGTCGGCAGGCCCGCCTGTCCGCCGACGCGGTTCAGGCCGTTGTAGTTGAGGATCAGCGAGAGCACGCTGTTGTCGCTGGTGCCCGAGACCCACGGGCGGTCGGACGCGGGAGTGAGTTCCACGAGCAGCGGCCACGCTCCGCCGACGACCACCGTGGCCACGCCGGCGGCCAGCACCTGGCCCAGCGCCCGCAGGCGCCCGCGCCCTCGCGGGTCGATCCACAGCCACGCGGCGACGATCCCGGGCAGGACGGTCAGCGCCACGCCCATCTTCGTCTCGAAGCCCAGCCCGACGAACACGCCGGCGAGCAGCAGCCAGCGCGTGCGTCCTCCTTCGAGCCCCCGTACCGCACACCAGAGCGCGGCGACACAGCAGAGCACGAGCAGCGCGTCGGGGTTGTTGTGGCGGGAGATAGCAACGGCGATCGGCGTCGTGGCTAGGGCGAGCCCCGCGACGAAGCCACCGAGGCGGCCGAAGCGCCTGCGCACCAGGTCATAGACGAGCGCCACGCTCGCCATCCCCATCAGCGCCTGCGGCACCAGGACGCTCATGGGGTGATAGCCGAACGCCCTCACCGAGAGCGCCTGCACCCACATCGACAGCGGCGGCTTGTCCACGCTCATCACGCCGCTCGG
>DATMQX010000037.1:0-10785 GCA_035567055.1 Solirubrobacteraceae bacterium
CCCGCACGTGCCGCCTCGCCCGCCAGCTGCTCGAGCGTCGGCCAAGTCTCCTGCGCGTGGCGGTGGGTGAAGACCGTGATCTCCCTCACGGCTCGACCTCGCGGGCCAGCCGCTCGAGCTCCTGCGCGCTGCCGGCGCCGCCTCCGGCGGTCGTATCGACCAGCCAGATGAACGTCTCGCGGTTGCCCTTCGGCCCCGGGAGGCCCGAGGAGTGGTAGCCCCGCACGGCCGCACCGAGCGCGAGCGCCGCCTCGCCGACGGCCACGAGCGCCGCGCGGCGCTGGTCGGCATCACGAACGACTCCCCCCTTCCCCACCCGCCCGCGGCCGACCTCGAACTGGGGCTTCACCAGCGCGAGCACGTCGTGGGAGGGGCCGAGGCAGCCGAGGACGGCCCCCAGGACCCTCTCCAGGGAGATGAACGACACGTCGACCGTCGCAAGATCGGGGGGCTCCGGCGCTCGGCCGGCGGCCTGCGGCAGCATCGCCGGCGTGAGCGCCCGCGCGTTCGTGCGCTCGAGCACCGAGACGCGCGGGTCGACGCGGAGGCGGTAGTCGAGGATGCCGTAGCCGACGTCCACCGCGATCACCTCGCGGGCCCCTCGCTGCAGCAGGCAGTCGGTGAACCCGCCTGTGGACGCGCCGACGTCGAGCGCACGCCTGCCCGCGACGTCGAGGCCGCTCGAGTCCAGGGCGTTTGCGAGCTTGATCCCTCCCCGAGAGACATACGCGCGCGGACTCTCGACGGTCAGCTGCTCGTCCACGTCGACGAGCTGGCCCGGCTTCGCCGCCCGATCGCCGCCCGGTCCGAGCCGAACCTCCCCGGCCATCACCGACGCCGCGGCGCGGCTGCGGGAGGGAAACAGGCCGCGCTCGGCCAGCAAGGTGTCGAGGCGGCGCTTTGCCATCGCAGCGAACCGTTACACATAGGGGCGACGGCCAGCGGTGACGCACCTCGCCCGTCCCTCTGTGATCGATGTCACACAGAGATCCGCATGTCGCGGGCATCATGAATAACGATCGAGAGGTGCAGCACTATCTCTCCTGAATCCCTCCTCCCCTGAGACGGCCCGCTTCCCCGGCGGGTCGTTTCTTTTAAGGAGAAGCGCTCAGGCGCCGACGATCGCCGAGCCCGCTCCGCCGCGCGCCGGCTGCCCGCGGTCGGAGATCGCGGCGGCCACCCGCTCGGCGATGCGCTTGCCGGTGAAGCCGACCTCCTCGTGCAGCAGCGCGGGCTTGCCGTGGGTGACGTAGCGGTCCGGAAGGCCGACCCTCAGGATGCGCGGCGTGGTGCCGGCCTCGTTGAGCGTCTCCCATACGGCCGAGCCGAAGCCCCCGGCCAGCACCCCCTCCTCGATCGTGACGAGCAGGTCGTGCTCGGCTGCGAGCTGCGCCACGAGGCCCGCATCGATCGGCTTGGCGAAGCGCGCGTCGGCGACCGTCACGGCGATCCCGAGCCCGCTGAGCTCCTCGGCCGCCTCGAGCGCCTTGCCGACGCCGCTGCCGTAGCCGATCAGCGCCACGCGCCGCCCGGCGCCCGCGGACGCCTGTGGCTCCTTGGCCTCGCAGAGGATCTCACCCGTGCCGATGTCGATCGCCTCCGGAACGGCCGGCAGGGGCACTCCCGTGCCCTCCCCGCGCGGATAGCGCAGCGCGATCGGCCCATCGTCGTAGCGGAGCGCGGTGTGCAGCATGTGCACGAGCATCGCCTCGTCTCGCGGCGCCATCAGCACGATGTTGGGCAGGCAGCGCAGGTAGGCGATGTCGAAGATGCCGTGATGCGTTGGGCCGTCGTCGCCCACGAGGCCTGCGCGGTCCATCGCCAGCACCACGTTCAGGTTCTGCAGGCAGACGTCGTGCACGAGCTGGTCATATGCGCGCTGCAGGAAGGTCGAGTAGATCGCGGCCACCGGCTTCAGCCCCTCGAGGGCCAGGCCGGCCGCGAACAGGATCGCCTGCTGCTCGGCGATGCCGACGTCGAAGTAGCGCTCGGGCATCGCCTTCTGCAGCAGGCTGAGGCCGGTGCCCGAGTTCATGGCGGCGGTGATTCCGATCACGCGCTCGTCCCTCTCGCATTCGCGCACGAGCGCTTCGCCGAAGACCTGCGTGTACTGGGGTGGCGCGGGCTTGGTGCGCTTGGTGATCGATCCCGCCCGACTCGGCGAGGCGGGGGTCGGAGAGCCGTTCGCGATCGAGTTGGGCTTTGCCGCATGCCACTTCTCCATCCCCTCCAGGCCGCCGTCCTCGGCGGGTGCGAAGCCCTTGCCCTTGACGGTCGCGATATGGACGACCACCGGCCGTTCGGCCGCGAGGGCCTCGCGCAACGCCTCTCGCAGCGCGCGTACGTCGTGACCGTCGACCACACCCATGTAGGCCCAGTCGAGCTCCTCCCACCAGAGGCCGGGCGCCCAGAAGGCCTTGATCGACTCCTTCAGATGCGGCCCCAGGCGCTCGAACGCGGCGCCGATGCCGCCGGGAAGGCGCGTCAGGCCGCCCTCGACGCCGGAGCGCGCGTGCCACAGCTTCGGGTTGAGCCGCACGCGATTGAAGTAGCGCGAGAGAGCTCCCACGTTCGGGGCGATCGACATGCCGTTGTCGTTGAGCACCACCACGATCGGCGTACCCAGGCCGCCGGCCTGGCTGATCGCCTCGAAGGCGACGCCGCCGGTCATGGCTCCGTCGCCGATGACCGCGACCACCTTCGCGTCGCTGTCGCCGCCCGCGTGGCGCATGCCCTCCTTGATGCCGACGGCGTAGCCGATCGACGTCGACGCGTGGCCGGCGCCCATGATGTCGTGCGGCGACTCGGCGATCGAGCAGAAGGGCGCCAGCCCGCCGTACTGGCGGATCGTGCTCAACCGGTCGCGGCGGCCGGTGAGGATCTTGTGCGGGTAGGCCTGGTGCCCGACGTCCCAGAGGATCTTGTCGCGCGGAGAGTCGAGCACCGAGTGCAGCGCGACGGCGAGCTCGCAGGTCCCGAGATTGGCCCCGAAATGACCGCCTATCTCGCCGACGGTGTCGATTATGTGCTCGCGCACCTCCTGCGCGAGGTCGGCGAGCTCCTGCTCGGACAGGCCGTGCAGGTCCTCGGGACCGTTTATCTGCTCCAGGAGGCTCATGAGGTGCGCGTGTAGATGAAGTCCGTGATTCCCTCGAGCTCGCCGGTGTCGCGGGAGCGGCCGGCAGCTTCGGCGAGCGCATCGAGGGCCATCCGCCGGGAATCCGCGGCCAGCTCCCTTGCTCGATCGATTCCGAACTCGCTCACGTATGTGCGCTTGCCGTGACGCTCATCGCTGCCTCGAGGCTTTCCCAGTGCATCGTCGGTACCTGTGACGTCAAGTATGTCGTCGACGATCTGGAACAGTACGCCAAGCTCGGCGGCGAAGCGACGGAAGGGCATTGTCTCAGGTCCATCTGCAATCCCACCCAACAGTAGTACGCAGAGCACCGAAGCGCCGATCAGACGGCCCGTCTTCAGCTCGTGCAATCGTCGCAGGGCCGGCGGACCGTTCGGGGTGGACGGGCTGACGTCCGCGTACTGGCCTCCGACCATCCCGTTGACGCCCGTCGCCGCCGCGAGCTCGGCGGCCGCCGCCAGCACACGCTCAGGAGCGGAGCGCTGCCGTGTCAGCAGATGGCGGAACGCCTCCGCGTAGAGTCCGTCGCCCGCGAGGATCGCCACGCCCTCGCCGAACTTCACGTGGCATGTGGGCTGCCCGCGGCGCAACGCGTCGTCGTCCATCGCGGGCAGGTCGTCGTGGATCAGCGAGTAGGTGTGGATCAGCTCGATCGCCCCCGCCAGTGGCATCACCTCGCTGCGCTCCATGCCGATCGCTCGTGCGGTCGCGAGCGCCAGGACCGGGCGGATCCGCTTGCCGCCGGCGAGCAGCGAGTAGCGCATCGCCTCCTCCAGGCCCGCCGTCAGCGGCTCCTCGGAGAAGCGCATCTGCGCCAGGTAACGCTCTACCTCTTCGCGCAGGCTCTCCGGATAGCTCGGGTCCACGACCTGCGTGGACCTAGAGCAGCGTGTCCTGGCCGGGCGCCGGGGCGGACACCTCGGCACGCGTCAGCTGCTCGAGCTCGGCCGCCGCCTGCGTCGCCAGCGACGCGCAGTCCTCGACCATCGTCGCCGCGGCGTCCGGCGAGAGCTCGCCCGAGCGCAGCTGCTCCGCTGCCCGCTCCAGGCGGGCGATGAGATCCTCGAGATTCTCGACGCCGCTCATGAGATGCCGGCATTCTCTCGCACCTCGCGCAGAACCGCAGCCAGCACGCCGTTGACGAACCCGGGAGCCTCGCTGCCGCAGAACGTCTTCGCCGTCTCCACGGCCTCCTCGATCGCACCCTCCGGCGGTATCGGCTCCTCTGCGGGAGCGGCGTCGGGGTGCAGCATCTCGATGAGGGCCACCCGCATGATGCTCCGCTCGAGCGGCTGGATGCGCTGCACCGACCAGCCGTGCGCGTGCCTGTCGATGACGGCGTCGAGCTCCTCCGCGCGATCCACCGCCGCGTGTGCCAGCGCTCGTGCGAACAGCGAGGCGTCGGGCCCGAGCGTCTCCACCAGCGGCCGTCCGGTGAGATCGTGCTGGTAGACGGCGATCACGGCGGCGCGGCGCTGTTCCGAGCGTCGCATCTAGGCTCTTGCCACGTACTCGCCCGAGCGCGTGTCCACGCGAATGCGCTCGCCCTGTTCGACGAACAGGGGGACCTGGATGACCGCGCCGGTCTCCAGCGTGGCGGGCTTCGTGCCGCCGCCGGAAACCGAGTCGCCTCGCACCCCGGGATCCGTCTGGGTGATCTCGAGGTCCACGGCGCTCGGGAGCTGCACGTCGGCGGGCTGGCCGTCGATGAACAGCAGATCCACCTCGCTGCTCGGCTTCGTCCAGCGCAGGGTGTCCTGCACGGTCGCCTCGGGCACCTCGATCTGCTCGAAGGACTCCGTGTCCATGAAGTGCGCGTTGCTGCCGTCCGCATAGAGGAACTGCATCTTGCGGGCCTCGGTGTGCACCGCCCGGAACTTCTCCCCGGCCCGGAACGTGCGGTCGATCACGTTCCCGTCGCTTGCCCGGCGGAGCTTCGTTCGTACGAATGCCCCGCCCTTCCCGGGCTTGACGTGCTGGAACTCGACGATCTTGAAGACGGTCCCGTCCACGTCGATGTGATTTCCGTTCTTGAATTGGTTGGTGCTTATGGCCACGGCCTCGCATCATAGGAGCACGCAGGGATCGGACCTGAACCGGCCGCCGCCCGCGCACTTGATCTGTGGGCCGCCCCCCGTCGTAGCCGGCGAGAGGGTGGAGCACCTCTTTCGCGGATAGGCTCAACGTGACGCATTCAGGGGGATATGGCCGACCGCCACGACATCGACTTCACCTACTCGCTGACCGACCGGGTCTTCCGGCTCAGCTTGGGAGAGCTCGCCGACTTCAGCGGAGCGAAGTACGACGGCGACTTCTCACTGAGCCTCGAGCAGGCCCAACGGCGAAAGCACGAGTACGTCGCCGAGCAGATCGGCATCGCCGAGGGACGCAGGGTGCTCGACCTCGGCTGCGGTTGGGGGCCGCTGCTGGCCTTCGCCGGCAGCCGTGGAGCCTCTGGGCTCGGCGTGACCCTGTCGCGGGCCCAGCTGGAGGCCTGCCGCAGGCATGGCCTGGACGTCCACCTGCGCGACGCGCGGCAGGTGGATCGTGAGACGTTCGGACCGTTCGACGCCGTGGCGAGTCTCGGCGCCTTCGAGCACTTCTGCTCGCCGGAGGAGTACGAAGCCGGACGCCAGGAGGAGATCTATCGCGGGCTGTTCGCGCGCATCGCCGGCTTGCTGCCGGAGCGGGGGCGGTTCTACCTGCAGACGATGGTCTTCGGAGCGAACATGATCCCGCTGGATCGTGTCGACATCAACGCTCCACGTGACTCAGACGCCTGGTATCTCGCGCTCATGGGACGCCAGTTCCCCGGTTCCTGGCTCCCCATGGATCGGGACCAGATCGTCCGCTGCGCGCAACCTGGCTTCCGCCTGGTGGAGAGCTCCAACGGCCGTCTCGACTACATCCAGACGATCAGCGAATGGAGCAGGCGCACCGGCGCGCGCAGCCTGAGGAAGAGCCTCCTCAAGCTGCAGCTGGTCCCGCGCTGGCTGAGCAGCCGAGACTTTCGCCTGGCGTTCACGTCCGGAGTGGGCGCCAACAGGGTCTGCTTCGAACGTGAGCTGATCGATCACCACAGGCTGGTGTTCGAGAAGACCGCTTAGCGGGAGCTGCGAGCGCCTATGCCGCAGCCGCAAGCAGGGCGGGATCGATGCCGACTACCTTCAGGCGCCGGTTCAGCGCGTTGAAGGCGAACGTGTTGGTCTCCTCCATCGTGTAGTCGAGGATCGCGTAGTTGTTCGGATCTTCGCCCGGCGGAACCAGGACGGCCGAGGCCAGCGGGATCAGCTCGGCCAGGCACTCGGCGATGCGCCGCCTGATAGCGGGGTCCGCGGCCTTCTCGCGCAGGAACCACGTGCCGTAGGCGACGTGACGGTGCTCGTCCTGGGAGATCAGCTTGAAGCCCTCGACCCATCCGGGCAGGATCCCCTTGCGCTCCATGTAGTCGGTGAGGAACCACTGGCCGGTCAGCGCGAGGGTCCCCTCGATGACCATGTGGTAGAGCACCACGAAGTCGACCTTCGCCTCGATGTCGCGAGGGTTCTCGACGAGCCGCCGGCCCCAGTCGACGAGCACACCGTCGAACATCTCGATGAAGGCCGGGTTGAGGTCGTTGCGCGCCCGCGCCAGACGGTCCTCGAAGCTGCCGTCGATGCCGAGGACCTGCTCGTAGAAGCGGTTGAAATGTTGCGCGTGACGGGCCTCGTCGACCTGCTGGGTGGTGAGAAACGCCTCTTCGCTCTGGCTCTCGTAGGACATCACCAGCCCGGAGAACTGCGTCGTGACGCGCTCCTCGCCGATGAAGAACGACGACAGGTTCCAGGACATCCGATCGCGTAGCTCTGGCTCCATCGACGCCCAGTCGCGTCGGTCCTGCGAGAAGTCGATCGTGTGCGACTGCCAGTTCTGGCGCTCCCACAGCTCGTACAGCTGCTGCGGGTTCATCAGCGTCACCGACGAGAGCTTTGACTCGTCGGTGATGGTGCCCACGTCCCCTTGACTCGTGAGGTCGAGCAGCGATGGCATTCAGTCCCCCTCTCGGACGGTCAGCGTGAGCAGATGACGCCTGGTGCGCCAGGCGCCCGAGACGATACTCGCTCGGCCGCAGCGCCAGCGCTCGGCGGCGCGGTTCACGAGATGACGGTCAGCGACTTCGGGAGGCTCGTGAGGACCTCGCAGCCGTCCTCCTGCACGACCACCAGGTCCTCGATGCGCACACCCAGCCGGCCGGGCAGGTACACGCCGGGCTCGATGCTGACGACGTTCCCCGCCAGCAGCGGCTCCTCCCCCGCGGTGCGCGACAGGCGGGGTCCCTCGTGGATGTCCATGCCGACGCCGTGACCGAGCCCGTGCCCGAAGTTCTCGCCCTGGCCGGCCTGCTCGATCACCTCCCGCGCGACGGCGTCCACCTCGCGCCCGTTCGGACCGGCCTCGACGGCAGCCAACCCTCGCTCCTGTGCGCGCAGCACGAGCGCGTAGATCTCGCGTGCCTCATCGGGGATCGCGTCGCCCGTTGCGAACGTGCGTGTGCAGTCCGAGCAGTAGCCGTCGCTCAAAGCTCCCCAGTCGATCGTGAGCAGTACGTCCGGCGGGATCTCCTCGTCTCGCGGCTCGGCGTGTGGCAGCGCGGCGTGCGCACCGGCGGCGACGATCGACGGGAAGCTCGGCGCCTGCGCGCCCAGCCGGCGCATCTGCAGCTCCAGCTCGATCGCCACGTCGCGCTCGGTCCGACCGACGACCCCTGCCTCCAGCACCAGCCGCAGCGCCTCATCGGCCAGTTCGCAGGCGGCGCGGATGCGGGCTACCTCGCCGGGCTCCTTGACCGCCCGCAGTCGCTCGACCGCGCCCGCGAGCGGTACAAGCTGCCAGCCCTCCGGGAGCAGCTCGGTCAGCTTCCGGTGGCGCGCGACGGAGAGAGTCGCGTCGTCGAAGCCGAGCCGTCCGCGCCGGCCGGGGAGAGAGCCCACGGCCGCGTCGAGCAGCTCGCCCGCGACGATCTGGCGCTCGAAGGTCTCCGGCACCTGTTCACGAGACTGCGTGGCGTAGCGGAAGTCGGTGATGAAGCGATGCACGCCAAGCGTCTCGTCCTCGGCCCGATCGCCCGCCACCAGCACGGCGAGCCCATGGCTGCCGGTGAAGCCCGTGAGATAGCGCAGGTTGATCGACGTCTCGACGAGCAGCGCGTCGACCTCGTGCTCGCGAAGCTCGTGCGCGAGCCTTTCGTCGCGGGCAAGCTCCGGCCGTATGGAGTCGCTGCGCGTCAACCGCGACCCCGATCGAGCTGCTCGCGCATCTGCGAGACCGCGTCGACATAGCCGTCCGGGCCGCGTCCCGAGATGGTCGCGAAGCAGAGGTCGCGGATCACCGAGACGCGCCGCCAGGGCTCGCGGTGCTCGACGTCGGAGAGGTGGACCTCGATCGCCGGCAGCGCGGCGATCTCGAGCGCGTCGCGGATGGCCCAGGCGTAATGCGTCCACGTTCCCGGGTTGAGGATGATCCCGTCCGCGTCCTCGCGAAGCCCATGCAGGTGCTCGACGAACGCGCCCTCGTGGTTGGTCTGAAAGAAGCGAGTGCCGAGCCCGAGCTCGGCGGCCTGCCGCTCGATCTGCGCCTCGAGCTCCGGGAGCGTGAGCGTGCCGTACAGCAGCGGGTCGCGCCTGCCGAGCTGGTCGAGGTTGACCCCATGCATCACCTCGACCGTGAAGCTTCGGCCGCTCATACGAGCAGCTCCTCGAGGCTCGCTCGGAGCTCGGCCTCCTCGACCTCACAGCCGGTCTGCACCTCGCCCGGCGCGCTGATCAGAACGAACGGGACGCCGGCGCCCGTGCGCTTCTTGTCGCGTGCGATCGCCTCGAGCAGGCGCGCGACGCTCGTCTCCTCGGCCGAGAGCGCCACGGGGAGCCCGTGCGAGACGAGCAGCGCGCCCACCCTGGCACGGAGCTCGTCCTGCCCTGAGAGCCGCAGCGTCGCGAGCAGGCCGAGGCCGACGGCCTCGCCGTGGCGGTAGCGGCCATAGCCGGTGGCGCTCTCGATCGCGTGTCCGACCGTATGCCCGAGGTTGAGCGCCTGGCGACGCCCCGCGTCGCGCTCGTCGGCGGCCACCACCGCCAGCTTCGTGCGCGCGCACGCGAGGATCGTGCGCTCGTCCACCGGCCCGCCGGCGGACACGCTGTCCCAGAGCTCGCCGCCGGCGATCAGCGCCGTCTTCAGCACCTCGACCCAGCCGGAGGCCAGCTCGGCGGGCGGCAGCGTCGCGAGGGTGTCGGGGTCGACGAGCACGCCGGCCGGCTGGTGATAGGCGCCGATGTAGTTCTTCGCCTCGGGCAGATCCACGCCGGTCTTGCCGCCATACGCCGAGTCGACCTGAGCGACGAGCGTCGTCGGCACGTGCACGATCGGTACGCCCCGCTGGTAGGTCGCCGCGCAGAAGCCCGCCAGATCACCGACGACGCCACCGCCGAGCGCCACCACGTGATCAGCGCGGGTCATGCCCGCCTCGATCAGTCCGTGCCACACACCCTCGGCGCCGGCGAGCGTCTTGCTCCGCTCGCCTGCAGCGGTCTCGATGGTCGCCGCCATCTCCCCGAGCCGCTCGGCGTAGAGCGGAGCGACGTTCTCGTCGGTAACGCAGAAGGGGCGTGAGGATGATCTGTCGAGCGGCCAGAAGTCCGCCAGCGCTCGCGGGGCCGAGAGCAGGCCCCGGCCGACGAGCACCGGGTACTCGCCGGAGGCCGACGTTGCCCACAGCAGTCTCGTGTTCGAGGGCGCCGCCGAGAGGGAGCGCAGCGCTTTCAGCGCCCTGGTTGCGGTCCCGTGGCCGTTCCCCGGAAGCACTGCATCCGCCAGCTCCTCATAGAGGGCGCCGCGCTCCGCGGCAAGCGCGCGAAACGCGTCGCGGTCGCGCGCAAGGGGGCGGTCGATCCCCGCGTGGCGCACGCGCTCCCAGGCACGCTCGGGGTCGACGTCGAGCAGCACCGTCACGTGCGGCGAGAGCGCTCGGCGGACGCGCTCTGACAGCACGCTGCCGCCGCCGAGGGCGATCACCGTCTCGGGCGCCGCCGAGTCGAGCAGCTCGCAAACGAGCTCCTCCTCCTTGGCGCGGAAGGCGCTCTCGCCGTGCAACTCGAACTCGTGGGCGACGGTATGGCCGAGGCGCTCCTGCAGCAGCCGGTCGCTGTCGAGCGGAGCCGTTCCGAGCGCAGCGGCCAGCTCTGTCGCGGCGGTGGACTTGCCGGCGCCCATGAAGCCGATCAGGACGAATGCCACCCGATCCGTTCCTCATAGGCGCCGACGGCCTGACGCACGTCATCGATGTGGTCGCCGCCGAACTTGCGCCTGTAGGCGTCGGCGAGCACGAATGCGACCATCGCCTCGCCGACCACGCCCGCGGCCGGCACGGTGCAGGAGTCGGTCCGCTCACGCAGCGCCTGAGCGGGCTCATGCGTCTCGGTGTCGACCGATCGCAGCGGCTTGGTCAGCGTCGGCAGCGGCTTCATCGCACCGCGGACGACGAGCGGCGTTCCGATCGTCATGCCGCCCTCCAGGCCGCCGGCGCGGTTCGTCTCGCGGTAGTAGCCGCGATCGGCGGAGAAGAAGATCTCGTCATGCGCCTCCGACCCGGGCACGCCCGCGATTGCGAAGCCGTC
>DATMQX010000038.1:0-9388 GCA_035567055.1 Solirubrobacteraceae bacterium
GGGCCCTCCAGACCCGGTGGCGTTCCCGGTGCTGAGCGCGTCTGCGCTCGCGGAACTGGGCGCCTTTGGGGCCGAGCGGGCCGTGACCCCAGGCGACTTTCTGTTCGAGGCCGGAGACGCGTCGTATGACCTGTTCGTGATCCTCGAGGGCGGGGCTGAGGTCGTGCGACCCGACGGCGACCAGGACTTCGTCGTGGCCGAGTTCGAGCCGGGAATGTTCGTGGGCGAGCTCAATCTTCTGACGGGTCAGCGCCGCTTCCTGACCGGGCGCGTCACACGGGGGGGTCGCATCCTGGTGATCGCGGAGGCCGAGTTCCGTCGGCTGCTGAGCGTTCGCCCGGAGATCGCGGAAACCATCTTCAGCGCGCTGGTCGCGCGGCGTGAGATCCTCAGGTCCGGAGAGGACGCGCAGGCGATCCGCATCGTCGGGTCGCGATATTCGCCCGAGGCGATGGCGTTGCGCGCGTTTGCCGAACACTCTCGTCTCGTGCATGCGTGGATCGACCTGGAGGACGTCGACGACGCCGATGCGCTGCTCACGAGCATGGGGCTGCGCCCGGAAGACATCCCTGCGGTGATCACCGTGACCGAGACTATGCGCCGCCCGTCACCGGGAACGTTCGCGGAGCACCTCGGGCTGACGTTCCACCCAACTCCTGGCTACATCTTCGACCTCGTCGTCGTGGGCAGTGGCCCCGCAGGGCTCGCAGCCGCCGTCTACGGCGCGTCGGAGGGCCTGCGCACCGTGTCGCTGGATGCCGTGGCGATCGGCGGGCAGGCTGGCGCGAGCTCGCGCATCGAGAACTACGCGGGATTCCCGAATGGCATCTCCGGCGGGGACCTGACGTCGAGAGCGGCCGTCCAGGCGATGCGACTAGGGGCTCGCCTGAATGCCCCGTGCGAGGTGGCGGGGTTGCGGGTCGAGACGGGATTCCACGCGGTCGTCCTCGCTGACGGCAGCGAGATCCCGACGCTCTCGGTGATCGTGGCCTCCGGCGCCAGCTACCGAAGGCTGGCTGTCGATGATCTCGAGCGCTTCGAGGGCGCCGGCGTCTACTACGCGGCGACGGATCTCGAGGCGCGCGTCTGCGACGGAACGTCAGTCGTGGTGGTCGGGGGCGGGAACTCCGCCGGACAGGCGGCGATCTACCTCGGCCAGCACAACTGCAGCGTGAAGCTGGCGATCCGTCGCGACGATCTCACGCAGAGCATGTCCCAATACCTGATCGAGCGGATCGACGCCGACCCCAAAGTCGATCTCCTCACCGGCGTCGAAGTCGAGACGCTCGCCGGCGAGGACCGCCTCGAGCACGTGACGCTCAAGCACACGGCGACCGGTCAACGGCAGACGATCGCCTGCTCGGGGCTGTTCTGCTTCATTGGCGCGACCCCCGCGACCGGCTGGCTGGCTGCCGACGTGCTGCTGGATCGACGCGGATTCGTGCTCACCGATCGCCAGGTTCCGGAGTCCATCTCCGGCGGATCCGAGCCGCTTCCGTTCGAGACGTCGGTACCGGGCGTGTTCGCGGCAGGCGACGTCCGACACGGGTCGTTGAAGCGAGTCGCCGCCGCGGTCGGCGAGGGATCAAGCGCCGTGCGATCGGTCCACGAACGGCTCGCCACCCAGACCTGAGACCATGTCGCGCTTGGCGACATCAGGCACGGCGTTGAGAACGCTCGCGAAGGGAGCCGACGGTGCATGCAGAGCAGACGGTCTTGGTGACGGGAGGGTCCGGCTTCCTCGGTGGCTGGTGCCTGGTGGAGCTGCTTCAGCGCGGATACCGCGCGCGGACGACGATCAGAGACCTGGCCCGCGAGGCGGAGGTGCGCGCGAACGTGGGATCGCAGGTCGAGGTCGGCGACCGGCTGACCGTTCTCGCCGCCGACCTGAACGCGGACCAGGGATGGGAAGAGGCGGTTGACGGTTGCGACTACGTTCTGCATGTCGCATCACCCTTCCCGCCCGCACAGCCCAAGGACGCGGATGAGCTGATCGTCCCGGCGCGCGACGGCACGCTGCGGGTGTTGCGCGCGAGCCTCGCAGGCGGCGCGAAGCGAGTGGTCGTCACCTCCTCGGTCGCGGCTGTACGCAACACTGGCCCGGACGCGAACTCGCACGGCCGGGAGCTCACGGAGGCCGATTGGACGGACTCCGATAACCCGCAGCTGACGCCCTACACGCGATCGAAGACGATCGCCGAGCGCGCTGCATGGGACTACATGCGGGCGCAGGGAGCGGAGGACCGGCTCGTTACGGTGCAGCCCGGGGCAATCATCGGGCCGGTGCTGGGAGAGGACCGTTCGTACTCGCTGCAGGCCGTCGAGCGGATGCTGACCGGGCGCATGCCCGGGCTCCCGCGGCTCGGCTTCAGCTTCATCGACGTGCGCGACGTGGCTTCGCTCGAGGTTGGGGCGATGACCGCTGCCGACGCAGCCGGCCAGCGGCTGATCGCCGCCTCCTCGTTCCTGTGGCTCTCCGACGTCGCGGCGATCCTCCGCGAGCAGCTCGGCCCCGAAGCCCGCAAGGTGCCACGGCGCCGCGTCCCAGACGTGCTCGTGCGCGTGTTGGCGATGTTCGATCCCGAGGTCCGCTCGGTCGTCGGCGAGCTGGGACAGAAGACGACCTACTCGATCGAGAACGCCAGGCGCCGTGTCGGGTGGGCTCCACGGCCGATCGAGGAGACGATCGTCGACTGCGCGCGAAGCCTGTTGGGTCAGCGCATGCCGGCCGCGGCGCCGAGCGCGGCTTAGAGCCTTACCGGACCAGCCGCACTTCTGCCGAAGTCTTCTTCCGCAGGCTCCTCGCGAAAGGGTTGCCGCCTGGGGTCAGCCGGCGGTGAGGAAGCAGGACGAGCCCAAAACCGTGTTCGGCCACCCACGCTGCAAGCGGCGGCTGGGGGAACCCCGCCAGCATCTTGAACGTCGCACGGCTCGCAACCGATCCGAGCATGTCGCGAGCCTCCTGCAGATCGAGCTCCGCTTCCTCCCTGACGGCGACGTTGTATGGGCCCTCGCCGCCAGCACGGCCCCATCGGGCGGGCCGTGCCTGCGGCGCGAGCGTCACGACCGACAGCTCGCTCCCCGCGTTGGCCAGTTCGGCGGCCTCCCGCAGAGCCGCTGTGCCTGCGCCGCCGCGCTCGAAGACGACCGCGACCCTCACGGGCGGGCCGGCACCGAAGCCGCGCCCGCCGTCCACCGAGCCGTCCGCCACCGTTGTGCCCAGCCTGGACATGTCCGGTCAACGTTACAGGGCGTGCGAAGCGGCTTGATATACCTCGCCGATGGGGATGGAGGTTTCGGTTCTGCGGCGTCCGGAGGACCTGAGCGCCGAGTGGCTTGCGGCGGCGCTCGGCAGCGGCCCGATCGATGGCTTCACCGTCGAGTCGATCGGTACGGGCCAGATGAGCGAGAGCCGGCGGGTCGCCATCGAGTACGCCAACGGGGCGGACAGCGGCCCGTCGACCGTGGTGCTGAAGACCGCTTCGGAGAACGAGAACAGTCGCTCCGCGGGCGTGGGGCTCGGGATCTACGAGCGCGAGATCTGCTTCTATCGCGACCTCGCAGCGCGCGTCGGCGGTCCGCTCGCGGCATGCCATCTGGCCGTCATGGACATCGAGCAGGGATGGTTCACGCTTCTGCTGGAGGACGTAGCCCCGGCCATCCAGGGCGACCAAATCGCCGGTTGTAGCGTTGAGCAGGCCCGGCTGGGGATGCACGAGCTCGCGAAGCTGCACGCGCCCGTGTTCGCCGACTCACAGCTCGGGGCGACGCCGTGGCTGAACCGCGGGAACGTCCTTAACCAGTCGCTGATGACGCAGTTGCTGCCCGCGTTCATCGAGCGACACGGCGAGCGGGTGCTCCCCGAGCATCAAGAGGTCTGCCGGCGCTTCGTCGCAAGCCTCGACGGCTGGGTCGCCGACCGCCGACCGCCGCTCGGTCTCGTGCACGGGGACTACCGCCTGGACAACATGCTCTTCGGTGCAGACGATGCTCGGCGACGATTCGTCGCGGTGGACTGGCAGACCGTGAGCTGGGGCCCGGTGATGACCGATGCCGCGTACTTCCTCGGCGGCTCCCTGCAGCTGGCGGACCGGCGCGCGCACGAGCAGTCGCTCGTGCGCGAGTACCACGACGCGCTCAGCGCGTACGGGGTTCGCGGCTTCGACTGGGAGGAATGCTGGACGGGGTACCGTCGGCAGGCCTTCCTGGGGATCCTGATGACGGTCGCCCCGGCGATGCTCGTCGAACGGACCGAGCGGGGCGATGACATGTTCCTCACGACCCTCGCACGCTACGCCCAACAGGTGCTCGACCTCGACGCTCTCACACTGCTGCCGCAGCCCGGCAGCGGACGGCCGCCCGCGCTGCGACCGGCGCCCGGCGACGAGGGCCGCCATGAGCCCGGATCGGAGGAGCTGTGGAACGAGAGCTGGTACTTCGACGCCGTCGCCGACGATGGCGAAACCGGGGTGTACACCCGCATCGGCCTCTACCCCAACCTGGGCGTCTGCTGGCTCACGGCGTTCGTCTGCGGGCCGCGCCGGCCGGCGGTGGCGATCGTCGACTACGCCGCGCCGCTTCCAGCGGGCGGGAAGCTCACGGTCGCGTGCAACGGGCTGCGCGCAGAACACGTCTGCACGATGGCGCTCGAGCGCTTCCGCGTCCGCGTCGAGGCGACCGGCGAGGCCTACCTGGACGCATCCGCACCGCTGCGAGGCGAGTCTGGCGACCCCGTCTCGGCCGGCTTCGACCTGGAATGGGAGACCTCGGGTGAGCCGTATGCCTACAGGATGGCGACGCGTTATGAGATCCCCTGCCGGGTGCGCGGGACCGTCCAGGTCGGGGACGAGCAGATCGAGCTGCGCGGCCACGGTCAGCGCGACCACTCCTGGGGTACGCGCGACTGGTGGTCGGCCGAGTGGATGTGGTCCGCCGGCCACCTCGACGACGGCACGAGCTTCCACGGCGTCGAGTTTCGAGTCCCCGACGCCCTGCCGATCGGCGTTGGCTACGTGCAGCCGCCGCACGGCGGGGTGGTCGAGCTCGATCGCGTGAGCGCCAGCGAGGAGGTCGGGCCCAACGGGCTGATCACCGCGGCACAGATCACCTACGATGACCTGACCTTGACCGTCCAGCCGATCGCCTTCGGCGCGCTTCTGCTGACGGCGCTCGACGGCCGCGTGTCTCAGTTTCCCCGCGCCATGTGCCGAGTCGTTGCAGACGATGGCCGAACAGGCACGGCCTGGGTTGAGTGGAATCGCAACAGATCGGTCCGAGCAGGAAGCCGCGAGGATCGATTGACACAAGTGAGGGGAGATCGATGATCAAGCTGGTGTTCACTCTTCGTCGCCGCGAGGACCTGACTCGCGAGGAGTTCCAGCGCTACTGGAGCGAGCAGCACGCACCGCTCGTGCAGCGCCACGCCGAGACCCTGCACATCCGTCGCTACGTTCAGGTGCACGCACGCGACACGGACCTCGACGAGGCTCTTGCCGGCGCCCGAGGAAGCGAGCCCCGTTTCTACGACGGCGTAGCCGAGCTGTGGTGGGACAGCCTCGAGGAGCTCGTCGCGGCGTTCTCCAGCGACGCGGGCCAGGCCGCCAGCCGAGAGCTGCTCGAGGACGAGCAGCGCTTCATCGACTTGCCGCGGTCGGCGCTGTGGTTGGGAGAGGAGAACGTGGTCGTCGGCTCCGCCTAGTCGCGTGCTACCTGCGAGCGAACGGACCCAGACCGCTCAGCTCATCCGCCGGTATCGCCATACGCACAATGGAATGAATATGACCAGCAGCCCGCCGATCCAGGCGGCCGTTTCTCCCAGCGAGCTCGGGGTGCCGGGGATGAGCGCATACGAGCGGGCGGTGTTCGCCGTGAGCGTGACCGGGCTCGCGCGCGCGAAGCTCGCAAGCCAGGCTGGCATCGTGGCGACGGGCACGAACACGGAGCTCGCGAACACCAATGGGAAGATCACCACGAAGCCGGCCGCCTGCGCGGCCTCGGCACCGCGCACGGTTAGCGCAACGAACGCGAAGATCCAGCTCAGGGCAAACCCAAACGCCGCAACGACGGCGATCGAGGCCAGCGCCTGCAGCACTCCGGCGTGGAAGCTGAAGCCGACCAGGTAGCCCACTCCGATCATCAGCCCGATGATCAGGACGTTGCGCACGAGGTCGGCCAACGTCCGGCCCAGCAGCACGGCTGACCGCGCCATCGGCATCGAGCGAAAGCGGTCCACAACGCCGCGCTCGAGGTCCTCCGCGAGTCCGATCGCTGTCTGCGTAGCTCGAAACGCGACCGACTGCACGAAGATCCCGGGAAGCAGAAAGTCAACGTAGGTGACCCCGTTGGGGAGCGAGCTCTTCACCGCGCCGCCAAACACGTACACGAACAGCAGCACGAACATGATCGGCTGGATCGTCGAGAAGATCAGTAGCTGCGGCTGGCGTATGAAGTGGCGCAGGTTGCGCGCGGTCACAACGCCGGCGTCGGTGGTCGCCGAGCGCAGCTCCCGCAGGGACGGCGCACGGAGCCGGACCAGTGGCGCGGAACGTCTGCCCGAAGTGCCCTGCTCGACGCGGCCGGTCGGGGACTGAGGCGCCACCGGGTGCGAGCCGGCACCGTCCTCGCTCGGCGGCGAGCCCGTGAGCTGCAGGAACACGTCGTCGAGGGTCGGGCGGCGGAGCCCGAGATCGCTCACCTCGATCCTTGCCCGCCGCAACTCCGCGGCCGCCTCCTCGATCAACTCGAGGCCATCGCGGGGAGCTGGAAGCGTCAGCCTGTCGGGTCGCTCGCTCGGCTCGGGCTCACCGCAGCCGACGCCTGCGAGCACCGCCCGCGCGCGGTCGCGCTCGGTGGCGTTGGCGAGCTCGACCTCGAGGATCTGCCCACCAACCTGGTCCTTCAGCTCGTTCCCGGTGCCCTGCGCGATCACCCTCCCGTGGTCGATGACGGCGATCCGGTCGGCCAGCTCGTCGGCCTCCTCGAGGTACTGCGTGGTCAGCAGCAGCGTCGTTCCCTCTCGGACGAGCTCCCGCACCGTGGTCCAAATCTCGTTGCGGCTACGGGGATCGAGCCCAGTGGTCGGCTCGTCGAGGAACAGGATGCGCGGCCGCGTAAGCAGGCTCGAGGCGAGATCGAGCCGGCGGCGCATCCCGCCGGAGTAGGTCCGCACCGGGCGGTCGGCGGCATCGGCGAGCTCGAACTGCGCCAGCAGCTCCTCGGCCCGCTTACGCGTCTCGGCTCTGGAGAGGCCGAACAGGCGGCCGAACATGAGGAGGTTCTCGCGGCCACTGAGAATCTCGTCCACCGCGGCGAACTGGCCGGTCAGCCCGAGGATCTCGCGAACGGCGACGGCGTCGCGCACGACATCGCGGCCGAACAGCTCCGCTCGGCCCGCGTCCGGCTCGAGCAGCGTGGCAAGCACGCGGACGAGCGTCGTCTTGCCGGCTCCGTTGGGTCCGAGCAGCGCAAAGACCGTTCCCTCGGTGACCTCCAGGTCGACGCCGGCCAGGGCTGTCGTCGCACCAAAGCGCTTGACAATCCGCTCGACGCGAACGGCGGGCGTTGAGGCGGGTCCCACGGCCATGGCGAGCCGACCATATCCTGAGTGAGCCGGCCTTGATCCGGCCGACGATCTGTGCCTCGCCGTGCCGCGGCGATCGGTGGCGTCAGCTCGCGCGCGAGCTTGCGCTATGGGAGCATCCGCGCAAGGGCCCTGAGCAGCCCGTCTGGATCGTGCAGCACTCGCATTCCGCCGGCGACGACGCTCCGCGTGCCCGGGTCGATGGGGTAGATCGCCGCCCAGTGGGGCGGAGCGAGGTTGAGCTCGATCTCCAACCCAGACGCCGCGCGGACACGACGCTCGGTGACCGCCCCCCAGGCGGCTGTTCGCAGGATCGCCTCAGCACCGAGATCCCGCGTCCACTCCTCGTCCGCCGCATAGCGGTCCACGTGGAACGTCAACACGACGAGGTCAACGTCGGAGCCCATCTCAGCCGTGCCGCGTGCCCACGATCCGACCAGCGCGACACCGCGCACGTCGCTTCGACGCGAGGCCCACTCCACCGTGACCGTGAGCAGCCGCTGCACCTCCAGGCGGCGGGCATCATCCGTCTCGCGTCCGCGCGCCAGCGTGCTTCGCATGGCTCGAGCCTACAGAATGCGGGCAGCTGCAAGCAACGTATGCATCGGGGCCGCATCGGACTCGCCGGTATCGGTGCGATGAAGCGGTGATGAGGGACGTCGAGCTCTACGGCAAGCAGGTCATCCCACGAGGTACGTCTCGTAGATCACGCCCTCGGCGCCCCGCCCGCCAACGCCGATGAAGATCCCCTTGTTCAACCAATCGAGCTCGTCCGCGGCGCACTCGATCTGTGTCGCGGTCCGAAACGTGTATTCGCCGGCATCGACCTGCTCGCCCCGGGCCAGACGCTCGAGCACCTCGGGCCTTCCGTGGCGAACGCCGCGGGAGCGGACGTACAAGAGCTGGTCGCGATCGGTCTTCAGCGCGTAGCGGATGTCTCCGAGGACCGTGCCGTCCTGCAGGAGGATCTGCCAGTCGGCGCTCGCGCCGGGAACCAGCGTGCCACTCAGTTCCCGTCCCGTGAAGCTGCCGCCTGTGAGCGGCACGATCCTCCTGCGTCCGAAGTGGCCGATCCCGAGATCCAGGGGTCGGCCGAGAGTCGCCTCCAGTCGGAATACCAAGCTCAATCGAGGGGTTGGGAGCTGGACGTCCATCACTCCGGTTTCGCCGGCGTGTCCGGAACCCCGAGCACCTCGCGAGCGCGCTCGAGCTCATCGGCCCGAACATAGACGTAGCGCGAACCCGAGGAGCCCCATTCCGGCCCTCCGATCGTTCGTTGCGCCACCGATGCGATGCCCGCCTGAGCCAAGAGCTGGCACATCACGTCCGCCTCCGGCTCGCTTGCGGCCGTCGCCACGACACGCAGCTCGGCCTCATCGTGCGTGGTGTCCCCGGCCATCATCGCGAGCCTATCGAGCCGGGCGGCCCCGGCCGGGAGAACGCGGCGAAGAAGTCCGCGAGTGCCGGTGCAAGCTTGCTGTCGGTGTTGACATCGCTACCGGTCATGCCGGCCTCCTGGGTCGTTGGGCCGTCAGGGTCGCTCGATCGGCTCCCCCTCGCGCCCGTGGAGCACCCTGGCAGGAGCCCTGGTCGGGACAAAGCCCTGACCGGTGCACCGGGTGTCTGAGATCACCTATGCTTTCTGACGCGAATGGCCACCGTCCCTCCAGCTTCGGGAGGTTCGCCGGGCCTACGGGGGCGCAGCAGTGAGTGCTCCCTGCTGGACGGCATAATCGCCGCTGTTCGAGAGGGCCAGAGCCGAACCCTGGTGCTTCGGGGCGAGGCCGGCATCGGCAAGACCGCGCTGCT
>DATMQX010000039.1:0-5248 GCA_035567055.1 Solirubrobacteraceae bacterium
GACGCCTAGGCCAGGTCGCCGAGCACGTCTGAGAGCCCCATGAGCTCCACGAGCGCGCTCAGCTCAGGCGAGGCTCCACTCAGGAGCACGTGAGCCCCGTGGCGACGAGCTGCGAGCGCGAGCCGCGCGAGAGCGTCCACCGCAACCGCGTCCGCCGCCACGGCGGCGACCTCGCAGCACAGCAGCTCAGGGCCGCTGCCCTCCAGCAGAGCGCACGTCCGTTCGAACAGCCCCGGCAGGTCGCCGCGCTCGAGCGGACCCCTGATCGCGAGCGTGACCCGCTGAGGAGGTGACGGGGCCATCGGCGCCGGCCGCTCCTAGAGGTCCCAGCCGAAGTTCACCTCTGCCTTGGACAGCTTCTCGTAGCTCGACCGGTCGTCATGCGAAGACATGCGCACTCCTTCCCTGGGGTCATTTGGGTAGACCCCGGGCCGGCCTGCAAGTCATCGCTCGCGGGCGCCGCGCCGGGCCTCCCGATTCCGTCTCAATTGACGGCCGAGCGGGTGAACGAGCGAACCGCGAGCACGCCGAGGGCAACCGTGAAGAGCGCGACGACGGCGAGGCTGAGCGCCGCCTCGGCGGTGGTGCTGCCGAGGCCCCAGATTTCGTGCAGGCCCATTCCCCTCGGGTCCACGAGGCCGTAGCGCATCAGGGCCATCGCGTGGGTCAGCGGCAGCGCCTTGGCGAACGCCGTCAACGCACCTGGCAGCACGCTGATCGGAAACAGGGCCCCGGCGAAGAACCAAGGCAGGATCGCTATCGCCGGCGTCGCGCCGATGTACTCCTCCTGCCGGCGGATGCGACTCGCGAGCGTCTCGGCGATTGCGTACATCAGGACGACGAACGGCACGGCGGCCGCGAGGAACCAGCCGACGCCTGATGCGCTGATGTGGAAGTGGGCGCCCCGCAGCGCGGCAGCGCCGATCACGACCGCCACCTGGAAGGTGCACAGCATGAGCACCACCATCAGGTTCCCCAGCATGAGCAGCGAACGGGGGATCGGGGCAGCGAGCAACTCGCGCTGGGCGCCGCTGTCGCGATCGACGATCACGCTGAGTCCCGCGAAGGTGGTGGCCAGTGGCACGAGCAGGCCGACCGTGCCCACCGACACGAACGCGATGTAGTCGATATGCGAATGCAGACCCCCCAGCGCGGCCTTCAGCGCCGGGGCGATGACGAGCGCGAACAGGATCGGCGTCAGCAGCGGCACCGCGATCTGACGCGGGTTCTGCGTGGTCAGCGCGGCGCGTCGCGACGCCAGCGTCCACAGCGCGCCGCCCAGCGGAGTGCGCCGCCCGGCGGCGTGCGGCCGCGCGATGCCGGCAGGTTGAGCGATTGTCGTAGCCATTTCGGTTCCTTTCCTTGCGTTCAGGCGGCTGAGGCGAGGCCCTCGCCGGTCAGCCGTAGATAGACGTCGTCGAGTGTGGGCTGGCGACTGCTGATCGCGCTCGTCTGAAGCCCGGCACGGTTGATGGCGGCGATCGCCTCGCCGGGATTCGCATCGCGGAGCGGCACCGTCAGCGTCGAACCGACCACGAGCGCGTCCTGCGCGGCGATGCCATGTGCGCCGAGCGCCGCGAGCGCCACCGACACGTCTCCATGGACGCGCAGCTCGAGGAGCTCGTCGCCGAGGCCGGCGAGCAGCGCCTTCGGAGCGTCGAGCGCGACGATCTCACCAGCGTGGACGATCGCCACGCGGTCGCACAGGCGCTCCGCCTCATCGAGGTAGTGCGTTGTCAGCACGATCGTCATCTGCTCGCGCTCCCGCAACGCTGCGATCGCGTCCAGCAGCTCGACGCGGATTCGCGGGTCCAGGCCGACCGTGGGCTCGTCAAGGAACAGAACCTGTGGCTGGGAAACGAGCGCCCGGGCTATCTCCAGCCGCCGTCGCTGGCCGCCGCTGTAGCTCTCGACCGTCCGGCCGAGGATCTCGGAGACGCCCAGCGTCTCGGCGAGCTGGGCGATCCGCGCAGCGGCTGTGGCGGGCTGAACACCCCACAGCCGCGCGTGCAGGTCGAGATTGGCGCGGCCCGTGAGGGCTCTGTCGACGACGGTCTCCTGAAAGACGACGCTGCTGACGCTGCGCGCCATGAGCGGCCGTGAGACCACGTCGAAGCCCGCGAGACGTGCGCTGCCGGCGGTCGGCACGATCGTCGTCGTGAGCATGCCGATCGTGGTCGACTTGCCCGCCCCATTTGGGCCCAGCAGACCGAACACCTCACCGGCGCCAACTTGAAAGCTGATGCCCTTCACCGCTTCGACGCCGCCGGGATAGACCTTCGTTAGCCGATCCGCCTCGACGGCCGGAGCGGATAGTGGCTCGGATGCGCCGGCTGGCGGCCGGCCCGGCCTGCCGTTCAGGGGGGTTGCCATTCGAAATCTCCTTTTCGAGCGATGTCGCGGTGACGCCGCTGCGTTGGTTTCATGCCTTTGACGAAATCGAGCGGAGAGATGTGACAGGAGGCCCGTCGCAGGCGTCCTCTGCGCTGTCACATCCGAGGCCTCCGTTTCGTCATCTATTCGAGGGCGGAAACGACGCCGAGCAGACCCGACGAGCGGAGGCTGTGAGCTGTGGCCGACAACGATCTTCTCGCGCAGGAGTTCGAGCGCAATCGAGCGCGCCTGCGGGCCGTCGCCTACAGGATGCTCGGCTCGATCAGCGACGCGGACGACGCGGTGCAGGAATCGTGGCTGCGGCTGAGTCGCTCCGATCCCGACGCGATCGCGAACCTTCCCGGCTGGCTGACCGCCGTCGTCGCCCGCGTGTCGCTGGACATGCTGCGGGCCCGCCGTGCGCGCCACGAGGACGACGCCGGGGGCTCGCTTCCGGAGCCGGTCGTGAGCGTCGGGGACGGCGAAGCCGACCCGGAGCACGAGGCGCTGCTCGCCGACTCGGTGGGGCTGGCGCTGCTGGTCGTGCTCGACTCGCTCTCCCCCGCGGAGCGTCTCGCATTCGTGCTGCACGACATGTTCGCGGTCCCCTTCGATGAGATCGCGCCGATCGTGGGCACAACGTCGACGGCAGCCCGGCAGCTCGCCAGTCGCGCTCGCAGGCGCGTGCAAGGAGCGACGCCTGCCGAGCACCCCGACCTGAAGGAGCAGCGCGAGTTGGTCGACGCGTTTCTCGCGGCGTCGCGGAACGGCGACTTCGACGCGCTCGTGGCCGTCCTCGACCCCGACGCGGTGTTCCGCATGGACCGCGGCGGTCTTGCGCAGGGCCCGCAGGAGCCGATCGTCGGAGCCGAGGCGGTTGCGCGCCAGGTGCTCGCACGCGGAACACCGTTGGCGCGGTTCGCTCGGCCTGCGCTCGTGAACGGCGCCGCTGGCGTCGTGGTGGCGCCTGGCGGGAGGCCCATAGCGGTCGTCGGGTTCACCAGCGCGCGCGGCAGGATCATCGCGATCGACCTGATCGCCGATCCGGAGAAGCTCCGGCGCCTGTCCCTCGAGGCCGGCTCGTGAGCTCCGCGCGGAATCCCGGCAGACGCTGACGCCGACCCTGCAGCTCGCGGTGGAGCAGGGCGTTAGCGTGTGGGGGAGCTATGGACTTGGCTCGGCGTCTGCGCCTCGGCGGGGGAAACGACCTCGCGATCGACCTCGGAACCGCGAACACGCTGGTTTACGTCCGCGGGCACGGCATTGCCGTGTCCGAGCCGTCGGTCGTGGCGCAGCACACGGAGAGCGGCCGCGTGCTGTCGGTCGGCGACGAGGCCAAGCGCATGATCGGCCGCACGCCGGCGACGATCACCGCGAGCCGGCCCCTGCGCCACGGCGTCATCGCCGACCTGGAGGTCACCGAGGAGATGCTGCGCCAGTTCATCGGGCGGGTGCACAGGGGGCGTCTCACGCATCCGCGCGTCGTCATGTGCGTGCCCTCCGGGCTCACCGAGGTCGAGCTCAGCGCGGTGCAGGAGGCCTGCCTGTCGGCGGGCGCCCTGGAGGTCCATCTGATCGACGAGCCGATCGCAGCGGCTGTCGGAGCGGGCCTTGACATATCCGCGCCGACCGGGCGAATGGTCGTTGACATCGGCGGGGGCACCAGCGAGGTGGCGACGATATCGATGGGCGCGATGGTCGTTCAGCGATCGCTGCGCACGGCGGGCTATGACTTCGACGATGCTCTGATCGGGTGGCTGCGCAGGCATCACGGGCTGATCGTCGGGCAGCCGACGGCCGAGGTCCTGAAGGTCGAAATCGGCTCAGCGACCCCGCAGACGCCGGCGATGGAGGGCGAGGTCCGCGGCCGCGATGCCGTCACGGGGCTCCCCCGCGCGTTGCGGATCAGCGGCGAGGAGGTCAGGGAGGCGCTGCGCGAGGCGGTGCAGGCGATCGTCGACGCCGTGCGTGGGGCGCTCGAGCAGACGCCCCCGGAGCTGGCGGGCGACGTCGCCGATACGGGCATCCTGCTCGCGGGGGGCAGCTCGCTACTCGCCGGCTTCCCGGAGCGACTGACGCAGGAGACGGGGATCCCCGCACGGCTGGCCGACTCCCCCCTCACGTGCGTGGCCGAGGGCGCGGGTCGCTCGCTCGAGGGCCTGCGCGGCCTGAACCGCAAGGCGCGCGTGTCGCGGCGCTACAGCGCGACGTCGCCCTACCGGCGCCCGACGACCGCCGCAGACCGCGCGGCGCAGGCCGGTCATCGCGACTGAGCGCCGCTCAGATCGCGCGCTCGCGCCCGCGCCAGTAGGGCTCGCGCAGACGGCGCTTGAAGATCTTGCCCGAGTCCTCTCGCGGCAGCGAGTCGCTGAACTCGACTAGGCGGGGCGTCTTGTAGCCGGCCAGCTTCGCGCGGACATGCTCGCGTACGTCCTCGGAGGTCAGGCTCACGCCCTCGTCGAGTTCGACATGGGCGGCGAGCGCCTCGCCGAACTCCTCGTCGGGGATGCCGAACACGGCGCAGTCCCGCACACCTGGCAGCGACAGCAGGCACGCCTCGATCTCGGCGGGGTAGATGTTGACGCCGCCGCTGATGACCATGTCGCTGCGCCGGTCGTTGAGGTAGAGGTAGCCGTCGGGGTCGAGATAGCCGATGTCACCACAGCTGACGAGGCCGTCGCGCTCGACGGCCCGTCGCTGCTCCTCGTCCCCGGCGTAGGTGAAGTCGGGCCAGACGTCGAGCCACGTGTAGATCTCGCCGGACTCCCCGCTGGGTAGCTCGCTGCCGTCGGCGTCGAGCACCTTCACAACGGCCCTCTCGATCGCGCGACCGACCGTTCCGGGATGGGCGAGCCACTCCTGACTCGTGCAGAAC
>DATMQX010000040.1:0-14526 GCA_035567055.1 Solirubrobacteraceae bacterium
CTCGGTGACCATCCGCCTGTGCTCTGCGAGCTCGTAGCTCCGAACGATCGCCCCGGCATGCTCGCGGACCGTAGCCGGCTTGACCGTGTGCTGGTCGGCCGGGAAGGTACCGACCACGCGCTCGCGCAGAGCCTTTGACAGCAGCTCGGCAAAGCGGGGCAGCTCGTCCTCGTGGCCACCCAGTACGAGGATGTCGTACCCGCGCGAGCGGAACAGCTCCTCGAGCGCTGCGGCGACCTCGCGGAAATGCCGCTTCTGCAGCTCCTCGGCCCTGTGGTCGTCTCGCCGCTCGTTCGCAGCGAGGCCCAGCCCGCGCCGCCCGGCGCCTGGCAGCGCACCCAGATCGAGTACCTCACCCAGGTACAGCTCCCATGCGTGTGCCGTCTCACGATCCACGACGACGACGCAGCAACGGCGGTACTCATCCAGGACCGCCATCATCGGGCGGGTCGCCGCCGTCTGCTCGACGATGATCCGCTCGCGCACGGCCCGAGGCAGGCCGATCGCCTCGAACAATCCCGCGCCGCTGCAGGAGAAGATCGAGAGCGTCCCGGCTTTGAGAGAGGCGCTCTTGACGAATTCGCCGATGCGATCGATATCCCCGCGCAGCGACAGGCGCGCGGCGTGAGCGAGCTCTCGACCGTTGGCCAGGGGGCGGACCGTGTGGAGCAGGCTGTCGGTCTCGCTCCCCGCGAGCTTTCGACCCTCCGGCCCCGGCTGAACCGGCACATACGCCGAGACGATCGGAAGGCCGTCCCCGCGCAAGCCACCGATGCGACGAATGGTCTCCCAGCTGGGCGCGTAGTCCACGTCGACCTCGGACGCGTCGAAGCGCGTGCCGCCAGCGGTTGTAGTTGCGTCGGACATCACGCCTCGCGGTGGTGGTTCATGACTCGTTGAGACCGCGCCAGACGGTCCTTTCGTAAGGGGCTGCCTCTTCCTCTAGAGCTAGGTCGCGTGCACGGCGCGACAAGAGCCGGGATCGCCCGCCCCGCACCCGATTTCGCAGCCGACCACGGATCGCCAGCTTGACGGGCGGGTCGCGTGCCCTATGGGTAGGAGGGCACAGCGGACAAGATCGAGAGGAGCTTCCATGCCCAAGGCAGTCGGCATCGATCTGGGCACCACCAACTCGGTGGTCGCCGCGACAACGGAGGGCGCCAAAGTCGAGGTGATCGCCAACGCCGAGGGCCAGCGGACGACACCGTCGGTCGTCGCCTTCACGGACGACGGACAACGCCTCGTCGGCCAGGTCGCCAAGCGCCAGGCGATCCTCAACCCGGAGGCCACGATCTACTCGGCGAAGCGTTTCATCGGCCGCAAGTGGGGCGAAGTCGACGAGGAGGCGAAGATCGTCTCCTACAAAGTGGTGAAAGGCTCCAACGACGCGGTCCGCTTCGAGATTCGCGGCAAGGAGTACGCGCCAGAGGAGATCTCGGCGCAGATTCTGCGAAAGCTCGCGGAGGACGCCGGCAAATACCTCGGCGAGAGGGTGACCGAGGCCGTGATCACGGTTCCCGCGTACTTCAACGACGCCCAGCGCCAGGCGACCAAGGACGCCGGCAAGATCGCGGGACTCGAGGTGCTGCGGATCATCAACGAGCCCACCGCCGCCGCGCTCGCCTACGGGATGGACAAGAAGGGACAGGAGACCGTGCTCGTCTTCGATCTCGGCGGCGGCACCTTCGACGTCTCGCTGCTCGACGTCGGCGACGGCGTGGTCGAGGTGCGTGCCACCAGCGGCGACGGGCACCTCGGAGGAGATGACTTCGACAAACGCATCGTCGACTGGCTGGCCGAAGAGTTCAAGCGCGACCAGGGGATCGACCTGCGTGAGGACCCGCAGGCGCTGCAGCGGCTGTACGAGGCCGCCGAGCGTGCGAAGGTCGAGCTCTCCACGGCCACGCAGACGCAGATCAACCTGCCGTTCATCACCGCCGACGCCTCCGGACCCAAGCACCTCAACGTGTCGCTCACGCGCTCGACCTTCGAGCAGCTCACGCAGGACCTCGTCGAGCGCACACGAGGTCCCGTCGAGCAGGTCCTCACCGACGCCAAACTCACCGCAAACGACATCGACGAGGTGATCCTCGTCGGAGGCGCGACCCGGATGCCGGCCGTCCAGGAGCTGGTACGGCGCCTCACCGGCGGCAAAGACCCGAACATGACCGTGAACCCCGACGAGGTGGTGGCGATCGGCGCCGCGCTGCAGGCCGGCGTCCTCAAGGGCGAAGTCGAGGATGTCGTGCTTCTCGACGTGCTGCCGCTGTCGCTCGGACTGGAGACTCTCGGCGGCGTGATGACGAAGGTGATCGAGCGCAACACGACGATCCCCGCCCGCCGGACCGAGGTGTTCTCGACCGCCGAGGACAACCAGACGGCAGTCGACATCGTGGTGCTGCAGGGCGAGCGCGAGCTCGCCCGGGACAATCGCCAGCTCGCACGCTTCCGCCTGGAGGGCATCCCGCCCGCGCCGCGCGGCGTGCCCCAGGTCGAGGTTACCTTCGACGTCGACGCGAACGGCATCCTCAACGTCTCGGCGCGAGACAAGGAGACTGGGACGGAACAGCGGGTCACGATCTCCGAGAGCACCAACCTCGATCAGCAATCGATCGAGCAGATGGTCAAAGACGCCGAAGCGCACGCGGAGGAGGACCGACGCCGCCGCGAGGAGATCGAGGCGCGCAACGAGCTCGACTCGCTCGCCTACCGCGTCGAGCAGCTCCTCGCCGAGCTCCAGGATCGCCTTCCGGTCCACGAAAAAGCCCGCGCCGAGCAGCTCGTCGGCGACGCGCGTCAGGCACTGCAGGACGAGGCGGGACTCGATCGGGTGCGACCGCTGCTCGCGGATCTTCAGCAGATGCTCTCGAGCCTGCCGTCGAGCGCCACGGCGCAGAGTGCCGCCGGCGGGAACGGCTCAGGCGGCAACGGCGGAGGCCCCGAGAGCACGACCGAGACCGAAGAGGACGTCGTCGATGCAGAGTTCACGCGAGAGTGACACCGGCGAGCGGGGGCGCTCGCCGGGCGCCGAGTCGACGGCGCGAGGCGAGTCGGCGCGGGAGCCTCAGCAGCAGGGGCACGATCCCCTCGGCGATCGGGTGACTGGAGCGGGCGGCGAGGCGGCCAGCAACGGGGAGGCTGCCGCTGCCGACATGAGCGCGGAGCTGGCCCGCATCGAGGACCGTTACAGGCGCGCGCTCGCCGACCTCGACAACTACCGCAAGCGCGCCGCGCGCGAGGTCGACCGGCGTGTGGCGGAGGCCAGGGAGTCCGGGCTCGGGGACTGGCTGGAGGTCGTGGACAGCGTGGAGCGGGCGATTCGGCTCGAGCCCGAAGGCCCGTGCTACGAGGGGCTGCAGGCAGTGCTGCAGCAGATAGACGCGGTGCTTGATCGTCAGGGTGCGCAGCGAATCGGCGCGCTCGGCGACAAGTTCGATCCCGAGCGTCATGAGGCGGTCGCGGTGCGAGCATCGGGCGACGTTCCAGATCGCACCATCGTCGAGGTGCAGCGATCCGGCTACGCGCACGGCGACCGCGTGATCCGGCCCGCTCAGGTCGTGGTGGCGCGCGCGCCCGAACATGCGCACTGATGGCCGTCGGCTTCCAGGACTACTACGAGGCGCTGGAGGTCCCGCGCACGGCCAGCCAGGAGGAAATACGCCGCGCCTACCGGAAGCTCGCCCGCAAATACCATCCCGATGTCAACAAAGAGGCGGGTGCCGAGGATCGTTTCAAGGAGATCTCCGAGGCCTACGAGGTGCTGCGCGACGAGGATAAGCGCGCACGCTACGACCAGCTTGGAGCGAACTGGAAAGCCGGCCAGGACGTGTCGGGTGCCGGCGGCTTCGGCGAAGCGTTCCGTCCCGGCGACGGCTTCGGCGACGTTCGCGTCGACTTCGGCAACGGCGACTTCAGCGACTTCTTCGAGGGCCTCTTCGGTGCGCGCGGCCCCCGGGGAGGCGCGCGCGCCACGCCGGGAGGAGCGGGGTTCGACGGCTTCTCGCTGCGTGGCGTCGACCAGGAGGCGGTCCTCGAGCTGACGCTCGAGGAGGCGGCCGCGGGCGGCAAACGAAGGCTCTCGCTCGGAGACGGGCGCGATTTCGAGGTGGACATACCGCGCGGCGTGCGCGACGGCCAGCGCATCAGGCTGGCGGGACAGGGGAGCCAGGGTGCCGGCGGCGGCCCTTCCGGCGACCTGTACCTGAGGGTCCGGATCAAACCCCACCCGCGGTTTCGCCTCGAGGGCCGGGACATCTACGTCGACCTGCCCGTGTCTCCGTGGGAGGCCGCCTTGGGCGCCGAGGTGCCGGTCGCGACCCTCTCGGGCAGCGTCACGCTGAAGGTCCCGGAGGGCTCCTCCACGGGCCGGCGTCTGCGTCTTCGAGGCCAGGGACTGCCGGGCCAGGACGGCTCGGCCGGCGACCTCTATGCCGTCCTCGCCGTGCACGTGCCCAAAACGCTGACGAAACAGGAGCGCGAGCTCTTCGAGAAGCTCGCGGACGCGTCCAAATTCGATCCGCGGAAAGGCCGCTGATGGGCTCCGCGGCGCGAAGCACGCGCGCGCAGCTGGTCAGGCGCCGGCCGAGGCTCGTGGCGGTGGACGTGCTCGCCCGTGATGCCGGCGTGCACCCGGAGATCGTGCGGCGGTTCGTCCAGTTGGGGCTGCTCGAACCACGCGGCGGGACGTCGGCCGCACCCCTCTTCGGGCCGCAGGACGCGCTCCTGATCGCGCGTGCGATGCGCCTGCGGCGCGATCTCGGGGTCAACTACGCGGGCGCCGTTCTCGCCAGCGAGCTGCTGACGCGAATCGACGAATTGGAGCAGCGGTTGCGCGCCGGCGCGCCGACACATACCCAGCACGAGGTGATCACATGGACCCGAACCGTCTGACCCAGAAGACCCAGGAGGCGCTCCACGACGCCCAGACCAAGGCGTTGCGCTACGGGCACACGGAGGTCGATACCGACCATCTCCTGCTGGCGCTGCTCGAGCAGCCCGACGGGCTCGTCCCTCGCCTGCTCGCGCGCGCGGACGTCGACACGGGCGCCTTGCGCGCGGCGCTCGCGCGCGCTCTGGAGAGCAGGCCCAGGGTGAGCGGTCCCGGGGCCGGCGAGGGACAGATCGGCATGTCCCGCGCGCTCGCGCAGCTGCTCGACGCGAGCGAGCAGGAGGCCCAGCGGCTCAAGGACGACTACGTCTCGGTCGAGCATGTGCTGCTCGCGATGCTCGCCTCCGCAAGCGCGAGCGGGGCCGGCCGGCTCCTGCGCGAGCATGGCGTGAACCGCGAGGCGCTGCTCGAGGTTCTGACCCAGGTCCGAGGCGCGCAGCGCGTCACGAGCGCCAACCCCGAGAGCGCGTACGAGGCGCTCGAGAAGTACGGACGTGACCTGGTCAGCGAGGCCCGCACCGGAAGGCTCGATCCTGTGATCGGCCGCGACAACGAGATACGCCGGGTCGTCCAGATCCTCTCCCGCAAGACGAAGAACAATCCGGTGCTGGTCGGCGACCCGGGGGTCGGCAAGACCGCGATCGTGGAGGGGCTTGCGCAGCGCATCGTGCGTGGCGACGTGCCTGAGGGGCTGAAGGACAGGACGATCTTCGCGCTGGACCTCGGCTCGCTGCTCGCCGGCGCCAAGTACCGCGGAGAGTTCGAGGAGCGCCTGCAGGCCGTGCTTCAGGAGGTGAAGGCGGCCGAGGGACGGGTCCTCATGTTCATCGACGAGCTTCACACCGTCGTCGGCGCCGGCGCGGCCGAAGGAGCGATGGACGCCAGCAACATGCTCAAGCCGATGCTCGCCCGCGGCGAGCTGCACTGCATCGGCGCGACCACGCTCGCCGAGTATCGCCAGCACATCGAGAAGGACGCGGCCCTCGAGCGTCGCTTCCAGCCGCTGCTCGTCGACGAGCCCACGGTCGAGAACACGATCTCGATCCTGCGTGGTCTGCGCGAGCGCTTCGAGGTCCATCACGGCGTGCGCATCCAGGACGCGGCGCTCGTCGCCGCCGCCACGCTGGCCCAGCGGTACATCGCCGATCGCTTCCTCCCAGACAAGGCGATCGACCTCGTGGACGAGGCCTGCGCGGTCGTCCGGACCGAGATCGACTCGATGCCCCAGGAGCTCGACGCCATCACCCGCAGGGTCATGCAGCTCGAGATCGAGGAGGCGGCGCTGAAGCAGGAGACGGACCAGGCGAGCCGCGAGCGCCTGCATGCGCTGCGCCGGGAGCTCGCCGACCTTCGTGCCCAGGCCGACGCGATGACCGCCCAGTGGGAGACCGAGCGAAAGGCGATCCACAAGCTCCAAACGCTGCGTGAGGAGCTCGAGCAGCTGCGCCGCGAGATCGAGGAGGCCGAGCGCAGCTACGATTTGAACCGCGCCGCGGAGCTTCGCCACGGGCGCCTGCCCGAGCTCGAACGTCGCCTGCACGCGGAGGAGGAACGCCTGAACGAGAAGCAGGGCGGCTCGCGCCTGCTGCGCGAGGAGGTCACCGAGGACGAGATCGCCGAGATCGTCGCTCGCTGGACCGGGATCCCGGTCTCACGACTGCTCGAGGGTGAACGCGAGAAGCTCCTGCGCCTGGACGAGGTGCTGCACGAGCGGGTCATCGGCCAGGACGAGGCGGTGCGCCTCGTCGCGGACGCGGTGATCCGCGCGCGGGCAGGCATCAAGGATCCACGCCGGCCGATCGGCTCGTTCATCTTCCTCGGACCGACGGGGGTCGGCAAGACCGAGCTCTCGCGAGCGCTCGCGCAGACCCTGTTCGACTCGGAGGAGAACACCGTGCGTCTGGACATGTCCGAGTACCAGGAGCGCCACACGGTCAGTCGCCTGATGGGCGCGCCTCCCGGCTACGTCGGTTACGAAGAGGGCGGCCAGCTCACGGAGGCGGTCCGTCGCAAGCCCTATTCGGTGGTCCTCTTCGACGAGATCGAGAAGGCTCATCCCGACGTCTTCAACACGCTCCTGCAGATCCTCGATGACGGACGGCTCACCGACGCCCAGGGGCGGACAGTCAACTTCCGCAACACGGTGATCATCATGACGTCGAACATCGGCTCGGTCTACCTGCTGGACGGCGTGACCGACAGGGGCGAGATCCGCGAGGAGGCACGCGATCGGGTGATGGGCGAGCTGCGCACCCAGTTCCGCCCGGAGTTCCTCAACAGGGTCGATGAGATCGTCCTCTTCAAGCCGCTCACGCTGCAGGAGATCGAGCGCATCGTCGACCTGCAGATCGCGGACGTCAGAGCCCGTCTCTCCGACCGCCGCCTCGACCTGCAGCTGAGCGAGGCCGCGCGCGAGCTGATCGCGAGAGAGGGCTATGACCCGGTGTACGGCGCGCGCCCACTGCGCCGCTTCATCCAGCGCGAGGTCGAGACGAGAGTCGGGCGCGCCCTGCTCTCGGGCGAGATCGGCGATGGAGACGTGATCACGGTCGACGCCGACGGCGACGAGCTGATCGTGCGCTGGGGAAGGGCCGATGAGCGTGCCGGAGCGGAGCCGACGACCGTCGCCGCCTGACGCGCCGGACGTGCGAGAGCACGATCCGCACGGGCCCTCGCCGAGCGTCCCGTGCGCTCCTGTGCAGCCATCAGCTGCACAGAACCGACGCGAGCCGCGGGCGCTGCGAGGCGCGGAGCTCCCCGGTGCCAGGCCTAGCCACCCGCTGCTGTGGAACGCTTCCGTGCGGGCCGTGTCTGTCGGCCTCACCCAGCCGCATCTTCTCGAGGGCCGCCTGCTCGATCTGCCGCACGCGCTCGGCGCTGACGCCCATCGTCTGGCCGAGCTCGCGCAGCGTCCGCTGCGGGCCGCGAATCCCGTAGCGCGCCTCGACCACGGTGCGCTCGCGTCCGCTCAGACAACCCAGCAGTCGCGGCACCTCGGCCGCGTCGAGCCGCGTCGCCAGCTCGTCGAAGGCCTCCTCGGCGCCGGGATCGCACAGCAAGTCGCCGAAAGTCGCCCCGGCCCATCTCGTCTCGTCGATGGGCTCCTCCAGGCTTCGAGGCTGGCGCTCGGCCACAAGCAGCCTCTGCACCTGCACCATCGTCAGCTCGCTATGAGTCGCCAGCTCCGGCAGGCTCGGCTCGCGCGAATGAACGCGCACGAACGTGCGGCGCGCATCGCGCAGCCGCGCCAGCTGGCGAAGCGCCCGGTCGGACAGCACGACCGGCCGCGACAGCTCCGAGACGACCTGCTGCATCGCCTGGCGAACCCACCACGAGGCGTACGCCCAGAACGGCGTCCCGAGATCCGGATTGAAGCGCTCGAGCGCGCGGAGCACGCCCACGACGCCCTCCTGCATCAACTCGGAGCGGTGGACGCCCGGCACGTGACGGTAGGTGCGGGCCATACCGCCGATCAGGGGCATGAAGGACCTGATCAGCCGCGCCCGCGCGTCACCGCGGGCCTGACGGGCTTCAAGGAGCAGGGCGGCCTCGAACTCTCGGGAGAAGGCGGTCCGGATGCGAGCACGCGCGCACACGCCGGGTGCCGACGGGTGTGCCGGTTCGGACTTGCGCGGGCTCGGCGTGGGCGCAGTCGCCGCCGCATAGCCAGACATAAGGCGTCACCTCCATCGAGTCGAATCTCGAGGCCGGGCACGTGGCTCCGGAGCGCGGACCAGGCACCCCCTCCGCAGTTATGTCTACCCCACCTTACGCCCCCCAAGCAAGTGGGACGCGCCGAGATCCGAACAGCAGCCGAGCGAGGTGAGCGACCGCTCTGCAGCGAGCGCTCGAGCTCAGTTACCGGGCGCGCCCGCACCGGCCGGCGCGCGCAGCTCCGGTTCGGCGAGCAGCTCGCGCGCGTCCGGATCGCTCTCGGCGGTGCGGATCAGCACCGACAGGACGGCGCCCAGCAGCGACGCCGGGACGGAGTCGCTCTCGATCAGCTTGAGCATCGGCAGGCCGAGCCCGAGCCCCAGCATCACGTTGGCGAACTGCTCGTTGGCGCGCGGTGTCGCCTGGAGGCCCGCGTCAGCGGCACTCTCCGCCGCGAACCGCGCGAAGGTGTCGCGCAGGGCGTCCAGGCCGGCGGCGAGCCGCTTGCGCAGGCGCTCGTCGCGCTGGGCGTAGACCCAGAGCTCCACGAACAGGCGGAAGGGGTCGGGGTCCTGCTCGAGCTGCTCCATCCAACGCGCGCTGCCGGCCAGCGGTCGCTCCCAGGTCGTTCGCTCCCGGTCGAACAGGGAGATCTGCTCGGCGACCTGACTGGCGAGATGCTCCTCCATCAGCGCCAGAAGCAGGTTCTCCTTGCTGCCGAAATGGCTGTACACGGCGCCCTTCGTGAAGCCGGCATCGGCTGCTACCTCGTCGAGCGTGGCCCCACCGAAGCCTCTGCGCGCGTACACGCGGGCGGCCGCAGCAAGCAGGCTGGAGCGCGTCTGCGCCTTGCGGGCGCTGCGGTCGAAGTCTCCTCGGGGCATCAGCGCAAGGTCCGATCGCAGTTCGGACGGCGTCGCCCGCGGCCGGTCGACGCCCACGCCCTTGACTGATACGCCTCAGTAGATATACTCATGAGTACAATAATAGCGGACAGGATCGAGGTTGACGATGAACGACAGCCTGCCCCCCGGGCCCCGCATGCCGGTGGCGTTGCAGACGCTCGGCACGTGGACGCGGCCGACGGCCTTCCTCGAGCGCGCACGGCGGCGCTACGGCGGGCGCTTCACGCTGCGCCTGATCGGCCAGCCGCCGATGGTGATGATCTCCGACCCGCAGGAGATCAAGGAGATCTTCCAGGCTCCGCCGGAGGTGCTCCACCCGGGTGAGGGGGCGAGGATCCTAGAACCGCTGCTCGGGCGCCAGTCGGTGATCCTGCTCGACGAGGCTCCCCATCTGGAGCAGCGCAAGCTGATGCTTCCGGCCTTCCACGGCGAGCGGATGCAGCGCCTCTCAGGACTGATGAGCGAGCTGGCCGACCGCGAGCTTGAGTCATGGCCCCGCGGGCAGGTGATCGTGCTGCATCCGCGGCTCCAGCGACTCACGCTCGAGATCATCCTGCGCACCGTCTTCGGCCTCGAGCGGGGCGCCCGGCTCGACGCGCTGCGTGACCTGCTCACGAGGATCCTCGCGTTCACCGAGAGCCCGCTCTCGCTCCTGCCTCCCCTCCCCCCCGCGCTCAGCCGCTTCGGGGCGCCCGCCCGCCTCGAGCGGCTGCGCGTGCAGGTCGACGAGCTCATCTACGCGCTGATCGAGGAGCGCCGGCGAGAGGGGTCAGAGGGCGAGGACGTGCTCGCGCTGCTGCTGGCGGCGGAGCACGAGGACGGCACGCCGATGAGCACCGAGGAGCTGCGGGACGAGCTGATGACCGCCCTCGTCGCGGGACATGAGACGACCGCCTCGCAGCTCGCGTGGGCGTTCGAGCGCCTGGCTCGCGAGCCCGCAGTGCTCGCGCGTCTGCAGGAGGAGCTCGACGAGGGCGCACAGGACGTCTACCTGACCGCCACGATCAACGAGATCCTGCGGCTGCAACCCGTCCTGCCAAACGCCGAGCCCCGCCTCGTCAAGCAGCCTGTGGAGATCGGCGGCGTGCGGTATCCGCCTGGGGTGGCGCTGTTCGCGAACGCCTACCTCGTGCATCACGATCCTGCGATCTACCCCGACCCGTACGCGTTCCGGCCGGAGCGCTTCCTCGCCGAGCAGCCGGGCACGTACGCGTGGATTCCGTTCGGAGGTGGACGGCGCCGCTGCCTCGGGGCGAGCTTCGCCCTGCTGGAGATGAAGATCGTGCTTGCCGCCGTCCTGAGACGCACCGAGCTCAGCGCAGGCGGCGCCCGGCGCGAGCGCACGCGCAGGCGGAGCATCACGATCAGCCCCGCCGAGGGGTGCAGGGTGGTCCTTCGCGACCGCGTCGTGGGCACTGCCGGCCCGGCGCGGAACGCGCGGCCGGCGCCTACACCAGCGTGAGCGCGACGCCGGTGGGCACGGCCGGGGCGCGACGGAGCGGCCCATCCGGTCATCATTAGGACGTGGGCGTGCTCGCCGTCAAGCTGCTGCTCGCGCCGAGCTTCGTCGTCGGCGCCTCGCTGGCGACCCGTCGCTTCGGCGCACGGATCGGCGGCCTGATAGGCGGCCTGCCCGTCGTCGCAGGTCCGATCCTGCTCGTCTACGCCCTCACCCACGGGCGCGCGTTCGCCGCCGGCGCGGCAGCGGGCACGCTGCTCGGCCTGGTCTCGCTGATCGCCTTCGTCGTCGTCTACGGCCGCCTGGCGGGGCAGCTCTCGTGGACGGCGAGCATGCTGGCCGGATGGGCCGTCTTCGCCGCGGCGACCGCCCTCTTCAGCACGGTCTCGCTGCCGGCGGGCGTGGGCCTCGCCCTGGCGGGTGTCGCGATCGCAGCCGGCCTGGCTGCGCTGCCACGAGGACCCCATTCGCCCCGCGTGCACGTGCCGCACCCCGCATGGGACCTCCCGCTGCGCGCCTTCTGCGCGCTGGCGCTGGTGCTGACCCTGACGGCCGTCGCGGGCTGGCTGGGCCCGCAGCTGAGCGGGCTGCTGGCGCCCTTTCCGATCATCGCGACGGTGCTGGCGGTGTTCACGCACGCGCAGCGCGGCCCCGAGGAGCTCGTGCGGCTGCTGCGGGGCCTGGTCAGCGGCTTCGGAGCCTTCGCCCTGTTCTGCTTCACGCTCGCCGTCTCGCTGCGGTCGCTCGACACCCTGGCGGCGTTCGCGCTCGCGAGCGGCGTCGCGGTTCTTGCGCAGGGATTGCTGATCGCGGGCGCCAGCGGCGGCCGGCCTGCCGGCGCCGGGCGCCTCGCGCCAGAGCTCGCCGGGGACGAGGCCCAACTACAGATGTAGATCCGCGACCGGGTGGGCAGAACTATTTGGCCCGCACGGAGAAGCGAGACCGTGCTGTTCGATGCCAGCACGAGTCGCTCAGGCGCCAGTTCACCAACATCGACGCTGCGTTGGCCGATCAGCTGGCCATTGCGCGGAGGCCCACCTTGACCGCGAACCACCTCCGCTGGCTTGTCTCTCATCTGCGGCTGGCGCCCGGTGGTGCGGTCCGGAAGGTCTGCCTGGCCACTGCCCCAACGGTCCGAATTCGCCCGACATCTGTTAGGTCCATGCAGTCCTGCGCACCGCGATCGCTGCGCTGTGCCAACGCGATCGCGACGTGCCTCTCGCGGGGCGATATTCCCGTTCACCGGCTCCGTGCCTGAGAAAGCACCTCTAGTCGGCGGCAGGCTCCGGTGCGGCCGCATGGCGTACGCGCTCGCGCGCCTCCGCGAAGCGCACGGCCTCATATCCGACGAGACCAGACAGCACCGCAGACAGCACGCCGAGCGTCACCAGCGACGGCGGTCGAACGGCGTAGTCCAAGGGCAGCAGGGCCAGCAGCAGCGCGGCGCACAGCAGCCGCTGCCTGTTAATCGTGTGGAGGTTGCGATACCTGAACGCCACGTGCGCGAGCAGGTAGAGCGCGGCGCCACCGAGCATCGCGGCCGCCGCGACGTCGCCGAGCGGGTGCGCGATGTGGGTGAGCGTCCGTTGCATGCCGACCGCGACGAGCGCGATGCCGGCGACCATCGGGAAGTGCAGGTAGGAGTAGGAGTCTCGCGCCATCTCGTTGCGTGCGCGGCCCTCGGCTCTGGCGAGCCGCCGCACGGCCACGCGCGCGACGACGTCGAAGTACGCCCACCACAGCGCGGCTGCAACGACCATGCCGAGGACCGCCGCGGCGACGACGCCCGCGCCGAAGCTCGCCTTCGCCCCGGCGCCGATCGCGACGATCGACTCGCCCAGCGCGATGATGATGATCGCGCCGTGACGCTCGGCGAAGTGGCCCGGCACGAGCGTCCAGCCCTCGCCGCCGGACACGAAGGGGCCGCCCGCGTCGAGCACCAGAGCGAGACCCCAGATCCCCACCTGAAGGGCACCCTCGGTGAAGGAGGCGATCACCAGCAGGCCCGTGCCGACTGCGCTGCTGAGCGCCAATCCGACGACCGCTCGTCGCAGGTCCGGATCATCGCGGCTGGCGAGCAGGTAGAGCGCAATGTGGTCGATGCGCACCACCGCGTACGCGCAGGCGAACAGCAGCGCCTTGCTTCCGAACGCCTGCGGCACGCAGAGCGCCGCGACGAGGAAGGCGGCCATCGAGGCGAACATCACCAGCCGCACGGAGCCCTCCTCGGGATCCACGGTGCTCGTCAGCCACGCGTAGCCGACCCACGACCACCACAGCATGCCGAGCACGAGCAGTCCCTTGAGCACCGCCCCCCAGGTCAGCGTGCCCACGATCAGGGTCGTGCACTGCGTCAGCGCGAGCACGAACACGAGGTCGAAGAACAGCTCCAGCGGCGTCACACGCTCGCTGTCGCGCAGGACTGCCGTCAGACGCGGGGCGTGGCTGGAGACGCTGCTGCTCACCGCGCCATCTTCCCACCTCCGTGAGGCGCTCCGGAGGCGCGGCGGCCGGAGCGGGCTTGGCGCCGGTCGCAGGACGACCGGCGCCCCCGTTAGCCGACTAGTGCAGAGACATCGCCGGCCCGCCCGCTGAGTTGAAGCCTTGAACAATCGATGTTACACCTTTGCCGCACCGCCGTTCGGGGTTTTCTGACGTCGACCAGGCGGTCGCTCGGAGCGGGCTACGCGCCCTCGCCGGCGAGCTTCGCGGGCGCCTCGCCCCACAGCTGCTCGAGGCGATAGAAGTCGCGCGTCTCCGGCGTGAAGATGTGGACCACCACGTCCATGTAGTCCATCAGTATCCAGCCGGTCTGCGAGGAACCCTCGACCCGGCGCGGCAGGACGTCATGGTCGCGCTTGAGCCCCTCGAGGATGCCGTCGTGGATCGCCTTCGTCTGCCGTCCGGTGTTGCCCGAGCACACCAGGAAGTAGTCGGTGTAGTCGAGAACGCTCCGCAGGTCCATCTCCACCACGTCCGCAGCCTTCTTGTCCTCGGCGTATCGGGCTATCTCCCCCACGAGCTGCTCGGAACGCATCAGCCCACCCCCCTGGGTACGGACCGGTACAGGCCGTGCTCGGAGATGTAGGCGGCCACGGGAGCCCCGACCAGCGGCTCCAGCGGCTCCTCGCGCGCGACGCGTTCGCGCACCATCGAGGAGGAGACCTCGATCACCGGCATCGCAAGGAACCGCACCTCCGCCGCGGCCCGTCGATCGGCTCCGGGCGGGGTGGCGAGCGCGTCGATCGTGCTCAGCACCTGCTCGCGGGAGGACCCCGAGCGAGCGGCCACGGCCAGGCGCGCCAGCTCGAGAACCTTTGCGGGCTCACGCCAGGACGGCAGCGTGCGCGCGATGTCGGCTCCCACGATGAAGGTCAGCTCGGCGTCCGGCTGGATCGCATGTATGGCACTCAGGGTATCGACGGTGTAGGACGGGCCACGGCGCTCGATCTCGAGCGCGCACACCGACAGCCCGGGCTCGCCGTCGACGGCAAGGCGGCACATGGCGAGGCGATGCTCGGCGCCGGGATCCTGCTCGGCGGCCTTGTGGGGAGCGATGTGAGCCGGCATCAGGACCACCGGCTGCAGCTCGAGCTCCTCGCGCGCGTGACGCGCGAGCG
>DATMQX010000041.1:0-3871 GCA_035567055.1 Solirubrobacteraceae bacterium
CCCGGTCGCCAGCGAAAGCTGGCGGGGGTGGTGAAGGGGTTTACGGAGGCCATGGACAACGTCCGCGGCGAGCACACACATGCGTGGCTCCAGGTGGATGAGCACCAGTTCTGGCTCGTCAACTTCTCGAACATGTTCGCCCTCGGCCGCATCAAGACGGTGAAGTCGTGCCACATCTGGACGGCGAGCATCGAGACCATCCTGCGGTGGGCTGGGCTCGCCAATGACTGGTACGTCGAGGAGGTCGAGTGCGGCTCCGTCACTGGAACATTCGACTGCGTGTTCGCGATACGATCCGTGGAGACGTAAGGTCTTTGTCGCCGGGCCCTGGCTCTGACTCTTGAGATCGAAACGGGAGTGACCAAAATCACTCCGTTTTGTTTCGCCGGTTGTTACGCCGCTCGGTTTAACATCGACTTAACGGAGGCGTTTCCGCCTCCCCAAATCGCCCTCCCTCCTTTCTGAAGGTCCTTCACCGACGGGTGAGGGACCTTCTCTTTAGCTACTTGAGCGTGCCTCACTCCCTCTGGCCTCCTGACACGGCGGGGACCGCCAGAGGAAGATTCTCCTCGTGAGATTTGCGATCGATGTCACCGCGTGCTGGCGGCCGCAGCGCGTGGGCATGACCACCGTCGCGATCGAGCTGTCGAAGGCGCTGGTGGCACGCAGGGGAAAGGACGACATCGTCCTGCTGTGCAGTCGCGAACGTCCGCAAGCGCTTGACGGTCTCGATTGCGAGGCGGTCCTGTCGCCGTACCGGCACGAGGTCACCTTGAAGATGCGGTGGCTGCCCACGGTGGAACCTGAGTTGGAATCCGACGCGATCCTCTATCCGTACTGGCCGAGCCCGCCGTTTCGGCGGCCCGACGCGCCGCCCGCCGCCGTCTTCGTCCACGACCTGGCATTCCGTCTCCGCCCGCGAGAGGTGCCGTGGCAGCAGCGGGCGTATATGGGCACGATCCTCGGCCCGGCGCTGCGCAACGCGGCCGCCGTGCTGGTGCCGTCGGAGGCCACGCGTCGCGACCTGCTCGATCTCTACCGCATCGCCGGCCTGGAATCGAAGCTCAACGTGATCGCCGAAGGTCTTCCGTCCCCGGTCGCCGCGGGCCCGCTGCCCGAGGGGCTCGAACCCGGTTTCATCCTTGCCGTCGGTACGGTGGAGCCTCGCAAGAACTACCCACGCCTGCTCGCCGCCTTCCGGCAGCTGCGCGGAAGGCAGGGAGCTTTGCCGTTCATCATCAATGGGCGCCCCGGCGTGCCGCAGCTCGTGATCGCCGGGCGACCCGGCTGGGCAATTGGCGACACTTTGCAGCGGATCGGGGCCGAGCCGGGCGTCCGCTACCTCGGGCACGTCGACGAGCCAACGCTGAGCGCGCTCTACGAATCGGCGTCGGTGCTTGCCTTTCCGAGCCTGTACGAGGGCTTCGGGCTGCCCATGCTCGAGGCGATGTCCCGCGGGCTGCCCGCGGTGGTCGGGGCCGCAGGTGCGCTCCCCGAGCTCGCGCTCGGGTCTGCGATCACCGTCGAGCCCGAGGACGTCGACGGGATCGCCGCTGCGCTCGAGCAGCTGCTCGCGGACGCGGAGCTGCGCCAGAAGCTCGGCGATGAAGGCAAGCGTCGCGCCGCCGGCTTCACCTGGGACAAGGCGGCGCAACAGACGCTCGCGGTGCTGCGCCAAATCGGAACAGCCATCCATCGTAAAGTCGCCTGATGGCCGAGCGAATTCCAGTCGTTCTGCTGCTGGCGGGAAACCTCCACGACTACCTGCAAATGGCGCGTCCGCTGTTGAGGGCGCTCGAAGCGACGCAACGATTCACGGTCGAAGTGGTTACCGACGCTGAGGATCTGCCCTTGCGCCGCGCGAGGGTGCTTTTGGCCGCGACCGACCACGCACTCAGGTCCGGACAGGCCGCCCAGCTCACGGATTTCGTTCGATCCGGCGGCGGCCTGGTCCTTCTGCACGGCACCCTCGCGACGTGGGCTGAGGGGGGCGACCTCTCGGAGCTCGCCGCCTGGGCGCCCACCGGGCCCGGGCCGCTGACCGAACTGGTCGTCCGGCCGGACCCATCGAACCCTTTGACAGCCCGCCTGGGGGCTGAGCTCAAGGTGCACGACGAGCTGTACTTTTCCGAGGGCCCGCCCGCCGACGCGTCGGTGCTGCTGCGCGCGAGCTGGCGCTTCACCGAGCAGGTCGTCGCGTACGAGCGGCGCGTCGGGGACGGACATTTCGTCCACATCGGACTCGGCCACGATCCCTCGACCTACGCGCTCGAAGGATTTCAGAAGCTCGTGCAGCGAACACTGATGTTCGTGGCCGGCCGCCAAGCGGCGCCTGCGGTGGGTGTAGGCCTGATCGGATACGGCGCCATCGCTCAGGCGCACGCCGCCTCGATCACGGCCACGCCAGGGCTCCGCCTGGCCGGCGTCTGCGACGTCTCGGACGAGCGACGCGCGATGGCTGATCGCGAATGGTCGGTGCCGACGCATGCGCGCTCCGAGGATTTGCTCGACGACCCCGAGGTGCGGCTCGTCGTGGTCGGCACTCCTCCGAGCATTCACGCTGACTCGGTGATGGCTGCGCTGCGCGCGGGAAAGCATGTCGTGTGCGAGAAGCCCTTCGCGCTGCGGGTTGAGGAGGTCGACCGCATGATGGATGCGGCGGCCGCGCGCGACCTGGTGCTGACGGTCTTTCAGAGCCGGCGCTGGGATCCCGACTACCTCGCGCTGCGGGGCGTGGTGCGCTCGGGACGGATCGGCGAAATCTTCTACATGGAGTCGTTCATCGGAGGCCACGACCATCCCTGCGACTTCTGGCACAGCCACGAGCCCATCTCCGGTGGAACGATCTACGACTGGGGTTCGCATTATTTCGACTGGATCCTGCAGCTGTTTCCCAATCCGGTACGGACGGTTTCCGCGCACGCGCACAAGCTGGTGTGGCATGACGTCACGAACTCTGACCAGGTGCGTGTCGACCTCACGTTCGCCGGCGGCGCGCAGGCGAGCTTCCTGCAGTCGGACATCGCCGCCGCCCGCAAGCCGAAGTGGTACGTGCTCGGCACGCAGGGAGCAGTCGTCGGCGAGTGGCAGGCGGAAGCGGTCCCGGCGGACTTCCCCGCGAGAGTGAAAGTTTTCCGGCCCACCGAAGGCGGTTCGAACGAGGAGCTCCTGGCCCTGGCGCCGCGTGACGACCACGGGTTTTACCGGAACCTGGCCGACCACCTCGCCTGGGATGAGGCGCTGGCCGTCACACCGGAGCAGGCTCGCCGCACTGTGGCAGTGATGGAGGCCGCCTCACATTCGATCGCGCGCGGCGGGGCTCAGATAGAGGTCGACATATAGTGTCACGCCGCCGAAGCTCCTCGGATCTTCGCGTCCTAGACGGGCGGGCGCCGTCTCACCCCGCGGAATCTGGCGATTCGGCGGGGACCCCGAGGGGGCGCTAAAGCCTGCGTCAAGGGGCCCGGCGCCGCGTCGTCACGCATCTACGATGCGCTCCTAGCTGCGCCACCCTTTCCTTGGCTCCGCCCGTCGATGCCGCGAATATCTGTCGGACTTCGGCGGCGTGACACTAAAAGATCGCGTAGGTTGGGGCTCGCTCGGCGCTGCTCGGATCGCGGGCGGTGCGGTGCTGCCGGCCATCGCCGCGTCGAGCAACGGCCGGGTCGTAGCGATCGCCAGCCGCGAACCGGAGCGCGCGAAGCGCATGGCCGATGGATTCGACGGTGCGCGCGCCGCCGCCTCCTACGACGCGCTGCTCGCGGACCCTGAGGTCGACGCCGTCTACATCCCGCTCGTCAACAGCGACCACAAGCCCTGGACGCTTCGCGCCCTGGAGGCCGGGAAACACGTGCTGTGTGAGAAGCCGCTG
>DATMQX010000042.1:0-46556 GCA_035567055.1 Solirubrobacteraceae bacterium
GCGCGCGCGAGCCCGCGGGCCGCCGGGTTGCCGGAGTCGGGCACGGCGATCACCAGATCGGCCTCCACCGGCGCCTCGCGCCACAGGATCTCGCCCATCCGCCCGCGCGCGACCTGCAGCACGTTGTCGTTCATCCGTGAGTCGGGCCGCGCGAAGTAGATGTACTCGAACACGCAGAACGCGCGCCTGCCGCCGGGAGCGACCATCCGGCTCTGCAAGCCGTGCTCGCCGAGCGTGACCATCTCGCCGGGCTCGACGTCGCGCACGAGCTTCGCGCCGATGATGTCGAACGCGCACGACTCGCTCGCGACGCAGTGGCGCAGCTGACCGTCGGGCTCCTCCGGGCCGGGCTCGAGCACGCCGATCGCGAGCGGCCGCAGGCCATGGGGATCGCGAAAGGCGACGACGCGGTCCTTCGTCATCGCGACGATCGAGAAGGCGCCCTGCAGGCGTGGGAGCACCTCCGCGATGGCGTCCTCGATCGACTCCGAGGGCTGGGTGGCGATCATCGCGGCGATGATCTCCGAGTCCGAGGTCGAGCTGAAGGTGACTCCCCGCTCGAGCAGCTCCGACTGCAGCTCGAGCGCGTTGATCAGGTTGCCGTTGTGGGCGAGGGCGACCTCGCGGCGCGAGCCGTTGGTCCCCTCGGAGCGTTGCACCGGCTGGGAGTTCTCCCAGGCGTTTGAGCCGGTCGTGGAGTAGCGCACGTGGCCGATGGCCAGCTCTCCTGCGAGCGTGCGCAGGTCGTTCTCGCTGAACACCTGGCTGACGAGACCGAGCTCGCGTCGCGTGACGATGTGCCCGCCGCGGTCGGCGGCGGCGATGCCCGCCGACTCCTGCCCGCGGTGCTGAAGGGCGAACAGGGCGAAGTACGACAGACGTGACACCTCGTGCCCGGGCGCATACAGTCCAAACACTCCGCACTCATCGCGCGGTCCCTCACGCATTGTCTTCACACGCTATCAGGAGAAGAACTCCTTCAGGCCCTGCGAATGAGCCGTGGACAGCTCTTCGAGGGTGGCCTGCAGGCTCACGGCGCCGGCCTCGCCGGCAAGCTCGATCGCGAGCGCCTCTCCGCCCACGGCGCCGATCGGCGAGACGGCGGTGCGCTCGGCGAGCGCTCGCAGCGCCTGCTCGGAGCCGCTGACGAGGAAGCCTCCCGGGCCCTCTCCGAAGAGCTCGACCAGTGGCGAGGCACTAGCCTGTAGCCGGACGCGCGCGCCCAGGCCGCCGGCCAGGCAGCACTCCGCCAGCGCGACGGCCAGGCCGCCCTCGGCGATGTCATGGGCGCTCGACAGGGCTCCGCCGCGCACCGCCTCGCGGACCGCGTCCTGTGCGGCGGCCACGGCGTCGATGTCGATCTCCGGGAGGCCGTCGGGAAGAGCGGCGCCGTGAAGCTTCTCGAGCTCGCTGGCGGCCAGCGAGGGCGCGAACGGCCCGACGACGGCGAGCTGCTCGCCCGCGCGGGCGAAGCCGAGGCGTCCGGCAAGGCGTGCATCGGGGAGACGGCCGACCATGCCGATCACGGGCGTCGGGTAGATGGGCCCGGTCGAGCCCTCGTTGTAGAGGGAGACGTTGCCGCCGACGATCGGCGCCTGCAACGAGCGGCAGGCGTCGCCGAGACCGCGCACCGACTCGCTGAGCTGCCAGGCGATGTGGGGCTTCTCGGGGTTTCCGAAGTTGAGGTTGTTCGTCGTGCCGAGCGGCTCGGCGCCGACGCAGGCGAGGTTCGCCGCGCACTCGAGCACCGCCTCGACGGTCCCGCGGTAGGGATCGGCTGCCACCCGCCGGCCGTTGCAGTCGATGCTCACCGCCAGGGCGCTGCCGTCGGGCAGCGCGAGGACGGCGGCGTCGGCCTGCTCGGGGCGCCGGATGGTGCGGGACTGGACGATCGCGTCGTACTGCTCGAAGAGGGGCCTGCGCGAGGCGATGTTGGGAGAGGACAGCAGCGCGAGCAGCGTCGCGCGCGCCGGCTCCTCCGGCGCAAGCGTGGCAGCGGCGGGCGGGTAGAGCGGCTCGGCCGGCCTCTGCGGGAACAGGTCGTAGAGGGGGCACTCGTCGACGAGCGCCGTGACCGGCATGTCGCCGACGAGCTCGCCGTCGCGCAGCACGCGCATGCGGCCGCTGTCGGTGACCGTGCCGATCGCCGCGCCGTTCACCTCCCACTTCTCGCAGACGCTCATCACGTCCTTGAGCCTGTGCGGCTCGACCACGCAGAGCATTCGCTCCTGCGACTCGCTGACCATGATCTCGAAGGGCTCCATACCGGGCTCGCGCAGCGGCACTCTCGCCACGTCCAGGTCGATCCCGACCTCGCCCTTGGAGGCCATCTCGGACGCCGAGGAGGTGAGGCCCGCGGCGCCCAGGTCCTGAAGGGAGACGAGCAGCTCACGGTCGAGCAGCTCGAGCGAGCACTCGAGCAGCTTCTTCTCCTCGAAGGGATCGCCGACCTGTACCGTCGGGCGGCGATCCTCGCCGCCGTCGCCGTCGTGGCCGAGCTCGGCGGAGGCGAGCACGGAGGCGCCGCCGATGCCGTCGCGGCCGGTCGAGGCGCCGAACAGGACCACCACGTTGCCAGGCCCCGCGGCCGCGCTGCGCACGAGGCGCTCCCGCCGCGCGAGGCCGAGGGCCATCGCGTTGACGAGGCAGTTCTGCTCGTACGGGCCCTCGAAGTAGACCTCGCCGCCGACGGTGGGCACGCCGATCGAGTTGCCGTAGTGCCCGATGCCCGAGACGGCCCCGTCCAGCAGGTAGCGCACGCGGTCGCTCGCGCCGGCGCCCGAGAGCTCGCCGAAGCGCAGCGAGTCGAGCACGGCGATCGGGCGCGCGCCGATCGCGAAGATGTCGCGCAGGATGCCGCCGACCCCAGTGGCGGCGCCCTGGAAGGGCTCCACGGCGCTGGGGTGGTTGTGGGACTCGACCTTGAAGGCACACACGAGACCACCGCCGACGTCGACCGCACCGGCGTTCTCTCCGGGCCCCATGACGACGTGCGCGCCCTCCGTGGGCAGCGTTCGCAGGAGCCTCTTGGAGTGCTTGTAGGCGCAGTGCTCGCTCCACAGCAGCGAGTACATGGCGAGCTCCACCTGATTCGGAGGACGGCCCTGCTTGACGCACGCGAGCTCGTACTCCTCGCGCGTCAGCCCCAACGCGAGGGCATCGTCGACGGACGGCAGCGTGGCCGCCTCAGGCATCGCCAACGCCTGCGCCCACGGCGCCCTCCGCGGCCAGTCGCATCGACTCGAAGATGCTCAACCCGTCGGCCGACCCGCCGGTGAGCTCGTCGACCGCGTGCTCGGGGTGGGGCATCAGGCCGAATACGTTGCCGGCCTCGTTGCGCACGCCCGCGATGTCCTCCACCGACCCGTTGAAGTTGTGACCGCTCGCGTAGCGCAGCACCACCTGGGCCGAGTCCTCCATCAAGCGCAGCGTCGGCTGATCGGCGTAGTAGCGCCCCCACGAGTGCTTCGCGGGGATGCTCAGCCGCTCGCCGAGGACGCACGCTGCCGTGAATGCGGTATCGGGCCGCACGACGTCGAGCTCCACCTGGCGGAAGGTGAACCTGAGGTTGGCGTTCGGGAGGAGAGCGCCGGGCAGCAGGTGCGCCTCGCAGAGCACCTGAAAGCCGTTGCAGATGCCGAGCACCAGTCCGCCTTCGCCAGCGAACGCGATCACCGACTCCATCGCCGGCGAGAAGCGCGCGATCGCTCCGGCCCGCAGGTAGTCGCCGTAGGAGAAGCCGCCGGGGACGATGATCGCGTCGGCTCCGCCCAGGTCGCGGTCGCGGTGCCAGATCAGCTCGGCCTCGCCCACGCGACGCGCAGCTGCGAGCGCATCGATCTCATCGCAGGAGCCGGGGAACTGGAGGACGCCGAACTTCACTTCTTTCTCAGCCGCTCGCGTCGAGAAGCTGGACCTCGTAGTCCTCGACGAGGGGGTTGGCGAGGAGCTTCTCGCACATCGCCTGGAGCTGCTCGGGATCCTCGACGTCGAGCTCGATCAGCCTGCCGACGTGGACGGCCGAGACGCCGACGAAGCCGAGCGCCGGGAGCGCCCGCTCAACGGCGTCGCCCTGGGGATCGAGGATGCCGGCCTTCGGGCGGATCAGCACGCGTGCCCTCACGCCGGCGTCTCGCCGGAATCCGTTCGGCGCAGCCACTCGCCGAAGGGCTCGCCGACGATGCGCTCATAGGCCTCGACGTAGCGGGCGCGGGTGCCGGCCACGACGTCGTCGGGGATCGCCGGGGCGGGTGGCTTCTTGTCCCAGCCGCTGGCCGAGGCCCAGTCGCGCACGTACTGCTTGTCGAAGCTCGGCTGCCCGCGGCCGACCTCGAAGCCGTCGGCGGGCCAGTAGCGGGAGGAGTCGGGCGTGAGCACCTCGTCGCCGACGACGAGCTCGCCGTCGTCGTCCAGGCCGAACTCGAACTTCGTGTCGGCGAGGATCACCCCGTTGCTGAGGGCGTGCTCGGCGGCGAAGGCGTAGAGCTCGATCGACACGTCGGCGACGCGCTGCATCAACGCCGGGTCGCCGATGAGCTCGGCGGCGCCGTCGAAGTCGATCGCCTCGTCGTGCCCCTCGAGTGCCTTGGTGCTCGGCGTGAAGATCGGCCGCGGCAGCCGCTGCGACTCGTGCAGGCCCTCGGGGAGCTCGATGCCGGAGACGCGGCCGCTGGCCCGATAGTCCTTCCAGCCCGAGCCGGTGATGTAGCCACGGACGACGCACTCGACGGGAAGCATCTGCAGGCGGCGGACGACGAGCGCGCGGCCGCGCGACTCCTCGGGGACGCCCTCGGTGGCGGAGATCAGATGGTTGGCGACGATGTGAGCCGTCTTCTGGAACCAGAAGACGGAGAGGCCGGTCAGCACCTTGCCCTTGTCGGGGATGGGGGTGGGGTGAACGGCGTCGTAGGTGGAGATCCTGTCGCTCGCGACCATCAGCAGGGTCGAGGCGCCCGGGGAGCCCAGCTCGTACATCTCGCGGACCTTCCCGCTGGCGATGAGGGGCAGGTCGGCGAGGGTGGTCACTTCAGCCGATGCTACCAGCGCGATCGGGCGGTTCTGAGGGCGTGTTCAGGCGATCGCGTCGAGCCGGCCGACGATCTCGCCGGCGTGGCGGACGTAGTGGCCGTAGTCGAAGATCTCATCGAGGTCGAGCTCACGACCGTGCTCGTCGGCGGCGAGCAGCTCGCGGAGGTCGATGCCCTCGTCCCAGGCGCGCTGGGCGAGCGCCTGCACGAGACGGTAGGCCTCGTCGCGGGTGACGCCGCGCGCGACGAGCGCGAGCAGGACCCGCTGGGAGAAGAGGGCGCCGTGGGTCAGCTCCAGGTTGGCGCGCATCCTGTCGGCGTCGACGGTCATGCCGTCGATGAGGGCGATGGCGCTGTGCTGCAGGTAGTCGAGCAGGATGGTCGAGTCGGGAACGACGATGCGCTCGACGGAGGAGTGGGAGATGTCACGCTCGTGCCAGAGGGCGACATCCTCGAGCGCCGCCTGGGCGTTGCCGCGAAGCACGCGCGCGAGCCCTGAGATCTGCTCGCTCTTGATGGGGTTGCGCTTGTGGGGCATCGCCGAGGAGCCCTTCTGACCGGCGCGGAAAGGCTCCTGCGCCTCGCGCACCTCGGTCCGCTGGAGGTGGCGGATCTCGGTGGCGATGCGCTCCAGGCCGGCGCCGGCGATCGCGATCGCGCTCAGCAGCTCGGCGAGACGGTCGCGGGCGACCACCTGCGTGGAGACGTCCTCGCCGGCAAGTCCCAGGCGGGCAAGCACGCGCGCCTCGAAGTCGGGGCTGGTCGCCGCGTAGGTGCCCACCGCGCCCGAGACCACGCCGACGGCCGCCTGGGCGAAGGCGCGGTCGAGACGCTCGGCGTTGCGGTGCGCCTCGAAGGCGAAGCCGGCGAGCTTGATGCCGAAGGTGGTGGGCTCCGCGTGCACCCCATGGGTGCGCCCGACGCATAGCGTGTTGGTGTGCTCGCGGGCGCGGGCGGCCAGCGAGTCGACGAGCTGGTGGGCGCCCGCGGCGATCTCCTCGCCCGCCGCGCCGAGCTGCAGGGCCAGCGCCGTGTCGAGCACGTCGGAGGAGGTCAGGCCGAAGTGGATCCAGCGGCCGGCCGCGCCGGCGGACTCGGCGAGCACGTCGACGAATGCGGCGACGTCGTGCTCGGTGATGCGCTCGCGCTCGCGCACCGCCTCGACGGTGAACGTGGCGCCGCGTATGGCTGCGAGGTCAGCCTCCGTTGGTCCGTCGCCGCCGAGGAGTGCCGGCAGCTCCTCGCTTGCGGCCACCTCCACCCTCCGCCAGCTCTCCATGCGGGCCTCGTCCGTCCACAGTCGGGCGAGCTCGGGACGGGCGTAACGGGGAATCACTTCTATTGATTATCGCCGCCTCCCGGCGGCGGCGTCGTTCCTGCGTCGTGGGGAAGCGGGCAAGCGGCCGCGTAACCGGCGGGGCTCAGCACCCGAGGATCTGGGCGGCGAGGATCGCGGCGTTGCGGGCGTTGTCCAGCCCGACGCAGGCGACCGGCACCCCGGGGGGCATCTGCACGATCGAGAGGATCGAGTCCAGGCCGCCGGCGGCGCTCAGTCGGCCGGTGAGCGGCACGCCGATGACGGGGAGATCGGTGTGGGCTGCCACGGCGCCGGGCAGCGCGGCGGAGATGCCGGCGCCGGCGATGATCACGCGCAGGCCGCGCATGTGGGCGTTCTTCGCATAGTCGGCGACGGTGTCGGGTTCGCGGTGGGCCGACATCACGCGCACCTCGTGCATGATCCCGCGCTCCTCGAGCTCTTGGGCGGCCTTCTGCATGGCCTCCATGTCGCTCTTTGATCCCATCACGATGCCGACCCGCGGAGCGTCGACGTCGATGTCGTCGAGCTGCGCCTGCACTTCGGATTCCTCCATGGGCGCCGGCACGAGCGAGATACCGGTGGAGCCGCCGGGCTGGCCCTCCGCGGAAGGCTCGTGCTGCTCTCGGTCGGGCCCCTCTGCTCGAGGCTCGTTCATCGCGCTCCTTGTGCGTCGTTTGTGCCGGATGGGCTTACGTTACAGCGATGCAGGGACGCCTAGAGCGAGGCGATGAACTCATCGATGGGTATGGCGGCGAGGGTCTCGTAGCGGCCCGTGCCGCGGGAGCCGAGCTCGAGCGAGACGCGCGCCATCGTGCGCTCGTCCGGCGCCTCGATGACGGAGATGAAGTCGACGTGGCCGAGCGTGGCCCACTGCGCCTTGACGGTCGCGCCGAGCTGCTCGACCTCCTTGTTGACCTCCTGAATCCGCTGCGGGTTGTTCTTGACGGTCTGCACGCCCTCGGGGGTGAGGGTCGAGAGCATGATGTAGGTGGGCATGGCGTGGCTCCTTCGTCGGTTTGCGGTTGCAGACTGGCGATTGCTGGCACAGCGGCGGTTCCTGACGTTGGTTGTACCGGATTCGGTGAGTCCGAAGCAGGTGCCGCCCAGTCCTCATCGATCGCTCGACGGCAGAAGGGACCCGCCAGCTGGTGACGGTGACCGCAACCGGGTCACCGTCACCAACCTGACTGGCCTGCCAGCCGCTGGCTACTGAGTCACCGCCCAGGTGCCTGTCGCCTGCTGGTTGCCTTCCAGGTTTGAGACGAAAACGACCAAGGTGCCCGTCTTGCCAGCCACTTTCGCAAGGTTGGTATTGGTTTCGGGAGTGTAGAACTCCAGGAATTCAAGGTTGATTAAGGCAATCGAATTGAACACGCAGAGATTTCCGGGCGCAGCCACCGGCGCACTGACGCTTCCCGAGCAACCCGGCGGCGGAGCGGCTTCAAACGGAATGAAATGCACCGTGGGAGTGGACGACAAAGGAATTGGGAACGAGATCGCAGTCGCGAGTGTGCCGCCTGATTTACCGTTCTCGATGATCGCCCAGACGCCCTTCTCCGACTTGCCGCTCGGAAGGGTGTCCACGTACGGGCCGGGAGGACCTTCTTTGCCGTTTGTCCCGCTGGTCCCGTTCGTGCCGTTCAGGCCGTTCAGGCCGTTCTTGCCTGGAATCCCTTCGGTATTCCACGAGAGTTTCTTTTCGCCCTTCTTGCATTTCGGTTTCTTGGTGAATATGTGAGCATTGCCGTCCTTCTTGACGCAGGCATAGAGCGGCGACGCTTCGGCCCGGGGGGCCGCGACCAACAAGGTGAGAAGCAGAGCGCCAGCGGCGGTAAGCACGGCAACGCCGCGTCTCGGAATCGATACGGACATTTGTTCCTTCCTCCGATGTCGGTAGGTCAGGCCACGTGCTTCGCGGCCACGCCCGTCACATGGCGCTCAAGCCAAGCAACCGCGCGTCGGCCCCCCACGCGTCAGCCTCTAGTCTGCGCGCATCGTCGCACTCCGCTCGGACTATTCCATGGACTTCGACGATCGTCCCACGCCTGAGCGGCCCGACGGATCATCCGGGCCCCGTGGGGATGCGACACCCACCCACGGGGCCAGCCTGACGTGCCACACGAGCGCCTCGACGTCTGCCTTCGCCAGCACCAGATCCCCGTTCACGGCATCAACTCCACGGCTGACCCGGACACCGGCTGGCTGAAGCTTGGCATCAACACATCACTTGATATGATGCCCTGATGCGCACCACTCTCACACTGGATCCAGACGTGCGGCTGCTCCTCGAGCGCCGGATGCGCGAGCGAGGATTGAGCTTCAAGGAGGCTGTCAATGAAGCCATACGAGACGGGCTGCTGGAGCATCCGCCGAGATCGGAGTTCCGCACGCCGACGTTCGACCTCGGCGCGCCGCTGGTCCCACTCGACAAGGCTCTGCGCCTCGCCGGAGAACTAGAAGACGAGGACTTCGCGCGCCGCATGGCGTTGAACAGGTGACGCCGTAGCGTGCAGGTGGTGGACGTAAACGTCCTGCTGTACGCCATCAACGCGCGAGCCGCGAATCACGAGCCCGCGCGTCGCTGGCTCGACGACGCGTTGGCGGGGCGGCAGACCGTCGGCTTTGCCTGGATGGTGATGCTGGCGTTCCTGAGGCTCAGCTCGCGCCAGGGAGTCTTTGAGCATCCGCTGTCCGCGGACATTGCGGCAAGGGTCCTCGAGGATTGGTTGGATCAGCCCGCCGCCGTCGTCGTCAACCCGGGCGATCGTCACCTCCACCTCGTCGCGGGCCTGCTCCGCGCGTCTGGGGCAGCAGGCAACCTCGTCAACGACGCACACCTCGCGGCGCTGTCAGTGGAACACGGTGCCGAGATCGTCTCGTTCGACAGGGACTTCGGACGCTTCGACGGAGTGAGCTGGCGCTTGCCGGAAGCACCGAATGAGCCTGGGTAGATCAGCTTGAAACGGCCGCTGCCTCGGCGCCGACCGTCTCGAGCGCGAGCTCGCCATCGACGGCGTCGACGCGGACCGAGTCCCCTGTACGGACATCCCCTTGCAGCAGCGCCAGCGCGAGACGGTCAATGAGCTGCTTCTGGATCACCCGGCGCAGCGGGCGAGCGCCATAGGTGGGGTCATAGCCCATGTTCCCGAGAAGCTGCTTCGCCGCGTCGGTGAGCGTCAGCTGGATTCCGCGCTCGGCGACCCGCTCGACCACGCGGGCGACCTGGAGGTCGACGATCTCCGTGAGCTGGTCGCGTGTGAGCGCGTCGAAGCGGACGATGTCGTCGAGTCGGTTGATGAACTCCGGCTTGAAGTACTCGAGCAGCGCCGCGCGCAGCTCCGTGTCGGACAGCCCCTCCGGCACGGGAATGTTCGAGGTCATGATCAGGACGGTGTTCTTGAAGTCGACCGTCCGCCCCTGGCCGTCGGTGAGGCGCCCGTCGTCCATCACCTGCAGCAGCGTGTTGAAGACGTCCGGGTGGGCCTTCTCGATCTCGTCGAGCAGCACCACCGAGTAGGGACGGCGGCGGACGGCCTCCGTCAGCTGGCCGCCCTCCTCGTAGCCGACGTAGCCGGGCGGCGCTCCGACGAGGCGCGAGGTGGAGTGTTTCTCCATGTACTCGGACATGTCGATGCGCACCATGGCGTCCTGCGAGTCGAACATGAACTCGGCCAGCGCACGGGCGAGCTCGGTCTTGCCGACGCCCGTGGGTCCGAGGAACAGGAAGGAGCCGATCGGCCGGTCGGGGTCCTGCAGCCCGGCTCGCGAGCGGCGCAGCGCACTGGCGACCGCCTCGATCGCCTCGTCCTGGCCGACGACGCGTTCGTGGAGGCGGTCCTCCATGTGGACGAGCTTCTCTGTTTCTCCCTCGAGCAGCCGGCTGACGGGGATGCCGGTCCAGCGGGCGACGACCTCGGCGACGTCGTCGGCGTCGACCTCCTCCTTCAGGAAGACCGGCGCCTCGCCGTCGGCGCGCTCCCGCTCGGCCGCTTCGTGTTCGGCGAGCCTGCGTTCGAGCTCGGGGATCTCGCCGTATCGCAGCTCTGCGGCACGCTGCAGGTCGGCCTCGCGTTCGGCGCGTTCGACCTCGCCTTTGGCAGCCTCCAGGCGCTCCTTCGTCTCGCGGATGCCCTGGATCGCGTCCTTCTCACGCTGCCACTGAGCCTTCATCTGCTCCGAGCGCGCCTTCAGGTCGGCCAGCTCGGATTCGATCGAGGCGCGGCGTTCCTTCGACGCCTCGTCCTTCTCCTTGCGCAGTGAGGTGAGCTCGATCTCCAGCTGCATCACCCGGCGGTCGACCTCGTCGATCTCCGTGGGCAGCGAGTCGATCTCGATGCGGATCTTCGACGCCGCCTCGTCGATCAGGTCGATCGCCTTGTCGGGCAGGAAGCGGTCGGCGATGTAGCGATGCGACAGGGTGGCCGCCGCGATCAGGGCGCTGTCCTGGATGCGCACGCCGTGGTGCACCTCATAGCGCTCCTTCAGCCCTCGCAGGATCGCGATCGTGTCCTGCACCGAGGGCTCGCCGACCAACACCGGCTGGAAGCGCCGCTCCAGCGCGGCGTCCTTCTCGATGTGCTGGCGGTACTCGTCGAGGGTCGTGGCGCCCACGCAGCGCAGTTCGCCGCGGGCGAGCATCGGCTTGAGCAGGTTGGCCGCGTCGACCGCGCCCGCCGCGGCGCCCGCGCCGACAACGGTGTGCAGCTCGTCGAGGAACAGGATGATCGTGCCCTCTGCGTCGACGACCTCCTTGAGCACGCCCTTCAGCCGTTCCTCGAACTCCCCCCGGTAGGCGGCGCCGGCGATCAGCGCACCCATGTCCAGTGCGATCACGCGCCTGTCGCGCAGCGACTCGGGCACGTCTTTGGAGACGATCCGCTGGGCGAGCCCCTCGACTATCGCCGTCTTGCCGACGCCGGGCTCGCCGATCAGCACCGGGTTGTTCTTGGTGCGGCGGCTGAGCACCTGGATCACGCGTCGTATCTCGTCGTCGCGGCCGATCACCGGATCGAGCTTGCCCTGCTCTGCGGTCTCGGTCAGGTCGCGTCCGAAGCGCTCGAGCGGGCTCTGCTCGTCCTCCTGCGCGCCCGGGGCCTGGGGTCCGGCTCCGTTAGGCGGCGTCATCGGGCTTCCTCTGCGGCGGTGGACGGAACAACGACTTGGTCTCGGCGGCGCGTACCAGCTCGAGGCCCCCGCGGTAGGGCACGGCCAGCTCCGCGCGGAACGAGCGGCGCACCTGCTCGAGCTCCTCGGCGAGGCGCACCCGTGCCTGCAGCGCCTGCAGCTCGATCTCTTCGATGCGCGCATGCATCTCCTCGATCTCCTGCTCGAGTCGCAGCACGCGCTCCACTCCGGCGAGGTTGAGCCCGAGCTCCGCCGTCATCTCCTGGATGCGCCTGAGCCTCTCGACGTCCTCCTGGGAGTAGAGCCGTGTGCCCTTCGGCGAGCGCTGCGGCTCGATCAGGCCCCGCGACTCGTACATCCGCAGTGTCTGCGGGTGCATGTTCGCCAGCCGCGCGGCAACCGAGATCATGAACACGCCGCGATCGGTCTCGACTTCCAGGCGCGTGACCTGGCGTCGCTGCCGCTCGACGGGCTCGTTGCGAGCTTTGCGCATCAGCGATCACCGGCCGCGTCGGCAGCTGCCTGTGAGCTGGCGGCCTGCGGCGCCGAGCCGTTCGGGAAGAGGCGGCCGCGAGGGTCGTCGTGCATCGTCTTCGAGAGCGCCTCGACGGCGTCCTGCTGCTCCTTGTTGAGCTCCTTGGGCACGTCGATCACGAAGCGATAGTGGATGTCCCCGCGGTCGGAGCCGCTCCCCAGCTTCGGCGGGCCCTCGCCGCGCAGTCGCTGGACGGTTCCGTGCGGGGTGCCCGGTCCTACACGCAGAGTCTTGGTGCCGCTCAGCGTCGGGACCTGCACCTCGGCGCCGCGCAGCGCCTCGGGGATCGTGAGCGGAACCTCGACCTCGAGGTTCTCGCCCTTGCGCCTGAAGACGGGTGAGGGGGAGACGTGGGTGATGAGATAGAGGTCGCCGGTAGGACCGCCGTTGCGGCCGGGTTCGCCCTTGCCCGCGATGCGGATGCGGCTTCCGTCGCGCACGCCCGCCGGGACGTTCACGCGCATGCGCTTGACCGTGCGCACCGCGCCCGAGCCATGGCAGGTCGGGCAGGGGTTCTCGATGATCGTGCCGGCGCCTCCACACAGCGAGCAGGGCTGTGAGATCGAGAACATGCCCTGTCCCTGTGTCTCGATGCCGCGGCCCTCGCAGCGCGGGCAGACCGACGGCGTGGTCCCGGGCTTCGCGCCCGTCCCGCGACACGTCTCGCATGTCGTCTGCATCGGCACCTGCAGGGGGATCTGAGCCCCCGCGATGGCCTGGTCGAAGGTGATCGAGACCTGCGCCTCGACGTCGGCGCCCCGTTCGGATCGCGGCCTGCCGCGCCCGCGGCGCCCGCCGCCCTGCGCGCCGAACAGGTTGGACAGGATGTCGCCCATCGAGGAGGCGTCGAAGTCGAAGTTGCCGAAGCCGCCGAAGCCGCCACCGGGCCCGGCGCCCGTCGCGAAGGGACCCGAGCCGCTGTCGTACTGCTTGCGCTTGTCGGGGTCGCCGAGGACGTCGTAGGCCTGGGAGATCTCCTTGAAGCGAGCCTCGGCCCCCTTGTCGTCGGGGTTGCGGTCCGGGTGGTACTTGCGAGCGAGCTTGCGGTAGGCCTTCTTGATCTCCTCCGCGGACGCCTTCTTCTCGACACCCAGCGTCTTGTAGTAGTCGGGACGCGTCGCCATGGATCCTCCGGCTATGCGGCCACGACCACGCGCGCCGGGCGGATGATGGTCTCGCCGAGCCGGTAGCCGGGTTGGTAGACCTCCACGACCGTCCCGCTCGCGGCGCCGTCCGCCGGCTGCTCGCTCGTGGCGACAGCCTCATGGACGGAGGGATCGAAGACCTCGCCCGCGGGCGAGAAGGACTCGATCCCCGTGCGGGCCAGCGCGGCGCTCAGCTCGGAGCGCACGATGCGCACGCCGTCGAGCAGCGGGTCGTCTTTCGCAGCCGCCTCCAGGGCACGGTCGAGGTTGTCGAGTGCCGGCAGCAGCTCCTTCGCCAGCAGGATGCATCCCCGCGCCTGCGCCGCGGCCGACTCGCGGGCGACGCGCTTGCGGTAGTTCTCGAAGTCCGCCTGCGTGCGCTGGGCGAGCGCCAGGTACTCATCGCGCTCGGCAGCCGTCTTCACGAGCTCGTCCAGGTCGACCGCGACCTCGGCGGCATCGCCGTTGAGGTCCACGGCCCCATGCCCGTGCTTGTCGTGGGCGGGCGCGCGGCCGTCGTCGGCCTGCCGCTTGCCCGTCCCGCCCCCGTCGGCGCGGCCCGACGAGTCGTTCACGGGGGGCTTCTCCTCCCCCGGCGTGCGTGCGCCGGGGGAGGTGTCGGACCGCCCATGCTCGTCAGAGCGCTGTCGTGCGATCCGCTCGCTGTCGCTCATCGCTCGTTATGCCTTCGGCTCGTCGACGACCTCGGCATCGACCACGTCCTCGTTCTCCGAGGACGCGCCGTCGCCGCTGGCGCCGCCGTTGGGCGAGGAGGCGGCCGCCTCCTGCGCACGCTGGTACATCGCCTCGGAGACCGCGTGGAAGGCCGTCTGCAGCGCCTCCGCCTTCGCGTTGATCGCGGCGGCGTCCTCGCTCTCGAGCGACTCGCGGACCTCCTTGATGGCCTCCTCGATACGGGTCTTCGAGTCGGCGTCGACCTGGTCGCCCAGATCGGCGAGCTGGCGCTCGGCCTGGTACGCGGCGTTCTCGCCGTTGTTGCGCGCCTCGGCGAGCTCGCGTGCCCGGCGGTCCTCCTCGGCGTGCGACTCCGCGTCGGAGACCATGTTCTTGATCTCGTCCTCGGAGAGGCCCGAGCCGGCCTTGATCTCGATCTTCTGCTCCTTGCCGGTGCCGAGGTCCTTCGCGGACACGTTGAGGATGCCGTTCGCGTCGATGTCGAACGCCACCTCGACCTGGGGTATACCCCTCGGGGCGGGTGGGATCCCCGTCAGCTGGAACTTGCCCAGCGACTTGTTGTACTGGGCCATCTCGCGCTCACCCTGCAGCACGTGGATCTCGACCGAGGGCTGGTTGTCCTCGGCTGTCGAGAAGACCTCGCCCTTGCGGGTCGGGATCGTCGTGTTGCGCTCGATCAGCTTCGTCATGACGCCGCCCTTGGTCTCGATGCCGAGGGTCAGCGGCGTGACGTCGAGGAGCAGCACGTCCTTGACGTCGCCGGCGAGCACGCCAGCCTGGATCGCGGCGCCGACGGCAACGACCTCATCGGGGTTGACGCCCCGGTGCGGCTCTTTGCCGGTCAGCTCCTTGACCTTCTCCTGGACGGCGGGCGAGCGGGTCATGCCACCCACGAGCACGATGTGCTCGATCTCCTTGACGCCCTTCGATTTGGCATCGTCGAGCGCCTGGCGGACCGGCGCGACCACGCGGTCGAGCAGGTCAGAGGTCAGCTCGGCGAGCTTCGCGCGCGTCAGCCGCGTGTCGAGGTGCTTCGGCCCGGAGGAGTCGGCGGTGATGAACGGCAGGTTGATCTGCGTCTCCTGCGTCGTGGAGAGCTCGATCTTGGCCTTCTCCGCCGCCTCGTAGAGGCGCTGCAGGGCCATCGGGTCGCTGCTCAGATCGATCGCCTGCGACTTCTTGAACTCGGCCACCAGCCAGTCGACGATCGCCTTGTCGAAGTTGTCGCCGCCGAGGTGGTTGTCCCCGGCCGTGGACTTGACCTCGAACACGCCGTCGCCGATCTCGAGCACGGACACGTCGAACGTGCCGCCGCCGAGGTCGAACACGAGGATCGTCTGGTCGGACTCCTTGTCGAGCCCGTACGCCAGCGAGGCCGCCGTCGGCTCATTGATGATGCGCTTGACGTCGAGCCCGGCGATCTTGCCGGCGTCCTTGGTCGCCTGGCGCTGGTCGTCGTTGAAGTAGGCGGGAACGGTGATCACCGCCGAGTCGACGCTTTCGCCGAGATAGGCTTCGGCGTCGGTCTTCAGCTTCTGAAGGATCATCGCGGAGATCTCGGGCGGGGAGTACTGCTCGCCCGCCGCCTCCACGCGCGCGTCGCCGTTGGGGCCGGCGACGACCTTGTAGGGGACTATCGACTCCTCCTCGCGCACCTCGGCCTCCTTGCGGCCCATGAAGCGCTTGATCGAGAAGACGGTGTTCTGCGGGTTGGTGACGGCCTGACGCTTGGCGACGGTGCCGACGAGGCGCTCGCCCGAGGCCGTGAACGCGACGACGGAGGGCGTCGTGCGCCCGCCCTCTGCGTTCTCGATGACGGTGGGCTCGCCACCCTCAAGCACGGCCATGCACGAGTTGGTCGTGCCGAGGTCTATGCCTATGGTCTTGCCCATGTTGAATGCTCCTTGAATAGGCTGTATAAATCTAAGCGTGAGTGTGGCAGATTTCCTGACAGCTTTCAAGGAGGCCCCGGCGGGCTCCCTGCAGGCGGGTCCGCCGCTCGGTGACGCCGTCCTGCCCGACGAAGGCCCCGCCATCGACCCGACCTCCTCGGCCTGCCAGGGAAGACGCTCAGCGGGTCGGATGCGGTTGTCGGCCGCACCGCGGCAATGCCCTGAGAAGGCGCTGCCCCCCCAAACGGGCGGTTCCTCGCATAAAACGCCAGATCACGAGTAACCGCGGGCGGCGCGGGAAGTAGTCCTAGTACGTGACACGCCTCGAGCGCAACGTCAACATAGCCGCCGTCGTCATCCCCTTCCTCGGCGTGATCGCCGCCGCCGCGGTCCTATGGAACCGCTTTCTGGGACCCCGCGACCTCGTCATCTTCGGGGTCATGTACGCGCTGACGGCGCTCGGCGTCACCGTCGGCTTTCACCGCCTGCTCACCCACCGCGCGTTCCAGACGCGCCCTTGGCTGCGCTACACGCTGGCGGTCTTCGGGTCGATGTCGGTGCAGGGCCCCGTGATCGACTGGGTGGCCGACCATCGCAAGCACCATACGTTCACCGACGAAGAGGGCGACCCGCACAGCCCGCACGCCGGCCACGGCGCCGGGCTGCGGGGCATGGTCAGCGGCCTGTGGCACGCGCACGTCGGCTGGCTGTTCGAGACCCACGGCCAGGCGTCCTCGAAACGCTTCGCCCGCGATCTGCTGGAAGACCGCACGATGCGACGCATCAACAAGGGCTTCCCCCTGATCGCGCTGTACAGCCTTGCGCTGCCCTTCCTGCTCGGCTTCGCGCTCAGCGGCGGCTCGCTCGTCGCTGGGGGCCTCAGCGCCCTGCTCTGGGGCGGACTCGTGCGCATCTTCCTCGTGCACCACATCACCTGGAGCATCAACTCGATCTGCCACTTCTTCGGCAGCCGGCGCTTCGAGACAGACGACGAGTCGACGAACGTCTTCTGGCTGGCGCTGCCGTCGCTCGGCGAGGCCTGGCACCACAACCACCATGCGTTCCCGCAGTCGGCCTTCCACGGGCTGCGCTGGTACGAGTTCGATCCCTCCGGCTGGCTGATACTCGGTCTCGAGCGCATGGGCCTCGCCTGGGATGTCGTGAAGGTCACACCCGAGCGTGCGCGCGAGAAGCTCGCGGCAGCCAAAGACGTGGAGCGGTTAACCGTCTAGCCACGGGAGACGGCGACGCCTAGAGGCGCTACCGTCCCTGTGTGACCTCGCTGGAAACTCCCGCGAGCATTGGCAAGCCCGCAGGCCTCGTCAAGCCCCGCCTGCGCGGGGTTTCCCACCAATACGCGTTCTTCATCTCCGTCGGCTGCGGTGTCGGGCTGATCCTGGCAGCGTCCGGTGGCCGCGCCCGCCTGGCCGCGAGCATCTACGCCGTGGCGGTGTCGGCGCTGCTCGGCACGAGCGCGCTCTACCACCGCGTCACCTGGCGACCGAAGGCGCGGCGCTGGATGCGGCGCCTGGACCACTCGATGATCTTCGTGCTGATCGCGGGGACGTACACGCCCGTCGCGCTGCTCGCACTGAGGGGATCGCTGGCGAGCACGATCCTGATCGTGCTCTGGGCCGGAGCGCTTGGCGGGGTCGTGTTCAAGCTCGTGTGGATCGACGCACCGAAGTGGCTGCTGGCAACCGTCTACGTGGCGCTGGGCTGCGTGTCAGCGGCGATCCTCGGCGAGCTCCCGGCGGCGATCGGCTGGCTCGGCGTGGCGGGGCTAGCCACCGGCGGCCTGCTCTACGCGGTGGGCGCGGTCATCTACGCCAGCGGCCGCCCGAACCCCTGGCCACGGGTGTTCGGCTACCACGAGGTCTTCCACGCGCTCGTGCTGGCCGCTGCCGGGCTGCACTACGCCGTGATCGCCTTCGCAGTGCTGCCACGAGGCTGAGCGCTCAGGCGAAGAGCCGACGGCTCGGGCACATGCGCGCGAGCGCGCATTCGCGGCAGGCGGGCGAGCGCGCGTGACAGGTGCGCCGCCCGTGGCGCAGGAGGTTGACGTGCAGCTCGAGCTCCTGTCCCGGCGGGGTGAGCGCGAGCATCTGGTCGTGGAGCTCCTCGAACGACGCCCCCGAGCGCAGCAGCCCCAGGCGCGTGCCGACCCTTGAGACGTGCGTGTCCACGGGCACGTCGCGCAGGCCGTAGGCGAACAGCAGCACGCACGCGGCCGTCTTGCGTCCGACGCCAGGCAGAGCGGTGAGGTAGTCGCGGGCCTGCTCGAGCGGGACGCGTGGCAGCCAGTCCAGCGAGAGCTCCGGCGCCGATCCTCCCTGCCGACCCTCACGGCCGCTCAACTGCGGCTGGCGCTCGGAGATCGCGCGCAGGATCGCCTTGATGCGCGCCGACTTGACCCTCGAGATGCCGCCGGGCCTGATCGCCTCCTCGACCTCGCCGACGGGCGCGTCGCGCACCCGCTCCCAAAGCTCGAAGCGCTTGCGCAGTCGCAGGTAGGCGACGTCGCGGTTGCGGTCGTTCGTCGCCTGGGAGAGCACAGTGAGGATCAGCTCGGCGATCGGATGGCCGTGCGGCTTCATCGACGGGACGCCATAGACGGCCCGCAGCCGTTCGCGGATCCGCGTGACGCGCGCGCGTGTCGGTGGCTTCCAGTCGGTGCTCGGCACGGCACCACGGTATCCCGCCAGCTGCGCGGCTATATCCTCGCTCGGTGCCCGCGGTGAGCGACCACAACGGCGAGCTCGACGGCCTGCCGATCTTCTGGCGCAGCGCGCCCGCTCCCCCGGAGGTGACGGGCGCCGCCGTGCCGCTGTACCTGCATGGGGTTCCCAACAACTCCGATGACTGGATCGCGTTCCTCGCGCGCACGGGCGGGATCGCGCCGGACCTTCCGGGGTTCGGCCGCTCCGGCAAGCCCGGGTCGCTGACCTACACGATCGACGAGTACGACCGCTTCATCGAGCGCTTCCTCGATCAGCTCGGCCACGAGCGCGTGAGCCTGGTCATGCATGACTGGGGCGGCGTCGGCCTCGCCTTCGCGCAGCGCCGGCCCGAGCGGGTCGAGCGGATCGTGATCGTCGACACGGTGCCCTTCCTGCCGGGCTATCGCTGGCACCGCACCGCGCGCATCTGGCGCACGCCGGTGCTGGGCGAGCTCGCGATGGGAACCACCAACCGTTTCGTCCTGCGGTTGCTCTCCAGGGAGGGCAACGCGACCCCGGGGCCGATGCCCGAGGAGTGGATCGACAGCGTGCTCGATCACTTCGACCAGGGCACCCAGCGCGCGATCCTGCGCCTGTATCGCAGCTCTCCCCCCGGCGTGCTCGAAGCAGCCGGCAGCGGGCTCGGACGGCTGCAGATGCCGGCGCTGGTCGTGTGGGGCATGAAGGACCCCTACGTGCCGGGCCGCTTCGCGGGCGAGTACGCCCGCGCCCTTCCCCAGGCGGAGCTGCTCGAGCTGCCCGACGCGGGTCACTGGCCGTGGCTCGATCGCCCTGATGCGCTCGATCGGATCGTGGAGTTCGTCAACGCCCGAGCCGGGTGAGCGGCGGTGTGTTCGAGGGACGCGTAGAGGCCCGTCGCGCCCCTGCCCGGCGCTCGGCGGCATTCGACGGGCTCACCCGTCTGGCCCGCGTACCCGCGTGGACGATCACGGCGACGCTCGGCGTCGCCTACCTGATCGCCGCCCCGCCGAGCTCCGACCTCGCCGCCGCCTCATACCGCAGCTACCTGTTCGGCCGCGAAGGGTTCACCCTCTGGGACAACGCCTGGTACGGCGGGCACCATCTCCCCGCCTACAGCATGCTCGCGCCGGCGCTCGGCTGGCTCGTCGGCCCGCAGCTGCTGGCGACGCTGTCGATGACGATCGCCGCGGCGCTGTTCCCCGCCGTGATCGCCGGCCGCTTTCCGCAGGTCGCAGTGCGCGCGGCGTCCGTGTTCTTCGCGGTCGGCGCCGCGATCGCGCTGCTCTCCTGCCGGGTCCCGTTCGATCTCGGCCTCGCGCTGGGGCTCGGAGCGCTGCTGGCAGCGCAGCTCGCCCGGCAGGCGCTGGCGCTCGTTCTGGCCGCCCTGTGCGCGCTCGCCAGCCCGGTAGCCGGCGCCTTCCTCGCGCTTGCCGCGCTGGCCTGGGCGCTCGCCGGCTACGAGCGAGCGCGCGCCGCGACGCTCGCCGCGCTCGCGCTTGCGCCGATCCTCGTGCTCGTGGTGCTGTTCCCCGAAGGGGGCACGCAGCCCTTCGTCGGCTCGGCCTTCTACCCGGCGCTAGCCGGGGTGCTGCTGATCGCCGCGCTGATCCCGCCCGAGCATCGTGTGCTCCGCGTCGGCGCGCTGCTCTACGCCGTCGCGCTGACCGGCTCGTTCGTGGCCTCGACTGCCGTCGGCGGCAACGCCGACCGTCTCGGCGCGCTCGTCGCGGGACCGGTCGCGGCGCTGGCCCTGCTCGGCGGTCCGCGCGCGAGCCGGCGACCGTTGCTGCTGCTCGCGCTCGCGCCGGCCCTCCTGTACTGGCAGGCCAACGCGCCGGTCGCCGATTTCCTCTCGGCCGAGGCGGACCCGGCCGTGGAGTCCTCGTACTACACGCCGCTGCTTGGCGAGCTGCGGGCACTGGGCGTCGGCTCGGCCACGCACCCGGCGCGCATCGAGATCGTCGCCACGCGCGACCACTGGGAGGCGCGTTGGGCGGCGCCGCACGTGGCGCTTGCCCGCGGCTGGGAGCGCCAGCTCGACCGCTACCGCAACGCGCTCTTCTACGACAGCCCCAACACGCTGACCGCGCAGCGCTACCGTGCCTGGCTGCTCGAGCAGTCGGTGTCGTTCGTGGCGCTGCCGGACGCACCTCTCGACTACTCGGCGACCGCCGAGGCGGCTCTGCTCACCGGAACGCCCAGCGCCGGCGCGCACCCGCCGCCGTACCTGGCGGAAGTCTGGCGCTCGGCGCATTGGCGGCTGTTCGCGGTGAGCGGACCCGCCCCCCTCTCCACGCCGCCGTCGATGCTCACGCAGATGGGCCACGCCTCGTTTTCGCTGCGTGCGCCCGCGGCCGGGACCTACACGGTGCGCGTGCGCTTCACCCCCTACTGGGCGCTCGCCGCCGGGCACGGCTGCGTCAGCCGCTCACCCGGCGACTGGACGCAGGTGCGGCTGCGCAGCGCGGGCGACGTCCGCGTGGTGATCGACTTCTCGCTGGCGCGCGTTCTCAGCGACGGCCCTCGCTGTCGCTGAGAGCCAGCTCAGAGCAGGAAGGAATCAGCACCGGCAGGCGTCTTGGTAGTCGTAACGGCCGCATTGGGCCGAGCACGCGATTACGACGGGAGGCTGGAGATGAAGAGATTGCGCAGGGCTCGGCTCGTGGGAGTGGCGGCGGTCGCCACGCTGGGGTTGAGCGCAGGAATGGCCGGCGCCGCGATGGCGGGACAGCCCGGCGTGACCGCGGGAAATGAATGCCACGTCACGGAAAACGCTCTGCTGACCCCCGGCAAATCGATCTCCGCCGGTGGCTCCCCCTTCAACCCCGAAGGGCAGGCTGGGAAACACTATGCGGGCAACCCGGAAACCGCGTCGCTGGAACACGCGCACAGTGAACACGCTGTTTCGCAGTACGACATCGCTTGCGTCAACGCTTCGAGGTAGACGCACATAACCGGTGGAGTCCGGGCGGGGCGTGCTCGTCACGGTCGTCCCGCCCGGCTGCTGAGAGCGCCGCTTCGCCGCGCCGCACGCGGATCTTCGGCAGCCATCGGTGCGTCGCGTCGTCTAGGCTTCTCGGTCGATGGTCGCCCGCGCTCGTGTCCTGCAGGCGCGCGTCCTGCCGCAGGGTTGGCTGGATGCGCTGCGCCAGCTCTCCCTCTTCGCCACGGCCTACTTCGCCTACCGTCTGGTGCGGGGCATCGTCGAGGGCGATGCCAACGCTGCGTTCGCGCACGCTCGCTCGCTGATCTCGATCGAGCGGGGACTGCACCTGTTCGTCGAGCCGTCCATCCAGGCGTGGGCGTCGGGCAGCCACTTCGTGATGGTGCTGGCTAGCTGGCTGTATGTGAACGCGCAGGGGTCGATAACGATCGCGGCGCTGCTCTACCTCTACCTGCGCCACAACCGCAACTTCTACTTCGTGCGCAACATGTTCATGATCGCGATGGCGATCGCGCTCGTCGGATACACGGTCTTCCCGACGGCGCCGCCGCGCTTCATGCCGGAGTGGGGCTTCATCGACACGGTGTCGGACTTCACCCCCGTGAACGTCTCCGGCAAGAGCGCGTCGATGAGCGCCCTGTTCAACCCCTACGCGGCGGTGCCGTCGATGCACGTCGCCTTCGCGTTGATGATCGGCTGGCCGCTCGCGCTGCTCGCCCGCACCAGCGTGGCGCGCGTCCTGTGGATCGTCTATCCGTTCGTGATGACCTTCGTGATCGTGGTGACCGCGAACCACTTCATCCTCGACGCCCTGCTCGGCGCGATCACGGCCTGCGCGTCCTTCTACGCCGCGAGGCTGCTCGGGCGCGTTCGGCCACGAGCCTGGACCTTCGAGCGACCGACGACCGTCTCCTCCGGCCGATTGACGCCGAGCGCAGGCGCCACCCCCATTCGCGTCACCGCGAGCGGATAGGCGCGAGCTCGGCAGATGGCGCCAAGGCAGCACGCCCCCTCCCGTCGCACGCGACGCGGCTCCTACCGGGCCGCACGTCGCGCCCGAGCTCCGATCGGCTCCGGCGAACGTCGCGAGCTCGTCCGCAACCGCCTGATCGAGTCCCGCCTGACGCCCAACGCGATCTCGCTCACCGGCCTGCTGCTGAACGTGCTCGCCGCGGTGCTCGTGTGGGAACAGCTCTTCTTCCTCGGCGGCGTCGCCTTCATCGTCGGCTCGATCATGGACACGCTGGACGGCCGCTACTCGCGCATGTCGGGCAAGGGCACGCCGTTCGGCGCGTTCCTCGACTCCACGCTCGACCGCATCGAGGAGGGCATCGTGCTGACCGCGGTCGCGGGCTATTTCGCCGTGCAGGGAAACCGTGCGGCGGCCGCCGCGGTCGTCGTCGCCGTGCTCGCGTCGCTGATGGTCAGCTACACGCGCGCGCGCGCCGAGGCGCTCGGCGTGGAATGCAAGGTCGGCATCGCCACGCGACCGGTGCGCGTCGTGATCCTCGCCATCGGCCTGATCTTCGCGAAGGGCGCCTCGCTCGGCGACTTCGAACTTCTGCAACCGGCCGTCTACGTGCTGGCGGCGCTCAGCCTGATCACCGTCGCGCAGCGCATCTGGCACGTGCGCGCTGCGCTGTCGGTGTGACCTGCCGCGCGTGGCGGAGTAGTTAGCACGAACTTAAGGAAGGAATCTCCCCGTGAGCACACACAGCAACGCAGGCAACGGCCGTTCGGCCGGCAACGGGGCGGCGTCCAAGAACGGCGCCGCTCGCTACCAGCACGACAAGGTGCGCGTCGCCGTCATCGGCGTCGGAAACTGCGCCTCGGCCTTCGTCCAGGGCGTCCACTACTACCGCGACGCCGACCCCTCCGAGCGGGTGCCCGGCCTGATGCACGTCGACCTCGGCGGCTATCACGTCCGCGACATCGAGTTCACGGCGGCCTTCGACATCGACGCGAAGAAGGTGGGGAAGGACCTCGGCCAGGCGATCTGGGCGGGACAGAACAACACGATCAAGTTCGCCAAGGTGCCGAAGAGCCTCGGCGTGACCGTGCAACGGGGCATGACCCATGACGGCCTCGGCAAGTACCTCAAGGAGAAGATCACGAAGGCGCCGGGGGAGACCGCCGACATCGTGAGGATCCTCAAGGAGACGAACACCGACGTCGTCGTCTCATATCTTCCCGTCGGCTCCGAGCAGGCGACCAAGTGGTACGTCGAGCAGGTGCTCGAGGCCGGCTGCGGCTTCGTCAACTGCATCCCCGTGTTCATCGCCCGCGAGGACTACTGGGAGCGGCGCTTCAAAGCGGCCCGCCTGCCGATCGTGGGCGACGACATCAAGTCCCAGGTCGGCGCGACGATCGTGCACCGCTCCCTCGCCCGCCTGTTCGCCGACCGCGGCGTGAAGATGCTCCGCACCTCTCAGCTGAACGTGGGCGGGAACATGGACTTCTACAACATGCTCGAGCGCGAGCGGCTCGAGTCGAAGAAGATCTCGAAGACCAATGCGGTCACGTCGATCATGGACGAGCAGCTTCCCGCCGAGGACGTCTACATCGGCCCCTCGGACTACGTCCCGTGGCTGACCGACCGCAAGTGGGCTCACATCCGCGTGGAGGGCCAGGCGTTCGGCGACGTTCCCCTCAACGTCGAGCTGAAGCTCGAGGTGTGGGACTCGCCGAACTCGGCCGGCATCGTGATCGACGCCGTGCGCTGCTGCAAGCTCGCGCTGAACCATGGCGTCGGCGGTCAGCTCGACGGGCCGTCCTCATATCTCATGAAGTCGCCGCACGAGCAGAGACCCGACGACCAGGCGCGCGAGGACACCGAGAAGTTCATCGCGAAGTACTCCGGTCTGAGCGGCTCGCGTGGGGCTGCACGCGGGGCGCCCGCGGGGCGCGCCGCAGCGAAGTCCCGCGCGAAGCGGCCCGTGGGCCGGGGCTCGAAGCCCTAGCTCGGCGCTCGACAGCGCGGGCGTGTCCCGCAAGTGGACGCCCCGCCCTTATCCTGCTTACGTGCCCGAGCCTCGCTTCGCGATCGCCCACGTGACGCCCTATCCGTGGGAGGCGCAGGAGAACGAGGTCAATGCCCACGTGAGGCGCGTCGCCGGCGAGCTCTCCCGGCGCGGGCACCGCATCCTCGTGCTCGCACCGTCGCGCTCGCAGGAGCGCGTGCGCGCGTCGCGCAAGGAGCTGCGCGCCGCACGCGGGCGGCCGCAGAGCCTGCTCGACGGGACCGACCTGGGCGAGCCGCGCGTGATCGCGGTCGGCGAGGTCCTCGACGTCAGCGGCGGCACCCGCAGGCGCACGGCGGCGCTGCCGATAGACGTCGCACGGACGATCGAGGAACTGCTGAGCACGGTCGAGCTGGACTTCGTCCATGTCCACGAGCCCTTCGCCCCGAGCACCTCCAATGCGGCCCTGCGCCATTCGCGCGCGCTGAACGTGGCCTCCTTCCACTCCTCGACCGAGCGCCTGCTCTCGACGCTCGTCGCCCGCCGCTTCGTCGAGAGCTTCTTCGGACGCCTCGACGCGCGCACGGCCGCGACCGCCGCCACCGTCGAGTTGATGCGGCGCCACTTCCCGGCCGATTACCAGCTGGTAGCGGACGGCGAGCACGCCGCGCATGAGTTCGAGCAGATCTACGGCGATCTCGCGGCGCGGCGACACCCGCTGAACGGAGACGCCGCGCTGAAGCGCGGGCTCGAGCGCCGACCGCTGATCGACGTCGACCTGCACATGCACACCGACCACTCGCCCGACTGCGCCACCCCGGTCGAGGTCCTGCTGGCGACCGCGCGGGCGCAGGGGCTCGGCGCGATCGCGGTGACCGACCACAACGAGATCTCGGGAGCGCTCGAGGCGCGCGCGCAGGCCGCGCAATCCGATTCCCACCCACCCGTGAAGGTGATCGTCGCCGAGGAGGTCAAGACCGCAGGGCAGGGCGAGGTCATCGGCCTGTTCATCGAGGAGAAGATCCCGCGCGGCCTCAGCCTCGAGGAGACGGTCGCCGAGATCAGACGCCAGGGCGGGCTCGTGTACGTGCCGCACCCGTTCGACCGCATGCACGCGGTGCCCGACTACGAGCACCTGCTGAAGATCGTCGACGAGGTCGATGCGATCGAGGTCTTCAACCCGCGTGTGGCGATCGGCGCCTTCAACGACGAGGCGGCCCGCTTCGCGGCCAAGTACCGGATCATCGCGGGCGCCGGCTCGGACTCGCATGTGGCGCAGGGGCTCGGCTCGGTGCGCATCCGCATGCGCGACTTCGACGGACCGGCCGAGTTCCTGCAGTCGCTGCGGGACGCGGAGATCCTGACGCGCCCCTCGTCGCTGCTGTACGTGCAGGCGCTGAAGTTCCTGCAGACGCGCGCCACGCCCGCGTCGGCGCGGCGGGCGCGCAAGGCGCGGCGCGTCAGACGGGTCAAGGAGGGCCACGGAGGGCGGGGCCGCTCCTAGCCGCCTGCGCAAGTCCTGATGCACCGCCAAGGACAAGAGCACGCCTCGTCAAATCCCTCGGGGTCGATGCCCGTGACCGATGACGAGATCCGAGAGAAGTACCTGGAGCGGGCGATCCGCGAGCTGAACACCCTCACGCGCGAGTTGCAGGCCTGCCCTCACTGCCCGCGCGGAAACCTGATGCCGGTGCTCGGCTCGGGGCATCCCCAGGCCGACATCATGCTGCTCAAGCACGCGGCCCTGCCGTCGGAGACCGAGGAGGGCGTCGCCTTCTACGGCCGCGCCGGGAGCGCGCTGATGAAGTCGCTCAAGCGGCTGTCGATCGACCCGCTCGCCGTGTACGGAACGCTGTGCGTGAAGTGCCCGCTCAGCGACCCCTCGCTGGCGGACTTCGCGTGCGTGTCGAGGGTCGTCGAGGAGATCGCGATCGTGCAACCGAAGATCGTCGTCGTGATGGGCGCCGAGGCGCTTGGCGCACTCGGCGAGATGGACATCCCGCTCGCCCGCCCGCTGGCACCGCGGCTCGGCGAGATCCAGCAGCTGACGCCCACGATCGACGCGCTCTACGTGCCGAACATCGACGAGTCGCTCGACGAGCAGGACGCCAAGCGCGAGTTCTGGGCGGCCTTCCGCAGGCTCGGCGACTGGTACGCCGCGCAACCGCCCTACTGAGCGAGCAGGACGATCTTGCCGAGCTTGCCGCCGGCTTCGAAGCGCTCGTAGGCCGCCGCCGCCTGATCGAGTGGGAACGTCGCGGCGATGGGGACCCGCAGGGCGCCCGAGTCGAACAGCGGCAGGACCTCGCGCTCCACGCGGCGGGCGATCAGCCCTTTGTCCTCCAATGGACGCGCACGCAGCGTCGACCCGTGGACACGGGCCCGCTTGCCCATCAGCGCCAGCAGATTGATGTCGGCCTTGGCGCCCGCCGACACGCCGATCACGGCTATGCGCCCACCGGTCGCGAGCACCTGCATGTTCTCCGGCATGTTGGGGGCCCCCACGAGCTCGAGAATCACGTCGAACGGTCCATGCTCGGCGAAGCCCTCGGGCGTGATCGCGTCCGCGCCCAGCTCCTGCACTGCATCCCGCAGATGCTCGTGTCGCACGGTGGCCGTCGCCCGTGCGCCCGTCGCGCACGCGAGCTGGACCGCCGCCGTGCCGACGCCGCCCGCACCGCCGTGCACGAGCAGGCGCTCCCCGGGCCGCAATTCCCCCTGGGTGAACAGCGCATCGTGCGCGGTGGTGAAGACCTCCGGCAACCCGCCCGCCGCAGGCCAGTCCAGGGTCTCGGGCACGGGCATCAGCAGGCGCTCGGGAACGACGGCCAGCTCGGCCTGCGCTCCGCCCCCGACGATCGCCATCACGCGATCGCCCAAGCCGAAGCGTTCGGCCGCGTCACCCAGGGCCGCCACCTCACCCGCGAGCTCCATGCCGGGAATGTCCGCTGGCCAGCCAGGCGGCGCCGGGTACAGGCCCCGCCGCTGATGCATGTCGCCGCCGTTCAGACCCGCCGCGCGGACCCGAACGAGCACCTCGCCCCTCCCCGGCACCGGATCGGGGTGCTCCTCGATGACGAGCTGCTGGTCGCGGATCGTGACGGCGCGCATGGCCGGAACCCTATCCGCCGCGGAGCGGGTCGAGGGTCAAGCAGATCAAGGACGCAGGGAGCGTGGCGTGCTCTGCACGCGAGCGAGCGAGGACGAGGAGCTGTGCCGGCCATCGTCCCGCTCGAAAAGCGCGACGCACTCGATGTGGTGGGTCTGCGGAAACATGTCGACCGGGCGGACCCGGCGCAGCACCCAGCCGGCCTGCACCAGTTCTGCGGCGTTCGGAGCGAGGGTGGTGGGGTTGCAGGAGACATAGACGATCCGCTTGGGTGAGGCTTCGATGATCCTGTGCACAACCTTCTTGGACAGGCCTGCACGGGGCGGGTCGACGACGATCACGTCGGGCCGCCCGGCTCGCTCGACGAGCTCGCGCAGCGCCAGGCGCGTGTCGCCAGCGAAGAAGTGCGCGTTGGACACGTCGTTGCGCCGCGCACCGGCGATCGCGTCGGCTACCGCCTCCGGCACGAGCTCGATGCCCCATACCTCGCCGGCGCGCGGGGCGAGGCTGAGCGCGATCGTGCCGATCCCCGAGTAGAGGTCGTAGACGCGCTCCCAGCCCTCGAGCGCCGCGAACTCGCCAGCCACGCCGTAGAGCAGCTCGGCCATCTCGGTGTTCGTCTGGAAGAACGCCTCCGCGGAGATGCGCAGGTCGAGCTCGCCCAGGCGCTCGGGCAGCTCGGGCTCTCCCCACACGAGCTCGGTCTCGCCGCCCGCCGTCGTCTCCGCCAGGCTGCGCGAGCGCGTCCACAGCACGCCACTGAGACGCTCGCCCAGCTCGACGCTCAGATGGCCGGCCAGCTCGCCGGCGTCGAGCTCGCCCTCGGTCGTCACGATCCTGACCTGCAGCCGATCGGTGCGCCGGCCTTCGCGCACGACCAGGTTGCGCAGGCGCGCCCGCCCGTCGGGCCCGGGGCCGGTGCGCTGCCGGCGCTCGGCCTCCGCGCCGCCGCCGCGCCCGCGGCCGCGCTCCCAGGGCACCAGGCGCTGCTCGCGGCACCACGCGAGCGCGAACTCACGCGCCAGGTTGCCGACCTCCGTGGTCAGCATGCAGTCGCCCATCGGGATCACCCGGTTACCGCCCGCCGGAGCGTGAAAGCCGCACACGAGCACTGCGTGCCCATCCTCGCCGAAGGAGTACTCGAGCTTGTTGCGATAGCGCCACGGCTGCACGGCCGGCACGATCTCATCGAGCTCGAAGCCCTCGAGCCGCCCGATCCGGCGCAGCGCCTCGTCGACCTGTCCGCGCTTGATCTGGAGCTGGCGCTCATAGGGAAGCACCTGCCACGGCACGCCGGGATGTTCGGCCACCGGAGCGATGCGCTCGGGGCCCGCCACCAGCACCTCGAGCGTACGCGCGTGGGCGTAGCTGCGCTTGCGCTTGTGCACGACGGCGCGCACACGATCGCCGGGGATCGCGCCGGCGACGAACACCACGTAGCCGCCGTCACCCAGGCGCGCGACGCCCTCCCCCCCGTAGGCGAGCGACTCGATCTGCAGCTCGAGCACGTCGCCGCGCTGCGGGCGGCCCGTCGCGGCGGGGGCGTCGGGGTCGACGTCGTGACCAGGGAGAAGCGGCTCGACGGTGGTGTGGTTCTCGCTCATGGGTGGGTAGGGCAACTGTAGGGCCCCAACGGCGGGCCGTCGTGAGCGTGTGCCGGGGCCGGCGCGCTCAGGCCGGCCCGGCGACGAGCAGCTCGAGCAGCGCCTTCTGCGCGTGGCGGCGGTTCTCGGCCTGATCCCAGATCCGCTGGCGCTCGCCGTAGAGCACCTCCGCGGATATCTCCTCGCCGGGGTGCGCGGGCAGGTCGTGCATCGCGAACGCCCCGGGCGCCGCGGCATCGAGCAGCGCGTCGTCGACCCGGTAGGAGGCGAGCGCCTCGCGTCGCTGCGCGGCGGTCGCCTCGTCGCCCATGCTCACCCATACGTCCGTGTAGACGGCACGCGCGTCCCTGACCGCCTCGTGGGGATCGCGGTGAAGCGTCACCAGGCCCGAGGCGCCGGCGGCCAGCGAGATCCCGTCCTCGAGCGAATAGCCCTCCGGCGAGGCGACGGCCACGTGCATCCCGGCGAGCGTGCCCAGGATCGCGAGCGAGCGGGCGACGTTGTTGCCGTCGCCGACGTATGCGATGCGCAGGCCCTGCAGCGAGCCACAGGCCTCGCGCAGCGTGAGCAGATCCGCGAGCGCCTGGCACGGGTGATGGCGTGCCGTGAGCATGTTGAGCACCGGCACCGAGCTGTGGGCGGCGAGCTGCTCGATCGTGTCGTCGGGCCCCGTCCGCACCCCGATCGCTGCCACGTGCCGCGAGAGCACGATCGCGGTGTCGCGCAGCGCCTCTCCGCGAGAGAGCTGAAGCTCGTCGGAGCGCAGGACGACAGGATGTCCACCGAGCTCGTCGACTCCGACCTCGAAGGACAAGCGCGTACGCGTCGAGGGCTTCTCGAAGATCAGCGCCACGCTCCTTCCCTCGAGCGCTCGCGAGGAGAGCGGAGCACGCTTCAGCTCGAGCGCACGATCAAGCAGTCCGTTCAGCTCCTCGGCGCTCAGCTCGGCCCCGGTGAGGAAGTGGCGCGCTGTCATGAGACGGGCCAGTGTAGGGCGGATTCCATGCCGGCGAGCCCACCGCTGGTAGCGGCGCTTGGACACGGACGGCGGTGGCGGAGCGCCTCGCCATGTGAGATCGTGCGCGGCGTGAAGCTCTCCAGAGACGACCGGCGTCCGCTCTCAGCGGGCGTGGCGGCGGCGTTCGCCTGCTGCGGGCTCCTGCTGGCTGGCGGCTGCGGATCCTCGGGCGCCTCCAGCACCGCCGCGAGCACGCCCGGCACCGCGAGCACGGGAGCGCGCCTGACCCTGAGCAAGACACCGAAATACGCGAGCCCGCCGGCGTCGGCGCCGGTGCGGAGCGGGGTCGTTCAGATCGCCTACCGGAACATCACGATCGCCCCCGACACGGTCAGGGTGAAGGCCGGCACCACGGTCATATGGACCAACTACGACTCCGTCGAACACAACGTCACGAGCCAGGGTGGCCGGCCCCACCTCGCGTCGGGCAACTTCGTCGGGGGCACGACGTTCGAGGCGAAGTTCACGAGACCGGCCGTGATCCACTACCTGTGCACGATCCACCCCACCACGATGAATGGAACGATCGAAGTCGTGAAGTAGCGCGCCGCCTACAGCCGCTCGACGAACGTGGCGATGCGGTGGGCGACGTCCTGCGCGACCGCCAGCAGGCCGTGACCCAGGCCGGGATACACGTGCAGCTCGGCCTCCGGCAGCTCTCGGACCGAACTTTCGAGAAGCTCGATGCGGGCGAACTGATCGTGGTCTCCGGAGAGCAGCAGGACCGGGCAGGCGATGCTGCTCCAATGCTCGACCCTGAGCTCGTCGGGATGGCCAGGCCGGTGCAGCGGATAGCTGAGCAGGACGAGCCCCGCCGGGGGAGTCTCCGCAGCGACCATGCTCGCGACCCTGCCCCCGAACGAGTGCCCGCCGATCACCGAGCTGGACAGGCTCGCCCCGACCTGCTCGCGCAGCGGCCGCAGTGCGCGCTCCGCCGCGCCGCGCGGGAGCCGCAGGGCGGCCGCGTCGACGCCGAGCTCGCGCAGCGCATCGAGGTAGGCCTGCATCGTCTCGGGACCTCCCGAGGCGCCGTGCCCCAGCCATACCTTCACGCGAGCGCCGGGGGAATGCACGCGGTCGAGCCGGGCCTTCAGGAGGGACCGAAGTCAGGCAGGCCCTCGTCCGGCGTGGAAGCGGTGGCGTAGAGGCGGCGGGGAATCCTCCCGGCTCCGCGGGCGAGGCGCCCCGCCTGCACCGCGGCGCGCATCGCGCGCGCCATCCGCACCGGATCCTGCGCGCGTGCGATCGCCGAGGCGGCCATCACCGCGTCGCAACCGAGCTCCATCGCGAGCGCCGCGTCCGACGCCGTGCCGACGCCCGCATCGAGCACCACCGGAACCTCGACCGCCTCCCGGATCAGCGCGATGTTGTAGGGGTTGCGGATGCCCATCCCGCTTCCGATCGGGGAGCCGAGCGGCATCACTGCGGCGCAGCCGACGTCCTGCAGCCGTCGCGCGAGCACCGGGTCATCGCTCGTGTAGGGGAGCACGACGAAGCCCTCGTCGACGAGCTCCTCCGCGGCCCGCAGCAGCTCCGGCGCGTCGGGCAGGAGCGTGTCCTCGTCACCGATCACCTCGAGCTTGACCCAGTTCGTCTCGAACGCCTCGCGGGCGAGCTTCGCCGTGAGGACGGCATCGCGGGCGGTGTAGCAGCCGGCGGTGTTCGGCAGCAGCTCGACGCCCGCCTGCGAGCACACGTCGACCAGCGAGCCGCGCGCGCCGGGATCGATGCGACGCAGCGCGACCGTCACCAGCTCGCTGCCGGCTGCGGTGATCGCCGCCGACAGCAGCTCGAGCGAGGGAAAGCCACCTGTGCCGAGCAGCAGCCGCGAGCGCATGCTCCTGCCGGCGATGGTGATCTGATCCTCCGCGGGCGCGGCGCCGTTTCCCGCGAGCGTCGAAGGCGTGCCTGTCGTCTCGCTCATCGCCTGCATCATCCTCCCTGCATCGCCGTGAGAACCTCCACGCGGGCGTCTTCGGCGAGCGCGAACAGCTCCCAGCAGGCGCGCGGCACAACCTCGCCGTCGACGGCCACTGCGACGCCTCGCGCATGCGGCGAGACACCGAGGCGCTCGAGCACGGCCGCCAGCGTCTCGCCCGGCTGCACGGCGAAGCTCTCGCCGTTGAGGAGGATCACGAGGCCGTCCCCGCGGTCGGGACGGCGCGGCCGGAGGCTGCCGTGAAGCGCAGCGGGTCGCAGGCGCCGGGCAGCTGGGCGGCCGCCCCGTTCTCGAGCGCCTCCGTCACGAGGTCGGCAGTGAGGGGGGCGAGCAGGATCCCGTTTCTGTAGTGGCCCGTCGCCCAGATCAGACCCTCCAAGGCCCCCGGGCCGATCGCCGGAGCATTGTCCGGCGTACCCGGACGCAGGCCCACGGAGAGCTCCTCGATCTCGAGCTCGCCAACGCCGGGTACGAGGTCGCGCGCGACCCGCAGCATCTCGTATGCGGCGCCGGCCGTGGGCGCGAGATCGAAGCCGCGCTCCTCCACCGTTCCGCCGAGCACGTAGCGTCCGTCGGCGCGAGGAAGCACGTAGCCGCCCTCGAAGCGCACGGCGCGGCGGAGGAGCCCGGGTCCGGCCGGATCGCGCAGGCGAATGATCTGGCCCTTCACCGGGCGCACCGGCACGCGCGCGGCGTCCGGCAGGCCGGCGAGCTCGCCCGACCAGGGGCCGGCCGCCAGCACCAGCGCCCCGGCGCCCACCCGCCCGCCGTCCTGCAGCCGCACACCCGTCGCACGCCGACCGTCGCCGTCCAGCTCGATCCGCGCCACCGCCGCGTGCTCGCGCAGCCGCACCCCCTCGCGCTCGCAGGCGTTGCGCAAGGCGGCCAGCACGACCCGCGGATCGACCGATCGATCGTCGGGCGCGGCGAGCGCGAGGCGTACGCTGGGGGCGAGCGCGGGCTCGAGCGCCCGCGCGTCGCTCGCACGCAGGCGCTCGACGCGCAGGCCGAGAGACTCGCGGAAGGCGAGCTGGCGCTCCAGCTCGCGCGCCTCGTCCTCGTCGCGAGCGACGAACAGGGCGCCCGCGCTCATGAGCTCGACCTCGAGGCCGGCAGCCTGAGCGAGCTCGGCGGCGAACGTCGGCCACAGCTCCGCGGAGCGCAGCCCGAGCTCCAGCACCCTGCGCCCCGTCTCGCCGAACTCAACCTCCATCACGGGTGCCAGCATGCCCGCGGCGATGCGCGAGGTCGCCTGCCCGCACGCGCCGCGCTCCAGCACCGTCACCGACATCCCGCGCCTGCGCGCGCGCCACGCGACGGACAGGCCGATGATGCCGCCGCCGACCACGAGGACGTCCGCTCGTCGATCGCTGGACATGCGACTGATGCTAGCCCCAGCCGGCGGGCGCCAGACCTGCGCCTGCGAGACTTCCAGCCCATGCCGGTCATCGATCTCGGAGCGCAGCGACGCGAGCAGCTGGCCGCCGCGCGCCTGTACATGGTGTTCGACTCGGCGCCGCGACGGCACGAGCTTCCCGACCTGCTGCGCGCCGCCGCGGCCGGCGGCGTTGACATGGTGCAGCTGCGCGACAAGCAGCTCGCGGACGACGAGCTCGTGTCGGTCGCCCACGCCACGCGGGCGCTGTGCGAGGTGCTCGGGCTGCTGCTCATCGTCAACGACCGCCCGTTCGTCGCGTCGGAGGCCGGCGCCGACGGAGTGCACGTCGGCCAGGATGACGCGCCCGTGGCCGAGGTCCGCGAGCTCGTCGGCGACGATCTGCTCATCGGGCTGTCCACGCACGCGCCGCGTGAGATCGACGCGACGGACGCGGCGCTCGTCGACTACATCGGCGTGGGACCGGTTCACGAGACCCCGACCAAGCCGGGGCGAGCGGCCGTCGGCACCGAGCTCGTCAGCTATGCGGCCACCCACTCCCCGGTGCCGTTCTTCGCAATCGGCGGCCTGAATGCCGGGAACCTCGCCGGCGCCATCGACGCAGGAGCGAGCAGGGCGTGCGTGCTACGCGCGATCACCGACGCCGCCGAGCCGGAGCGCGCGGCCAGGGAGCTGCGCGATCTGTTGGACGGCGCCGCCGGCCCGCAGGGAAGCCCGACCTGATGCCCGAGCGTGGCGAGCGCACCGCAGGAGCGAAGGACGAGCGCGCCCGCGCCTCCCTCGCGCCGCTGGGCGCGAGCGAGCGGCCGGCTCCCCTGCTGGTGGCCGTGGTCGTATGCGCGCTCCTGGCCGTCGGCGTGATAGTCGGCGCGCTGACGATCCACGATCTCTCCCGTCACGGCGGCTCGGTTCCCGGCGCCGTCTTCCTGGCCGCCGTCCTCGCGCTGCTCGCCGTGGGGATGTACCGCCGACGCTACTGGTCGGTGCTCGGCTTCGAGGCGCTGCTCGCCTTCCAGCTGATCGTCACCTCGCTCGCGCTGGTGGTCGCATCGACGATCGTCGCTGCCGCGCTCTGTGCGATCAGCATCGCGCTCGGCGGCTGGCTGTTCTGGAAGCTGATCCGCGTGATGGGCCGCATACAGGCGGGCGAGCGCGAGTCGCTTCGATAGGCTCACGCCGGCATGGCGCAGACAACATACGACTGCATAGTGATCGGCTCGGGGCCGGGAGGGTATATCGCCGCGATCCGCGCGGCGCAGCTCGGGAAGAAGACGGCGGTCATCGAGCGTGACAAGGTCGGTGGGCGTTGCCTGAACTACGCCTGCATTCCCGCCAAGGCGCTCCTGCGCTCCGCCGATCTGCTCTCCGAGATCCGCGACGCGGAGGAGTTCGGCCTGAAGGTCAGCGGCGTCGAGGTGGTCTACGCCGCCGTTCAGGCCCGTCGTGACAAGGTGGTCTCGACGCTGACCTCTGGTGTCGCCGGGCTGTTCAAGAAAGGCGGGATCGAGCTGATCGAGGGCGATGCCGCGCTGAACGCGGATGGCCACGTGCTCGTCGGCGGGGAGACGCTCACGGCCCCGACCGTGATCCTCGCGACCGGATCGGTGCCGCGGACGATCCCCGGCGTCGAGCTCGCAGGACGGGTGATCGGCACCGAGGGCGCGTGGGCGCTCCCCGAGCTCCCGCAGCGGTTGGCGGTCGTGGGCTGCGGAGCCTCGGGCGCCGAGATCGCGTCAGGTTTCGCGCGCCTGGGCAGTGAGGTGATCGTGGTGGAGATGGTCGACCGCGTGCTGCCCACCGAGGACGCCGACATCTCCCGGCTGGTCGAGCGAGGGCTGAAGCGGCAGGGCATATCGCTCAACACCGGCACGGCCGTCGCCGACGTGCTCGCCGGCGAGCACAGCGTCTCGTTCTCCTACGGCGAGCAGACGGCCGAGGTGGACTACATGGTGATCGCCTCCGGTCGCAGCGCGGACATCGAGGCGCTGGGCCTCGCCGAGGCGGGCATCGAGCTGGACGAGCAGGGGCTGGTGAGGGTCGACGGCGCGCTCCGCACCTCCCGCTCGGGCGTCTACGCGATCGGCGACCTAGTAGCCGGTCCGGCGCTCGCCCACAAGGCCTCCGACGAGGGCATCATCGCCGTAGAGGACTCAGCCGGGCTGCAGACGCACCCGATCTCCTACGTGGACATCCCGCGCGCGACCTTCTGCACGCCCAACGTGGGCTCGTTCGGCCTCACCGAGGCACAGGCGCGCGAGCAGGGCTACGAGGTGGTCGTCGGCAAGGTGCCCTACGGAGCGGTCGGCGGCGGGACCGTCTATGGCGACCGCACCGGCCTCGTGAAGGTGGTCGGCGAGAGCCGCTACGGCGAGCTGCTCGGCGGCCACATCGTCGGCTCGCGCGCCACCGAGCTGATCCAGGAGCTCGTCAACGTGCGCCTGCTCGAGGGCGGCTATCCCGAGCTCGCACGAATCATCCACGGCCATCCGACGCTCTCGGAGGCGGTGATGGAAGCCGGCCGCGCGGCCGACGGCTGGCTCATCCACGGTTGAGGGCGGTGTCCAGGGCGTTGCCCCGAGCGGCGGACGGCTTCTACTTCGACCTCGCCAGCCCGGTTGCCTACCTGGCGGCCGAGCGCGTGCTGCATGTGCTTCCCGGCCCGATCGAGTGGCGGCCGGTGCTCGCGCGCGAGCTCGGTGGCGGTGAGCGCTTGCACGCGACGGACCGTGATGAGATCGCACGCCGCGCCCGCGAGCTCGGGCTGCAGCCGCTGCGCTGGCCCGACCCCTTCCCCTTCGACAGCTCGCTTGCGATGCGCGTGGCGACCTACGCCAAGTCGATCGGCCGTGCCGTCCCGTTCGCCCAGGCGGCCTTCCGCCAGGCCTTCGCCGGCGGCCACTCGCTCGAGGATCCCGACGTCGTGCTGATCGCCGCCGCAGCCTGCGAGATGCACCCGTCGGCGGTGCTGCGGGGTGCGGAGATGCGATCGGTGAGCCGGCAGCTGACAGCGGCCACGACCGACGCGGGAACGATCCAGATCGACGAGATCCCGGCCTTCGTCGTCAATGGCGAGCTGTTCCATGGAGAGGGCGCGCTGGAGGACGCGGCCGAGCGAATGCGCCTGCTGGACACGCGCGCCGGCTCGCAGGGAGCGCCCCGGCGGTGAAAGCGAACCACGCATACCGGCTGATCGTCACCCGCGGCGGCCTCACGCCGGCGCCGCTCGCCGACACGGGGCGGACCGACCACGTCGAGATCGTCGAGGTCGACAGCGGCGAGGTGATCCTCTTCTGGGACCGACCTCCGCACGCGGCCTCGAAGCTCGCCCGCGCCCTGCGCGCCGACCTCGCGCAGCTGGACGGCGCGGAGTTCCTCGAGCGCTGGGCTAACGTGGAGGATTGATGGCAGAGCTGCCTCAACCGGACCGCGCTCGCGAGTGGCTGGCCACGATGATGCTGATCCGCCGCTTCGAGGAACGCGCGGGCGAGATGTACGCGCGGGCGAAGATCGGCGGGTTCCTGCACCTGTCGATCGGCGAGGAGGCCACGATCGTGGGCAGCGCGCGAGCGCTGCGTGACAGCGACTACCTGATCTCCACATACCGCTCCCACGGCCACGCGCTCGTGCGTGGCACGCCTCCCGAGAATGTCATGGCCGAGCTCTTCGGGCGCGTCGACGGATGCTCGCGCGGGCGCGGCGGCTCGATGCACATGTTCGACCTCGCCCGCCGCTTCATGGGCGGCTACGGGATCGTCGGCGGCAACCTGCCCATCGCCGCCGGCATCGGCCTCGCCAGCGACTACCAGCACACGGATGACATCACCCTCTGCACGTTCGGCGACGGCGCCTCCAACCAGGGCACCTTCGGCGAGACGCTCAACCTCGCGGCCCTGTGGCGACTGCCCGTCGTCTTCATGGTGACGAACAACCAGTTCGGCATGGGAACGGCCCTGCGCCGCCACTCGGCCGTGACCGACCTGCAGCGCAAGGGCGAGAGCCTCGGCGTGCCCGGCATGCGCTGCGACGGTATGGACGTGCTCGACACCCACGCCGTGCTCAGCGAGGCGATCGAGCGGGTGCGCCAGGACCACAGGCCCGTGCTCGTCGAGGCGGTGACCTACCGTTTCCGCGGCCACTCGATGGCCGACCCCGAGCAGTACCGCTCGAAGGAGGAGGTCGCCGAATGGCGCGCGCGCGACCCGATCCCCGCGTTCGCCGAGACGCTCATCGCGGAGGGCGTGATCGACGAGGCCGAGCGCGAGCGGATGGACGCCGAGGCGCTCGCCCGCGTGGACGCCGCCGTCGAGTTCGCCGACGCCTCGCCCTTCCCTGCGCTCGAGTCGCTCTATGACGATGTCTACGTGCTCGACCCACAGACGCATGGCTGGTACTCGGTCGAGACCACCCCCGAGCGCGGCGAGGACTCGCTCCAGGCCGCCGAGGTCTCGGCGACCGACACGAGCGAGATCCCTCAGCAGCTCACCCACGCGCTTGCCGCGGGTGAGGACAGCAGCGAGCACACGGCGGGCGAGGACTCTGAAGATGGCTGAGATGCGCTACCGCGAGGCGCTGAACGAGGCGCTGCGCGAGGAGCTTCGCCGCGACGAGCGCGTGATCCTGATGGGCGAGGACATCGGCGTGTTCGGCGGCGCCTTCAAGGTCACCAACGGGCTGCTCGAGGAGTTCGGCGAGCGCCGCATACGCGACACGCCGATCTCGGAGAACACGATCGTCGGCGTCGGCGTGGGAGCGGCGATGACCGGCCTGCGCCCCGTCGTCGAGCTGATGACCATCAACTTCTCCCTGCTCGCCTTCGACCAGATCGTCAACCACGCCGCGCACATCCACTACATGTTCGGAGGCCAGGCCAGGGTCCCGCTCGTCGTGCGCATGCCCCAGGGCGCCGGCCACCAGTTGGGGCCGACGCACTCCCACTCACTGGAGGCGCTGTTCCTCCACGTCCCGGGGCTGCTCGTGGCCGCGCCGGCGACCGCGGCCGATGCCAAGGGCCTCCTGAAGACGGCGATCCGAGACGACAACCCCGTCATCTTCATCGAGCACGAGTCCCTCTACGGGGTGCGCGGGGAGGTGCCCGAGGGCGAGGAGCAGCTCGTGCCCTTCGGCGTTGCACGGACCGTCCGCCAGGGCTCGGATGTCACGATCGTCGGGATCTCGCGCATGGCCCGCACCGCCGAGCGCGCCGCGGAGACGCTCGCCGCCGAGCACGGCGTGCAGGCCGAGGTGATCGACCCGCGGACGCTGCGCCCGCTCGACCTCGACACGATCCTCGCGTCTGTGCGCAGGACCAACCACTGCGTGATCGTCGAGGAGGGCTGGCCGCACGGCGGCGTCGGCGCGAATCTCGCCGCGCTGATCGGCGAACAGGCCTTCGACGACCTCGACGCGCCGGTCCAGCGCGTCACGGGCGCCGACGTGCCGATGCCCTACTCCAAGCCGCTCGAGGACATCGCCTACCCCCACGAGCCACAGGTCGTGCGGGCGGCGCTCGCGGCGCTGAACCTCGGCCCGAGCGCCGACGGGCGCACCCCCTCCGGGACGGCGCGTGCCGGCGAGAGGACACCCGCGGTCGCCGAGGCATCGGAGCCCCGCTGATGGCCGACATCGTCATGCCCCGCCTCTCGGACACGATGGAGGAGGGAACGATCCTGCGCTGGCTCAAGCGCGACGGCGAGACCCTGCGTCGCGGCGACGAGCTCGTGGAGATCGAGACCGACAAGGCCACGATGACCTACGAATCCGACCAGGACGGCATGCTCGCGATCGTTGCCGCGGAGGGCGACACGCTGGCCGTCGGCGAGCTGATCGCGCGCGTCGGCGCCCCGGGACAGGCGCCCGCAGGCGACTCGCCGGTCGGGCAGGCCGACGGAGTGCCCGCCGTGCAGCGGGCAGAGGCCGAGGCGCCGACTGCGCCCACGGGCGCGCCTGAGGCGCAGGCGCCGCGCGCCGAACCCGCCCACGGCGCCGGCGCAGAGGGCGGCCGCGTCAAGGCGTCGCCGCTCGCGCGCCGCATCGCCCGCGAAAGCGGCATCGACCTTCGCACGCTCTCCGGCAGCGGTCCCGGAGGGCGGATCGTGAGGGCCGACGTGCTCGAGCGGGAGGGCATCGGTGAGGGCCCGCCTCGGGCCGCGGGCACAGGCGCGGAAGCGGCCGCGCCCCCGCCGGCGCCGGCGCAGACGGCCTCCATCGAGCAGCGCGTCGCGACGGCCAAGGGCCGAGCCACGATCGTCGAGCTCAACCGCACGCAGCAGACGATCGCGCGACGGATGTCGGAGTCCAGGGCGACGATCCCCGATTTCACGCTCCAGGCCGAGGTCGACATGGACGAGTGCGTGCGACTGCGCACCGAGCTCAAGCGGCTCTCCCGTCCGGGAGCGGGCGCCTCGCCGGAGGTGCCCACCTACAACGACATGGTCGTGAAGGCCTGCGCGCTCGCGCTGCGCGAGCACCCGCGCGCGAACGGCAGCTATCGCGACGGGCACCTGGAGCTTCACGAGCGCATCAACGTCGGCGTCGCGGTCGCCGCGCACGACGCGCTGATAGTGCCGACCGTCTTCGACGCGGACGAGAAGTCGCTCGGCGAGATCGCCCGCGAGACGCGTGCGCTGGCCGAGCGCGTGCGCGCGGGCACCATCACGCCGCCGGAGCTTGGCGGCGGCACGTTCACCGTCTCCAACCTCGGCATGTATGGCGTGCGGAGCTTCAGCGCGATCATCAACCCGCCGCAGGCGGCGATCCTGTCGGTCGGCTCGTTGGAGCAGAGGGCCGTCGTGCGCGAGGGCGAGCTCACCGCAGGCCACACGATGGCCGTCACGCTCGCCTGCGACCACCGCATCCTCTACGGCGCCGACGCCGCCCTACTGCTCGCCCGCATCCGCGAGCTGCTCGAGCGGCCCGTCGCGCTCACGCTGTGAGCCGCTCGCTCCCTGAGCCGCCGCTAGGCTGAGGCAAGATGACCGTCGCCGATCGATCCTCCGATGAGCTGTGGGTCTGCCACCTGGGGACGGTCCCCTACCAGGACGCGATGGCCATGCAGGAGCGAATCCGGGCCGGCCGCCAGGCCGGTGAGCTGCCGGACACGCTGTTGCTGCTCGAGCACCCACCCGTCTACACGCTGGGGCGGCGCTCCGCCGCCGGAGACCTGCCGTTCGACGAGGAGCACTACCGCGCCAAAGGCGTCGAGGTGCTCGCGACCGATCGCGGCGGCAAGCTCACCTACCACGGCCCCGGCCAGCTCGTCGGCTATCCGATCATGGCGATCGCCGACGTGCACCGCCACCTGCGAACGATGGAAGCGGCGATCATCTCGGCCCTCGCGGAGGAAGGCCTCGAGGCCCGCTCGCGCCACGAGGAGGGGATCGACTTCACCGGCGTCTGGGTGGAGGATCGAAAGATCGCGTCGATCGGCGTCCACGTCTCGCGCGCCGTCACCACTCACGGCTTCGCGGTGAACGTCGAGAACGACCTCGAGCCGTTCACCTCGGTCGTCGCCTGCGGCCTGCCCGACGTGACGATGACATCGGTGCGGCACGAGCTCGGGCCGGCCCGCGCCACCGGCATGACCTGCGTGCGCCGGCGCCTGGCCTTCCGCTTCTGTGAGGCACACGGCCGCCGCCAGCGCATCGTCTCGCCGGGACGCCTCGGCATCGACACTGCGAACGCCGCCGGGCTCGCGGCCGAGCGAGCCCCATTCGAATCGAACAGCTCCCAGCGGGCAGAGGCGGTACCAGCATGAGCGACGGCGTCAACCCGGTTGCGACTCGCTCCCGCGCCAACCCCGGGGGCATGGACGTGCTGACCGTACTCGGGCCCGACGTGCGGCCCCTGCGCGAGCGCAAGCCGCCGTGGTTCAAGGTGCCGCCGCCGGGCGGCGAGCGCTACCGGGCGCTCACCGAGATGATCCGCTCGGAGAACCTGCACACCGTCTGCCAGGAGGCGGCCTGCCCCAACGTCGGCGAGTGTTGGGAGCGAGGCACCGCCACCTTCATGATCCTCGGCGACACCTGCACGCGCCGCTGCGGCTTCTGCAACGTCAAGACGGGAAGGCCGACATGGCACGACCCGCTCGAGCCGGCGCGCGTCGCGCGCTCGATCGCTCGCATGGGCCTGCGTCACGCAGTCGTCACGTCCGTCGACCGCGACGACCTGCCCGACAAGGGCGCGTCGGCGTTCGTCGGCGTGATCCGCCAGGTTCGCCGCCAGGCGCCCGGCTGCCAGATCGAGGTCCTGACGCCCGACTTCCAGGGCCAGGAGATGCCCCTCGCGAAGGTGATCGCCGAGCGTCCGGACGTCTTCAACCACAACGTCGAGGTCGTCCCCCGCCTCTATCCGCTCGCCCGCCGCGGCTCCGAGTTCGCGCGCTCCTGCCGCGTGCTGCGCCTCGCCGCCGAGCTCGGCGAGGGCGAGGTGGTGACGAAGTCCGGTCTGATGGTGGGGCTGGGCGAGAGCCACGAGGAGATGGTCGAGGCGTTCGCCGCGCTGCGCGAGCACGGCGTGCAGGTGCTGACCGTCGGGCAGTACCTGCGCCCCTCCGAGCGCCACCTCCCCGTCGTGCGCTACTGGCACCCCGACGAGTTCGCACAACTCGAGCGGGCTGCCTACGACCTCGGCTTCGACCACGTGGCCGCCGGTCCGCTGGTGCGCTCCTCCTACCACGCCGACCAGCACGTCCCGCAGCCACGCGCTGGCGTCGGACCGCTCGCGGCCAGCGCCGGCTAGCCCACCGGCTGGCACCGCCCAGGCCTCACGGCGGGCAAGACCGCGCCCGACCAGCGCCACGCCGTCGGGCGGCGGATACGCTCTGACACCCGCTCGCTCGGCGGCCGAGCACCCCCGATGTTCCCCCTCAAGGACAACATCCCGAACGAACGCTTCCCGTTCGTGACCGTCGCATTGGTGCTGATCAACGTGGTGGCCTACCTGCTCTCGATCCGCCACGGCGGGAGCTTCTTCGGCGGACCGAGCAACACGACGGTCCTGCACAACGCCGCGATCCCCTACGACCTCAGCCATCCGGGCAAGTACTGCACGCTGAACACCGTCGTGGGCGAATTCGGCCAGACGGGGCTGCAGTCTGAATGCAAGAACGGTCCCTACCCCGGGCAGATACCGACGTGGGAGACCGCCTTCACGTCGATGTTCCTGCACGGCGGCTTCCTGCACATCGCCGGGAACATGCTGTTCCTCGCCATCTTCGGCCCGAATGTCGAGGGCGCGATGGGCTACCCGCGCTACGTCGCCTTCTACCTCGTCGGCGGGCTGGTCGCACTCGCAGCGCAGGTGCTCGTGGGCCCCAACTCGATGGAGCCGACGCTCGGCGCCTCGGGCGCGATCGCGGCGGTCCTCGGCGGCTACATCGTGCTCTACCCCCGCGCCCGCATCCTGACCCTCATCTTCATCATCTTCTTCGTCACGATCGTCGAGCTCCCGGCCGCGTTCGTGCTCGGCTTCTGGTTCCTCGAGCAGCTCTACTTCGGGGCCGCCGGGCTCGTGACACCGGTCGGCGGCGCCAGCGGAGTTGCCACCTTCGCACACATCGGCGGCTTCCTCTTCGGCCTCGTGCTGATCCGTCTGTTCACCCGCGGCCGCCGGCCCGAGCCGCCGCGATTGCCTGTGTACTAGGTGTAGATGACCCGCATCCTCGTGCTCGCCGCCGCGTTGGTGTTCATCGCCGGCTTCGGCTTCCTCACCTACCGCGCGCTGGCCGAACAGGGTGTGAGCTTCCTGGGAGTGCTCTCGGTCTTCATCCTCGTGCTGCTCGCGGTGGGAATCGTGGGCGCGTTGCGCAATCCTCCCCGGTGAGCCTTCGCGGACGCAGCCCCGGCTAGGACCGACCAAGCGAGACGAGATGCGCACGAGCCCCTTCCTGACGCCCGATCCTGGCCGCCGCGGCGCACGGCGGCGGCGTGTGTCCCGCACGGCGGGCGCGGCTGTGCTCGCACTCGTGATCGCTGCTGCTGCCGCCGCCGCGATCCTGATCCCGCGGAGCCATGCGGGGTCACGGCGCGCAGCCGCTCGTGCGCCCGGCGCAACGGCGCGCGCACATCGACCGGCGCCGCCCGCCCCCGCCCAGCCCGCGCTCGCACCCACCGGCCTGCCCCTGGGCACTCCCTCCTTCAAGCTGACGGACATCGGCACGGGCGTCCAGGACCCGGTGCGGATCGCCTTCCACGCCCCCCCGCGGGCGGGGCTCCTGTTCGACCTCGACGACGGGCGCGTCCTGTGGCAGCGAAACGCGCTCGAGCGGCTGCGCATCGCGAGCCTGACGAAGATGATGACGGCCCTGCTCGCGGTGAAGTCGGGGCGCCCGGACGGGCGCGTGCTCGTGACCCGCGAGGCGATCGACACCGACGGGTCGAAGGTCGGCGTGCTGCCACTCGGCAGGCGGGTGCCGTTCGAGACCATGCTCTACGGCCTGCTCCTGCCCTCGGGCAACGACGCCGCCGTGGCGCTCGCGCAACACCTCGCGGGGAGCGTCGGGCGCTTCGTGCAGCGCATGAACGACGCGGCCGCGAAGCTAGGGCTGGGCTGCAGCCGCTTCGCCTCGCCCTCCGGCTACATCGACCAGGACAACTTCTCGTGCGCCGCCGATCTTGCGGAGCTCGCCCATCTCGACCTCGCCCAGCCGCGGATCGCGCGCATCACACGCACGGCATCGGCGATCCTGCCGTTTCCGATCAAGGGCGGCAAGCTCTACCTGTACAACAACAATCCGATGCTCAGATACGGATATCCGGGGACCACCGGCCTGAAGACCGGCTACACGGTCGCCTCCGGCAGATGCCTCGTGGCCACGGCGCAGCGCCGAGGTGTGCGCCTCGGGGTGGTGCTGCTGGACTCGCCGGACCCTGCCACCCAGGCCCGCAAGCTGCTGGACCGCGCCTTCGAGCGCATCTACCATCAGCGGCCCGTGCCCGAGCCGCCGATGCCCGCCGGCGCCTGAGGAGCCGATCGGCAGGCGGCGGGATCGACCGCCGTGTGCGAGGCGAGCGCGTGCGCTACCGTTCCCTAGTCACGAGGATTGACTGGCTAGTCAGCCAAAGGAGGAGCCGTGGATCTCGACGACACACCCGAGCAGGCCGCCTACCGCGCGCAGGTGCGCAGCTGGCTGGAGGAGCACAAGTCCGAAGCCCCCGTCCTCAATGGCCCGGGCGCGCTCGAGGACGAGGCGGAGATAATCGCCGCACGACGGGCGTGGCAGGGCAAGCTCGCCGAGGCCGGCCTGGCCGGCGTGACCTGGCCAAGGGAGTACGGCGGACAGGGACTCGGCCCGATCGAGCAGGTGATCTGCAACCAGGAGATCGCCCGCGCGAAGGTGCCCGGCATCCTCGACGCGATCGGCGTGGGCATGCTCGGGCCGACGATCATCGCCCACGGCAGCGACGAGCAGAAGTCCCGCTACCTCGGCTCGATGCTCCACGGCGACGAGGTCTGGTGTCAGCTCTTCTCCGAGCCCGCAGCCGGCTCGGACCTGGCGGCTGTCCAGGCGCGCGCACGCCTGCAGGACGACGGTGGCTGGCGACTGACGGGACAGAAGGTGTGGACGACCAACGCACAGTTCGCCTCCTACGGCCTGCTGCTCGCGCGCACCGACGCGGACGTCCCCAAGCACAAGGGGCTGACGATGTTCATCGTGCCGATGGACGCCGAGGGAGTCACGGTCCGAGGGCTGCGCCAGATCTCCGGCGAGGCCGAGTTCAACGAGGTCTTCTTCGACGACGTCGCACTCGACTCCAACGCGGTCGTCGGCGGGGTCGGCAACGGCTGGGGCACCGCGCTCACGACGCTGATGTACGAGCGCGTCACGATCGGCCTGGGCGGCGAGGGCATGGGCTACAACTCGACCCGCTTCGCGCTTGCCATCGCACGTGACGAGCACGCCCGCGGCGACGCCGAGGTGCGCCACCAGCTCGGCGAGATCTCGAGCGAGCTGCTGGCCGTCAGGTTCACCGGCTACCGGACGCTCACGGCATTGCAGAAAGGCCAGATCCCGGGCCCGGAGGCCGGCCTGGCAAAGGTCACGATCGTCAACGGGGCGGTCAAGGCCGGCGACCTGATCGCCGACGTCCTCGGCCCCGATGCGCTCTCTGAGGACAGCGAGTGGGCGTACATGATCTCCTTCCTGCCCGGCTTGAAGTCGGCCGGCGGCACCGAGGAGATCCTGCGCAACACCGTCGGCGAGCGCGTCCTGGGGCTGCCTCCCGAGCCGCGGCTGGACAAGGGCATCCCGTTCTCGGAGCTGCGCTCAAAGGAAGGGGCGCCGGCATGAATCTCGCGCTATCCGACGAGCAGGAGTTCCTCCGCGAGGCCGCCCGTGGCGCGCTCTCCCGCTTCAAGACGCTCGAAGCCGCCCGCGAGGCGCTCGACGGCGACGAGAGCGCCCTGCCCGATCTCTGGCCGATGGCCCGCGAGGCCGGCTGGCCCGGCCTGCTGATCGACGAGGATCACGGCGGGGCCGGCCTCGACGCGTTCGACGCGATGCTCGTGCTGGGCGAGTGCGGCCGCGTGCTCGCCGGCATCCCCCTGCTCGGCCACCTGCCCGCCACGGCGATCCTCTCCGACGCGCCGAACGCCGCCTCGCTGCTCGAGGCGCTCGCGACCGGCGAGCGTCGCGCCGCCTACCTGCCGGCGTGCCCGCCGTCGGACCTCGATCCGCGCTGGACGGTGGACCCCGCCGCAGGCAGCCGCAGGCTCGAGGCGCCGACCGTCGTCGGCGAGGGCGACCAGGCCCGTGTGAGCGGCGAGCTCGCCTGGGTGCCCGACGCTCCGGGCGCCGAGGTGCTCGTCGGCATCGCGCTGCGCGACGGCCGGCCCGTGGGGGTCGCCGTCGAGGCCGATGCGCCGGGCGTCTCGCTCGAGGAGACGCGCCGCTACGACGCCACGCGCTCGCTCGCGCACGTGACGCTCAAGGACGCGCCCGCAACCGTGCTCGACGCGCCCGAGAGTTCGCTGACGGCCGCATGGCACCTCGCCCAGGCGCTGATAGCGGCCGAGTCGATCGGCAGCGTCGAGACGGCGCTGGACGTGTCCGTCGCCTACGCCAAGGAGCGCCACACGTTCGGCCGCGCGATCGGCTCCTACCAGGCGGTCAAGCACTCGCTGACCGAGGTGCTGCGCCAGCTCGAGAACG
>DATMQX010000043.1:0-30345 GCA_035567055.1 Solirubrobacteraceae bacterium
CAGCCTGTTGCTGTTGGGTGGCAAGCTCGGTGATCTGTTCGGGCGCAAGTGGACCCTGATCGCCGGCCTGGTGGGCTTCTCGATCGCGTCGGCGATCGGCGGGCTGGCCCAGTCCTTCGGCGTGCTCGTGGCCGCCCGAACACTGCAGGGGGCGTTCGGCGCGCTGCTCGCACCCTCGGCGCTGGGTTTGCTGACGGTGACCTTCGAAGGGTCCCCTGACCGGAACACGGCGTTCGGGATCTTCGGTGCGATCGCCGGCGGTGCCGCCTCGCTCGGGTTGATCCTCGGCGGCGCGCTCACCGAAGTCTTGTCCTGGCGCTGGTGCCTGTACGTCAACCTTGTGATCGCCGTGCCGACGACGATCGTGGCGTTGCGCCTGCTGGTCAACCAGAGGGCTCCGGAGCGCGAGCCGATCGACATACCGGGGGCTCTGACCTCCGCGCTGGGCCTGTTCGCGCTGGTCTACGGGTTCTCCAACGCCGAGACGCACTCGTGGGGTGCGACGGCCACGATCGTGGCGCTCGTCGCCAGCCCCGTGCTGCTGACGGCTTTCGTGCTGATCGAGCGCCGAGCCAAGCATCCATTGCTGCCGCTGCACATCGTCTGGGACCGGGCGCGCGGCGGCGCGTACACCACGCTCGCGCTCGCCGGCGCGGGCATCTTTGCCGTCTCTCTGTTTCTCACCTACTTCCTGCAGCAGCAGCTAGGCCTTTCGCCGCTCACCACCGGACTGGCGTTCCTTCCTTTCACCGGCATTCTGGTGGTCACCTCGACGATGGTGCAGACCCGCGTGATCCAACACACGGGGGCAAAGCCGCTGGTACTCGCCGGCACGGCGCTCGGGGCGTTCGCGATGTTCCTGTTCACGCGCCTGACGCCCGGCTCCAGCTACGCCAGCGACGTCCTTCCCGGCCTGCTCGTCTTCGGCCTCGGGATGGGATGCATCTTCGCGCCGACGTTCTCGACGGCGACGCTGGGCGTGGAGGGGAGCGAGGCCGGGGTCGCCTCGGCGATGGTCAACACCTCCCAGCAGGTCGGCGGCTCGGTCGGCATCTCCGTGCTGAGCACGATCTTCGCCAGCGCAGTCGCCAGCTACGCGGCCGATCACCTCCACACCGCCGGCCTGGCCAACGCCGCGGCGGTTCACGGCTACACCACTGCGTTCTGGTGGTCCGTGGGAATCTTCGCCCTCGCCCTGCTTCTGGCGATCGTGATCCTGCCCGGCCCGGCGAAGCCCCGCGTGCCCACCGTCAAGGCTGCGCTCGCCCGTCACGCGATCGGCAACTGCCACCACTCCGAGGCCGCGGATGACGCTCGGCAAGTGCTTGGCGCTACGACGGGCGCTGGGGGGAGATGAGCACCGGCCAAGCTGCAGCCGGGAGGCCGGACCTCGCAGTGGTCCAGTTCGCCGGAGAGGGCACCGCGGTGTCTCGATATGCGGCCGCGAAGGACCGCACGGCAGACGCCGCGTGGATGCATGAGGTCGGCTTCGTCGAACGCCACCACAATGGGCGCCTGCTGCTGCGCGGAATGTTCGCCGGGCACTATCTCGACGTCGACGAGAGCGACCACGTTTCTCAAAGGAGGGCGGGGGAGGGAGCCGTGGCCGGAGGCCTGATCGGCGTCCTCGCGGGCCCCCCGGGCATCGCCGTCGGGCTTGCCGTCGGCGGGCTGCTCGGCTCACAAGCTGGCGACGCGGACGAAATCGAGAACGAGCCGCGGGCGCTCGCGGACCAGCTACGCGCCGCGGTACCCCACTCCTCATCCGCGTTGGTGCTCATCGCGCCGGCCCCCGAGGTCGACGAGATGCTGGACTCCCTCAGCCCCCGCGTGCAAGCCATATTCCGGCGCAGCCTGACTGCAGACGAGCAGACAGCGCTCGACGCGTCGCTCGACGCGGCGACGCCCAGGGCTCCCGAGCGCTAGGGGGCGGGCCGTCGGTGGGCGGCGACAGGTGTCGGTGGCGTGGCGGGTTCCGGCCGCGGCGCTCCGGCGGGGCCAGGTGAGGCGCGCAGCTCGATCTCGGGTAGTGCGAGCACGATCAACAGGGCGAGCGCCGCGATCACCGAGCCGACGATGAAAACGCTCTGGACACCGCCGATCAGATCAGCGCGTGCGGCTCCGGCGAGTGACTGCACGCGGCCGGCCGGGAGGGAGGTACCAGCCGCGGCGGCAAAGATCGACCCCAGGACGGCGGCCCCTATCGCGCCGCCGAGACCGCGGAAGAAGCTCGTCGTCGCCATCGCTATCCCGAGCTCACGCCGCGGCGCGCTGTTCTGGACGGCCGTGATCAGGACCTGACCGACCATTCCGAAGCCGAGCCCGAATACGCCGAGCATCACACCGGTCGCGACCCGGGAAGGATCGCTTGCGACCGATGCCAACCCGGCCAGCGCGATCGACATCAGCGCCAGGCCGGCGATCGGGTAGCGCTTGTAGCGGCCGCTGCGCGCGATGGCGCGACCGGCCAGATTGGTCGAGGCGGCGATCCCCAGCATCATCGGGACGAGCAGCAACCCGGCGAGAGTCGGCGACGCGCCCGTCGTCGTCTGCAGGAACAGCGGCACGAACACGGTGATCGCGAACAGCGCAGCGGTCGTCAGGAACAGGGTGGCGCTCGCGACCGCGACCGTGCGCGTCGACAGCAGCGCGTACGGGACGATGGGGTCCGCTACCCGGCGCTCGCGCAGCGCGAGCGTGCCCGCCAGCGTCAGCGACAGCGCCAGCAGCCCGACGATCGTCGCCGAGCCCCACGCGTAGCGCCCGCCTCCCCAGATGCAGGCCAGCGTCAGAGCGCCGGTGGCGGCTGCGAGCAGCGCTCCGCCGATCCCGTCGAGCCCGGGGCGGGGCGCCGCCGGCTCGGCCGCGGGGAGTCGCAGCGACAGTCCGGCGAGCGCGAGCGCGCCGAGCGGGAGGTTGACGTAGAAGACCCATCGCCAGCTTGCGTGATCGACGATCACGCCGCCCACGAGCGGCCCGACGACGGTGGCGACGGCGAAGGTGGCGACGATGTAGCCCTGGTAGCGGGCGCGTTCGCGGGGCTCGACCAGGTCGCCGACTGCGGCCATCGCCAGCGTCATGAGACCGCCGGCCGCCACCCCCTGAAGCGCCCGCGCGAGTACGAGCACGGTGATGTCCTGGGCGGCGCCGCAGATCGCCGAAGCGATCAGGAACAGGGTCAACGAGAGCTCGAGCAGCCGCTTGCGCCCGTGGCGGTCCCCCAGGCGCCCCCACAGGGGCGTCGAGGCTGCCGCCGCGACGACGTAGGCGCTCACCACCCACGACACGTCCGCGAGCCGCCCGAGCCGCGCGGCAATCGTCGGCAGCGCCGTCGCGAGGATCGTCTGGTCGAGCACGGCGGGCAGCATCGCGAGCACGATCGCCGCGAACGCGACCGACATTCTGCCGCCGTCCTCGCTTGCCAGGTCAGGTCGCATATATCATCACCTCGGTTCAGGGTCGCCGTAAAAGCAGAGCTACATCAATCTTAGAGTCACTCTACAATATCAACGAGATGAATCAAGGCCTTCGTGAGCGCAAGAAGCAGCAGACGCGTGACCGGATCCGATCGGTCGCGCGCGAGCTGTTCATCGAGCGTGGCTTCGAGCGCGTCACGGTGGCCGAGGTCGCGCTCGCTGCGGACGTGTCCGAGGCGACCGCCTTCAACTACTTCCCGACCAAGGAGGACCTCTTCTTCGGCGGCCTGGAGGAGTTCGAGGAGCAACTGCTGGACGCGATTCGCCTGCGCGATCCGGGCGAGACGGTCCTGACGGCGTTTGGTCGGTTCGTGCTGACGCCACGCGGGCTGCTCGCAACGAAAGACCCGGAGTCCGTGGAGCGCCTGGCGTCGATCACTCGCGTGATCGAGGCGAGCCCTGCGCTCCTGGCGCGCGAGCAGCAGATCTTCTCGCGATTCACCGACTCGCTGGCGGCGCTGCTCGCCGCCGAGAGCGGCGCGCCCGCCGACGCGATAGAGCCGTGGGTGCTCGCGAACGCGCTGATGGGGGTCCACCGCGCACTGGTGTCCTACACGCGCAGCCGGATCCTCGCCGGGGCCCGCAGTACCAAGCTGTCGCGCGATGTGCGCGCGCAGGGGCGCGCCGCACTCGCGGCGCTGGAGCGTGGGCTCGGCGGCGGGCCGTAATCGGGCCGTGGACGGCGCGGTATCCGTTGACGATCGCCTCGCCTTTGATCGTTCTCATCCGACTGCCGCCTTTGTTGCTTATGCCACTAGCGAGTGCTACTCTTCATGCATGGGGTCTCCGTCGGAGACGGCGCAGGCCCCGACCATCGAGGCCGACCAGGGCGTAGGACTTGCAAGAGCCCTGCAAACCGGCCGACCGAGACCCCGAAGGCCACCGCAAGGTGGCCTTCGTCGTGACGGGCGGACATCGCGGGCACCTGCGAGGCGCCTCCCGCCTGCCCTCCTTGGCCTCTCGCGGCGGGCCGCTACGCGTACTCGTCGTGGCGGCGAATCCACATGTCCGGCTCGCCGGCCTCTTTACGTCCCTCGGGCGCCCGGTCGAGCATCCCGTAGTAGCCCATCATCACTTCGAGGCCCCGCGCGGTGGTCGAGTACGTCCGGTGAACGACGCCGTCGGCGATCGCGAAGGCGCTCAGCACGGGCCGCTCGATCAGATACCCCGTCGGATCGGTGCCGCAGGCGGTCGCCAGCGCAGGGACCGGGCCGAGCTCGCCGCCGTCGAGAAACGGCTTCAGCTCCTGCTCGGTGTACGCGGCGCCGAAGTCGGGGTTGAAGTCACCGTCGCCGGCCGACACCCAGGGGAACGTCCATCCCATCCGCCGCTCGTAGGCGAGCAGCCTCTCGAGCGGGGCGCGCGAGACGCAGGCGAACGTCACGTCGCGCGCGTTCAGATGCGCGACCGCGCCGTCGAACGTATCGGCCGCGGAGGAGCAGACGGGGCAGCCCGCCGTGTACGCGGCCCCGAACATGAAGTGGTAGAGCATCAGCTGACCGCGCCCGTCGAAGAGCTCCACGAGCGTCCTTGGACCCTCGCTCGTGTCGAAGCGGTACTCCTTCTCGATCGGCACCCACGGCAGCTCCCTGCGAGCTCTGGCGAGCTTGTCGCTCGCGCGCGTGAGCTCCTTCTCGCGCTTCAGCAACTCCTGCCGAGCGGCGTCGTACTGCTCGCGCGTACCGGTCCTGTGCGCAGTCACGAACTCACATCCTAACCGTCGTTTCAGTTCCGCTAGGACGCACGGCAGCTCGCCTAAGCCTCCGCGGCGGCTCGCTGGGCGGGTGCGTACGTGAGCAGGACCACGCCGTCCGGACCCAGGGGCTTGGCGTCCACCAACCGCAGCACCGTGTGCGGCGCGTCGGCGGTGAACAGGCGCTTGCCCGAGCCGAGCACGACGGGGAACACCATCAAGCGGTACTCGTCGACGAGGTCGTGCTCGGCCAGGCTCTGGACGAGCCGAGCACTGCCCGCGACGAGGATGTCTCCCCCCAACTCCCGCTTGACCGCCTCCAGCTCACCGGGGAGATCCTCGCCGATGACGGTCGAGTTGTTCCACGTGGCGTCCTCGCTCGCGAGTGTTGTGGAGGCGACGTACTTCGGCATCGCGTTCATCTTCCCGCCGAACGCGTCGCCGGTCATCGAGGGCCACGCCCGGGCGAACCCTTCATACGTGCGCCGGCCGAGCAGCTGCGCGTCGGCGGCCGTCAGCTCGTCGAGCTTGAACTTGTCGCCGTCCGCGCCGCGGTCGAACTTGAAGGACCAGCCCTCGTGCTCGAAGCCCTCGCCGCCTCCGGGCGCCTCGATGACGCCGTCCAGGGTGATGAACTCGGTTACCACGATTCGTCCCATATCGATCCTCCTTCTCGGGGTGTCCAGGGGCTAGGGGTAAGACGCTCGCCGCCCCGAGCAATCATCGAAGGACGCTCGGACCGTCGGCCGATCCGCGAGCTCGCAACCAGCGCGGGCTCACCCTCAACCGGCCTACACGAGCTCGGCCGACAACACGATCTCGGGGATCCCCGCCAACGCGCGCGACACGGGACAGTTCGCCTTGGCCTGCTCGGCTTGTCGTTGGAAGCCAGGCTCGTCGATGCCCGGCACGTCCCCCTTGGTCTCGAGGTCGATGCGCGTCAGCGTCGGGGCGCCGTCGATGTTGCGCAGCTGGACGCGCGCGTTGGTCCGCAGCGTCTCGGGCACATATCCCGCGGCACCGAGGGCGTTGGAGAGCGCCATCGTGAAGCAGGCGGCGTGCGCGGCCGCGATCAGCTGCTCCGGATTGGTGCCCTCTCCCTCGGCGAACCGCGAGTCATACGAGTAGGCGCCTTCGAAGACGCCGTCGCCGACGATCACCGTTCCCGAGCCGCTCTCGACACTTCCGTGCCACTCGGCGCTGCCGTTTCGTGCATTCATTGCTCGCCTCCGTTCTCACGTTGCACGGTTGCACTCCTCAGCTTCGCACGGTGAGGAGTGGACCGGCCCTCCAGGAGGCGCCCTCGATCGGCGGTAGTCGAACTGGATTCAACCTGAGTGCTGCTCCTCCTTGCTGGGGATCGTTGTGATCGTGCGCGCCATCGCGACCGGCGTCAGGCCGTTGGCCCGCGCGCCGGCCTCGCGCGTCGCTGCCGGCGCCACCGCGTGGTGGTAGGCGCCGCCCCTCATCAGCGAAGCGGCCGCGGCGATCAGGCAGGCCACGATCGCGAAGGCGAACGCCGCATGCAGTCCGCTGCTGAACGGCGCGGAGATCAGGTGCGGAAAGAACGAGCGGCCGGTGAGCGCGCTCCTGTTGGCGACCGATAGCGAGCCGAGTACGTGCGGGCCCACCAGATGTTGGATCGGGTTGTAGCCGAGGAAGGCGGCGAACAGGATGGACACGGGAGGCAGGCCCCCGATGCGATGCGCGGTGGTGGCGGCCACCCCGTGCGCCTGCAATCCCGCGGCCATCGCGTGTGGCAGGCTCGAGGCGAGCCCGAGGACCATCAGCGTGAAGAAGATCCCGATCGAGAGCACCTGCGCCGAGTTCTGGAAGGTCTGGTTCATACCGCCTCCCGCACCCCTGTCCCCGGGCGGCAGGCTGTTCATCACCGCCGCCCGGTTGGGCGAGGCGAACATCCCCATCGAGATGCCGGTGAGGGCGAGCACGAGCGCGAACAGCGCGAACGGGAAGTTCGTCGGCAGCAGGGTCAGCAGGAAGAAGCTCAGCGCCGCGCCGAGCATCCCTCCCGTCGCAAACCCGCGCGCGCCGAAGCGATCGGAGAGATACCCCGACGCCGGACCGGCCACCAGCATCCCCAGCGTGAGCGGCAGCATGTAGATCCCCGCCCACAGGGGCGTCTGGTTGAAGTCATAGCCGTGCTGCGGCAGCCAGATGCCCTGCAGCCAGATGATCAGGATGAACAGCAGCCCTCCGCGGGAGACCGCCGAGAGGAACGTCGACAGCGTCCCGAAGGTGAACGCCCGGATCCGGAACAGCGGCAGTCGGAACATCGGCTCGGCGACCCGTCGCTCGATCGCCGCGAACGCCACGAGCGACGCCGCCCCGGCGCCCAGCAGCGCGATCACCCGCGGGCTCCCCCAACCCGTGGCGTGGGCGCCGTATGGTCGGATGCCGTACGTGACCGACACCATGATCAGGATCAGCCCCAGCGCGAACGTGACGTTCCCCCACCAGTCGACCCGCGCCCGTTTGGGCGTGCTGCGCTCCTCGAGCTTGAGATAGGCCCAGACCGTGCCGAACAACCCGATCGGCACCGAGATCAGGAACACCAGTCGCCAGTCGATGGGGGCCAGGATCCCTCCGAGCACGAGCCCGACGAACATTCCGCTGACGCCGACGATGTTGTTGATGCCGAGCGCCATGCCGCGCTGGTTGGCGGGGAAGGCGTCGGTGAGAATCGCCGCCGAGTTGGCCAGCAGGAAGGCGGCGCCGACGCCCTGCACGACTCGGAACGCGATCAGGTAGATCGCCCCGGACGGGCCGGTCATCCAGTCGACCGTCAGGGCCAGCGAAGCGAGCGTGTAGATGACGAAGCCGATGTTGTACATCCGCACCCGCCCGAACATGTCCCCAAGGCGCCCGAAGCTCACGATCAGCACGCTCGTCACGACGAGAAAGCCGAGGATCATCCACAGCAGGTAGAAGCTGTTGGCAGGCACGAGCGGGTCGAGATGGATGCCGCGGAAGATGTCGGGCATCGCGATCAGCGTGATCGAACCATCCAGCGTCGCCAACAGCACCCCGAGCGTCACGTTGGACAGCGCGATCCACTTGTAGCGATCGGAGGCGGGCGACCCAGCGCTCCCTCTCGTCACGGTGCGGCCTGCCTCCACGCTTGCGCTCACCCTTGATATTATACAGGTAACCTGTGCAGCTTGCCTGTCTGACGGCTATGATCTCTGCTCCCGTGGCCGCGTCCGTCGATGTCTCTCCGATCGCCAGTGAGCTGCGTGTGGTTCTCGGCCAGCTGCTGCGACGACTCCGCTCAGAGCACGCCACCCGCTTCTCGCTCGCACAGGGCGCCGTGCTCGGCCGCCTCGACCGCGAAGGCCCCAGCGGCACGAGCGATCTCGCAGCTGCCGAACGAGTGCGACCACAGTCGATGGCGCAGACGATCAGCGAGCTCGAGACCGACGGCCTCGTCAGCCGCCGCCCCGATCCCGCCGACGGGCGCCGAGCGCTGATCGAGCTCACCGACCGAGGGCGCCAGACACTGGGGGAGGACCGCCGGCAGCGCGAGGGCTGGCTGATACAGGCCATCACCGACGGCTTCTCGGAGCAGGAGCAGCGGGCGCTCGCTCAATCCGTCTCGCTGCTCAGGCGCCTGGCTGACGCCTGAGCTGACAGCGCCGACGCGGATCGCCCGCCGTCGTGCCAGTCGCGGCCGGCTATTGCGTCTCGACGATCATCAGCTGGTTGCCGTCCCCGTCACGGAAGAAGAACAGGAGCGGCACCGTGCCGTCGCCGCCCATCAGCTCTCCGTCGACGTCGACACCGTTCTCCTGCAACTCGGCGTGGTCGGCGCGTGGGTCCGGCGACTCGAGTGCGATGCCCGTCATGCGCCCAGGCTGGTAGTCGCCCTGCGGCGGCACCAGCGCGATCGCGGTCCCGCCACCTGGCGGGGCGATCTCCACCCACCGGTCGCCCTCGCCGAATGGCACGTCGGCCGTGAGCGAAAAGCCCAGCCTGTTCGTGTAGAAGGCTATTGCCTCGTCCTGGTCGCGCACCGGAACCATCACCCTGCCCACCTGCGTTATCTGCGGCATGTCTTCTCTCCTTTCGAGGGTCAAAGACTACGACCGGCGGGCTGGCAGAAACTCACCGGCGGGACCCTGGGCGGCCCGATTGGAGATCTGCCTGGCACTGAACTACCGCGACCATGATGCGGCGCTGAACGTGACATCGTCGCAGGACACCAGGGACCGCGCGGCCGCTGCCCGCCGATCTGACACGATGGCCGCATGGGAGGCGCGACGGCAAGCACCGCGAGTTCGCCCGCCTCCCCGGCGCGCCCGCGAGTGCCGCTGTCCGCGCTCGCCCTTCTGGTGTTGATCTTCAACATCCCTGCCGCGGCCGGGGCACCCGCTCCTGCCCACATCGCGAACGCGACCGGCGGCCAGGAAGCGACGCTGCCGGTGCCGGGCGCGGCCCAGCCGCCCTCGCCGGCGATCGGACTCCGCGTGCTGCGTCTTCTCGACACCACGCGCCGGATCCGTCTCGCGAACGGAAGGAGCGAGCCCAGAACGCTCGTCACCTACGTCCGCTACCCGGCGCTCGGCGCTCAGGGCGCGACCGACGTGCCGGGCGCGCCCGCCGCCAATGCCGGCGGCCCCTATCCACTCGTCGTCTTCGGTCATGGCTTCGCCGTCACGCCGCGGATCTACGCGCATCTGCTTCAGAGCCTGACGCGCGCCGGATACGTCGTCGCGACGCCGGTGTTTCCGCTCGCCAACGCCAACGCGCCCGGCGGACCGGACGAGTCGGATCTCGTCAACCAGCCGACCGACATGAGCTTCGTGATCTCGCGGCTACTGGCGGCCAGCAGCACGGCCCGCGGCCCGTTGTCGGGCCTCATCGACGCGGCACACATCGCCGTCGCCGGGCAGTCGGACGGAGCCATGACGGCTCTCGCCGTCGCCTACAGCCGCCGCTTCCGCGACCCGCGGGTCGGCGCCGCCGTGATCATGTCGGGCGCCGAGATGTCGGGTGCGGGCGGCTTCAGCTTCTCCCGTGGGGCCCCGCCGCTGCTCGCCACCCAGGGAACCTCCGACACGGTCAACGAACCGAGGTTCACCTACCAGTTCTTCAAAGCGGCGCGAGCTCCGAAGTACCTTCTGCGGCTTTTGGGGGCTGGACATCTGCCCCCGTACACCCGCCAGCAGCCGCAGCTCGCGATCGTCGAGCGCGTGACGCTCGCCTTCCTCGATGGCTACCTCAAGCGCAGGCCGGAGTCTCTTCGGCGGCTCGTGCCGCTCGGCACCGTCTCCGGGGTCGCCTCGATTGTTGCCGCTCCCTGAACGCGGATCTCTCGGGCAGGGAGCGCGGGCGCTCGCGTCCAGCTCAGAGCAGCCCCACCTGACGCAGGATCGAGACCGAGTCGGAGTAGACGTCCTTGCGTCTCACCTTGCCTTTCTCGAACGGGATGATGTCCATACCCTGCCACTCGATGCGCCGGCCCGAAGGCTCGGCCACGATGTCGCCGCGCGTGAGCGGCCTGAGATGTGTCGCGCTGGCGGTCCACTCCTGGACGACGAGGTCCTCGCGGACGTAGAGCCGGCGCGTCTCGAAGGAGATGTCTGGCCAGGACTCGAAGATGCCGGCGATGTGCCTCAGCGCATCCTCTCCCTCGGCTCGCTCTCCCGCCGTGTGGTTCTCGAAGACCATGTCCGGGGCGTGCATCGATCCGATACGCGCCACGTCATGCGCATTCCAGGCGTCGTTGTAGGCGTCGATCGTCGCGCTCAGGGTGTCGGTCGCAGCGCTCACGCCCACTCCATCGGCTCGTAGCCGCTCGACCGCGGCGCCGACACGATGAGCACGGTCGCGCCGGCCTCGCCGTCGTTGCGGACGGTGCGCGGATGCTCCGGATCGACCCGCGCGAAGGTCCCCGCGCGCGCCGGATGCTCCTGGCCGTCGATGACCAGCGTCGGGCTGCCGCTGAGGACGTAGAACAGCTCCTCCTGGTCGCGCTCGGTCTCGTCATGCTCGGGAAGCTGCCCGCCGGGCGGTATCTCGACGAGATTGATGCCGAAGGCCCGCAGCCCGAGCGTCCGGCGGACGAGCGTCCAGTTGCCGGCCGTCTCGCATTCGTCCCGATGCATCAGCGCGAAGCTCATTTCGACCTTCCTCGCCCCGAGCGGATTGACTCCGTCTGACTCGCCGGCAACTCTATCCACTGCGCATCACGAGTCGTTCGTTGACGCTCGTTGAGCTAGCGTAGAAGCAGCGCCATGAGCGAGCGGCCGAGTGAGCATGTCCCGGACGGGATCCGATCTCCCGCCGGCTCGCCGCTGTCGGCGCGCGGCATCCGCTTCAAGGACCGCCGTGACGCCGGCCGCCGGCTTGCCGCGCTGCTGGAGCTCTACCGAGCGGAGCGGCCGGTCGTCGTCGGCCTGCCGCGCGGCGGCGTCCCAGTGGCCGCCGAGGTGGCCCGCGCGCTCGCCGCGCCGCTCGACGTCGCCGTCGTTCGAAAGATCGGCGCGCCGCAGAATTCGGAGTACGCGATCGGCGCTGTGGCGGAGGGCGGCGTGCATGTGCTGGGCCGCAGGCAGGGGCGCTCAGCCGACCTGAGCGCCGCCGAGCTGGGCGCGCTGATCGCGCGAGCCGAGCATGAGCTCGACGAGCGGCTCCACCGCTATCGCGGCACGCGCCCGCCGGTCGATCTCACAGGGCGCACCGTGATCGTCGTCGACGACGGCCTTGCGACGGGACGCTCGGCTCTGGCCGCGGTCGGCTCGCTGCGCCGGCGCGGCGCGGCTCGCGTCATCCTCGCGGCGCCCGTCGCCTCCCAGGAGGCCGCACGTCTCCTCGGCGACGCGGCCGACGAGGTCGTCTACGTGGAGATCCCCGCCGACCTGTGGGCGGTGGGATCGTGGTACGTGGACTTTCGTCCGACCAGCGACGAGGAGGTTGCGCGGCTGCTGGCCGAGAACGCCGCCGGGACACAGGTCTCCTGAGCCCTCCCGGGCGCGGGTGCGTGACGGGCGCCGGAGCCGCCACCTCTAGGCTTCGCCGATGGGAGCAGAGCAGCCGCGCCCGCCGGCGCCGATGCCGACGTTCGACGAGGAGCTGTTGCTGTGGCTGGGGGACGAGCAGCCGGCGGTGCGCGCCGCCGACGCGGACCGGGTGCACGACATCGCCGAGGAGCTCGCGCGTGGTTTCAATTCGCTCGCGGGCATCGGGCCGGCCGTGACTTTCTTCGGATCGGCCCGCACGCCAACAGATCATCCGCACTACGCACTGGTCCGCGAGGTGGCCGCCCGCGTCGGGGCCTCAGGCTATGCGGTCATAACCGGTGGAGGCGGCGGCCTGATGGAGGCCGCCAACCGCGGTGCGCGCGACGCAGGCGCGCTGTCGGTCGGCTGCAACATCGAGCTGCCTCACGAGCAACAGCTGAACAGCTATGTCGACGTCGGGCTCTACTTCCGTCATTTCTTCGCTCGCAAGGTCATGTTCGTGCGCTACGCCAGCGCATTCGTCATCGCACCCGGCGGCTTCGGGACGCTGGACGAGCTGTTCGAGGCGTTGACGTTGATCCAGACGCAGACGATTCGCCACTTCCCTGTGATCCTGCTCGGCGACGGCGAGTGGGACGGCCTTCTGCAGTGGCTGCGGGAGCGGGCGCTCGCCGACCGTCGGATCGACGCGCGCGATCTCGAGCGGCTGCACCTCGTCAGCAGCCCGCGTGAGGTCTTGGAGATCATCGACAGCGCCTACGAGCGCCAGCGTGCGCACGGACACTGCACGCGCCGCCGCGGAGCCTGACGCGGCGATCGCGGGCGCCACGCCTGCGCCGCCGCGGCGGCCTGACCCCCCGGACATCGCGGGCGCCGCGCCTAAGATGGCGCCATCTCCGCGCGCGATCCCAGCGGTCCCGAGACGCCAGCCGAGCCCGAACGGTCAGCGCCGCTGCGGCTGTCGGTTCTCGACCAGTCGCCCATCTCAGAGGGTTCCTCGGGTGCGCAGGCGCTGCAGAACACGATCGAGCTCGCGCGCCTGGCGGATCGGCTCGGCTACCACCGCTACTGGGTGGCGGAGCACCATGGTGGCCCGATGCTCGCCGGTCCGAGCCCGGAGGCGCTGATCGGGCCGATCGCCGCCGCGACCTCGCGCATTCGCGTCGGCAGCGGCGGCGTGATGCTCCCCTACTACAGCCCGCTCAAGGTGGCCGAGACCTTCAGCGTGCTCGCCGGCCTGTTCCCCGGCCGCATAGACCTCGGACTCGGTCGCGCCCCGGGAACCGACCAGATTACGGCGATCGCCCTGCAGCGCGACCGCCGGCAGCTGCTGCCCGACGACTTCCCGCAGCAGCTCGCCGAGCTGCTCGGGTATCTCAATGACCAGTTGCCGCCGGATCATCCGTTCGCCCGGCTCGCGAGCACGCTCCCGGGGCGTCCCGACGGCCCGGAGCCATGGCTGCTCGGCTCCTCCCCGGACAGCGCGCTGTGGGCAGCAGAGCTGGCTCTGCCCTACGCGTTCGCCGACTTCATCAACCCTCGCGGAGCCGAGATCGCCGCGCTCTACCGCGAGCGCTTCGCCGAACACGAACATCCCGGTCGCCCCCGCACAGCCGTTGCTGTGTGGCTGATCTGCGCCGACACCGACGAGGAGGCCCAGCGCCTCGCCTCCAGCGCGCGCATGACCTTCACCCTGCTGCGCCGCGGCCAGCTGATCCCGGTCCCGCCGCCCGAGAAGGCGCTTCGCTTCCTGGCGGCCGATGAGCGGCCGGACGCGGGCCCCCGCCCCGAGCGCAGAGCCGTGATCGGCGCGCCCGCGACGGTCGCCGAGCAGCTGCGGCAGGTGGTCTCGAGCTACGGCGCCGAGGAGGCCATCGTGGTGACCATCACCTATGACCACGAGGCCCGCCTGCGCTCCTACGAGCTGCTCGCCGAGGCCGTGGGGTGATCGCAGAGCGGCTGGCGGCTCAGCTGCTGGCGGGGCCCCCGGCACGGGATCCGGTCGAGGTGACGCGGCGGCTGCTGGCGGTCCAGGGTCAGGACCAGCGCGGGGTGCGTCTCGCCATCCGCGCGCGCAGCCGCGGCCTGACGGTCGACGACGTCGACCGCGCTCTCACGATCGATCGATCGCTCCTGATCACGTGGCTGAACCGCGGCACGCTGCACCTGGTGGCGCGCGAGGACTATCCATGGCTGCATGCACTGACAGCGCCTCCCCAGCTCATGGGCAACGCTCGCCGCCTCTCCCAGGAGGGCGTCACGCCCGAGGCGGCGGAGCGAGGTGTGGCAGCGGTCGAGCACGCGCTCGCCGATGAGGGTCCCCTCGGCCGCGAGCAGCTGCGCGACCGCCTCGGCGGGGCGGGCGTGCCAACGGCGGGGCAGGCGCTCGTCCACGTGCTCTTGCTCTGCTCGTTGCGGGGGCTCGTGGTTCGGGGGCCGATGATCGACGGTCGACACGCCTACGCCCTCGTACGCGACTGGCTGGGGCCGCCCGCGCCGGTCGACCGAGAGCGTGCGCTTGCCGAGCTCGCCCGGAGGTATCTGGCCGGTCACGGCCCCGCGGAGGAGCGTGATCTCGCGAGGTGGGCAGGTCTGCCGCTGCGCGACGCGCGGGCGGGTCTGAGCGCGATCGCCTCAGAGCTGCGGGAGCGTGAGGACGGGCTGCTCGACCTCGCGCGATCTCGCGGCTCGGCCCGGCTACCGGCGCCGCGTCTGCTCGGAGCGTTCGACCCGCTGCTCTTGGGATGGCGCTCCCGGGAGGCTCTGCTCGGCGCAGACGAGCCGGTCGTCACCGTCAACGGGCTGTTCCGTCCCTTCGCGTTGGTGCGAGGCCGCGCGGTGGCCACGTGGGGCATATCGAAGGGAGCGGTGACGCTCAAGCCCTTCGCGCCTCTGGCGACGGATGAGCAGGACGCGCTGGCCGCGGACGCGACGGACGTGCTGCGATATTTGCGGGCGGTCTCCTGAGCCGGGCTCTCACCGGCGGGGTGGTCGTGATGATCCGCCGGCGAGGCCTGCGCGTATGAAGCGCAGACACCGGCCGGCAGCCAAGCCGCGCGCACAGATCTCACAGGAGGACAAGCCATGGGTCTCGACAACCCGATCCACCTCGCATTCCTGCTCGTCGTGCTACTGCTCGTCTTCGGCGCGAGGCGCCTGCCGGAGATGGGCAGGTCGCTGGGAAGCGGCATGCGCGGCTTCAAGGACGCCCTGAGCGGCGAGAGCGCAGCCCCGTCGCTCGCCGCTCCAGATCACGCGCCCGAAGCGACGGCCGAGGTCATCGAGCCGGCCCGGCTCGATTCGAAAGAGCTCGCAGCCTGATGCGAGCTCGGCCGCCGCGAGCCGCCGTCACGGCGGACGCGATGATCGAAGACGCGTCGCGCACGTAACGGCACGTAACAATGAGGACCATGTTCAAGCCGTTGCGCTCATCCTCTGAGCGCTCGGCGGCGCGCCTTCGGGTACTCGCCGACGAGGAGCTCATGCAGCTCGTCTACCGGCGCAACGCGGATGCGTTCGAGGTCATCTATGACCGCCACGCCGACACCGCGTACTCGCTCGCCTATCGCATCTGCCGCCAGCGGCCGCTCGCCGAGGACGTCGTCCAGGAGGCCTTCCTGTCGCTGTGGCGCAGCGGCGCGCGCTATGACCGCAATCGCGGAAGCGTGCGCACGTGGACGCTTGGGATCGTCCACAACCGCGCGATCGACGCTCTGCGCCGGCGCGCCGTGCGCGAGCGGGGCGTCGTCAGCGACGAAGGCCTCGAGGAGCGGCTCCCAGCGTCCGAGCGCACCGACGTCGAGTTCGCGCGCCGCGACGAGGCGCGCGAAATCCGCGACGCGCTCGAGCAGCTCCCCGAGGAGCAGAGCCGCGTGATCGAGCTCGCCTACTTCGGCGGCCTCACGCACGTGGAGATCGCTTCGAAGCTCGACACGCCGATCGGGACGGTCAAGGGGCGGATGCGGCTGGGCCTTGCCAAGATGCGGATGACCCTCGGGGATCCGGCGGAGGTCGTGCAATGAGCCAGGACGAGCGCAACCAGCACCCGGAGACCTGTGGCAGCAACGCGGCGCCCTACGTGCTGGGAGCCCTCACCCAGCACGAGAGCGAGGCCTTCCGCCGACACCTCGACACGTGCACGATCTGCCGTGAGGAGGTCGCCGCGCTGCAGGTGGTCGCCTCCGCCCTCCCGGCCGCGGCACCGCAGATCACGGCGCCGCGCGATCTGAAGCGGCGTGTGATGGGTGCAGTCCACGAGGACGCGCTCGCCGAGGCGCCGCCACCCAGGCGGCCGGCCGCGCATCGCGTGCCGCGGTGGCGCCCGGCGCTCGGCGCTCTCGCGGTGGCCTGCGCGTTCGCGCTGCTGCTGACGGGCGTGTTCGCATCCGGAGGAGGTGGCGGCGGCACGCGGGTGGTCCGCGCCGAGGTGCGCGCCCCAGGTGCGACCGCGCTCCTGCGCCTGCAAGGCGCTCAGGCGCAGCTCACGATCTCGCGGCTGCCCCAGGCTCCGCGCGGCCGCGTCTATCAGGTGTGGCTCAAACGCTCCGGAGGCCCGCAACCGACCGACGCGCTGTTCACGGTGAGCTCGCGCGGCGGCGCGACGGTCGGGGTTCCAGGAGTGGGGCGTGGCGTCAGGGAAGTGATGGTCACGTCGGAGCCGCTCGGCGGGAGCCTTCGCCCGACGCGTGCCCCGGTGATCGTCGCACGCCTCGGCTAGCGCGCTGTCGCCTCCGCCGGACGCGTCGACACGCCCCGCAGCCGTACTCAGGCCGGCTGCTCGGGCGCCGGCGCCGAGACCACTCGCAGCTCGCGCTCGCCGACGCGAACGCGGTCCCCGGGCCGAAGCTGGCGCCCGCGGCGCGTCTCGCGCTCGCCGTTCACGTTCACCGTCTCGCTCGCGAGCAGTGCCTTCGCGTCGCTGCCGCTGTCGATGATCCCGGCGAGCTTCAACAGCTGGCCAAGTCGGATCGTCTCGCCGGTGATCGCCATCTCGAGAGGCATGGCGCAAATCTAGCGACGCCCGCGCGCGTCGTGGCCGTCGTCTCGCAAGCGCACCTCTCACCAGGGAGTCGCATTTGCGTAGATCGCGATTATTGCCACGAGAAACGGGTAGAGGGGGGATGAATGGGGACGTTTCGGCCATCCCGTAGGTGGCCGGAAGTCGCGACAAAGCAGAGGGAGAAGGAGCGGGGTAGATGAGACGTATCAGGGTCATGGGCCTGTTGTTGGTGGCCGCCTTAGCGCTGGCCGCGTTTGGAGCGAGCAGCGCCTCGGCACTCCCGGAAATCGGCCGGTGCGTGGCAAAAACCGGCGGTAAATACAAAAACAGCAACTGCACCGAAAAAGTGACCTCCGGCGGGACGTTCGAATTCGTGAAGGGGGCGAACAAAAAACCCGGCTTCACAGCAACGAGTGGCGAAGCCGTGCTCGAAGGCGCAAGCGGGACCAAAATCGTCTGCAAAGCCTCCACGGCCGTAGGCAAATACGACGAAGACGGGACCACCTTCGCCATCAAAGGCGTGGAGTCGGTCGTCGCGACGTTCACGACATGTGAAGATCCCGGCATCGGCAAGATCTGCCACAGCAGCGGTCAGGCAGAAGGAACGATCGTCACCGAAGTGCTCGAAGGCGAACTTCGCTACCTGACGAAAACGACGAAACCGCCAGTGGTGGTCCAGGAACTCCACCCCACCTCGAAAAAAGCATTCGCCATATTCGAATGCGGCCTGCCCGCCCAGGGTGGGATCAAGGTCACCGTCGAGGAAAACAAATCAGGGGCACCTGGCTCAAAAGAAGGCGGCAACTGCATCCTCTCGACGCTCTCCGAAGTCAACGTCATGGCCAAAACCGTGAAAGACATCTACAAGGGCAAAGCCGGGGTGCAGGAACCGCAGAAATATGAAGGTCAGGCCAAAATATGCAATCTCGAAACGGAGTTCGCAGCGTTCCCTGCGCCGTTCGAAAGATCGACTCAGACGGAGACCGCGGAAGTCGTCTCTGAAGAAACAGTCGAGATCAAAGCATAGGCCTGAAGACCGGATCCGAGTCGAGAATCCAGGGGCTCGGAGGGTCTGAACCATGAAGGCGGAGCGGGCCGGGGCAACAGTCCCGGTCCGCCCCACCTATGACGGGCGGTAAAGGGAAGCAGAGGCGATGGGAGGCGAGCGAATTTCCGAGGCAGTGGTAGGTGCGCCGAGACCCGAACGTGCGCTCGACGATCGCGCGCGCCGGGTCGCGGCGGCGTTGGCTCTCGCGCTGATGCTATGGGCCGCTGCGGCCATGCTCTCACGAGCCGCGGCCGTGGCGGCGACCGGGCACAAGTTCCTCTCGCAGTTGAGCGAAGCTCCTCCCGGCGCGCCGTTGAGCGAACCGGAAGGCGTCGCGGTGGACAAAGCCGGCGATGTGTTCGTCGCCGACCCGGGCGCCGGCGTCGTGGATGTGTTCGACTCCAGCGGAAAATTCAAAGCGCAGCTGGGCGCGGGAGTCCTCGAAGGCGAACTGCCCGGCTTGGCCGTGGACTTAAGCGGCAAAGTCTACGTCGCCGACACGGGAACCAGCACGGTGGATGTCTTCAAGCCGAAGGGCTCGGGCTACGAACTCCTCTCGCAATGGCCGGGGGCGAACACTCCGGCCGGGACGTTCTCAGAAGTCGCCGGCGTCTCGGTCGACAACTCGACGAGCAAAGGAGATCCGTCGGCGGGCGACGTCTACGTGCTCGACAGAGGTGAAGCGGTCCTATACGTGTTCAAGCCCGCCGAAGAAGCGACCGAAGGAAAATTCGTCGCTGCGGTCAAAGCCGGGAAACTCGAAGCGCCGACGGGCGTGGCGGTCGACTCGAGCACGGGCAAGGTGTACCTCGGCGACAACGAAAAAAAAGAGGTCATCGTCTACAGCGCCGCGCACAAAGTCGAAGGCAAACCGATCAAGGGGACCGGCACGCCGACAGGATCGTTCGGGGTCATCACCGGTGTCGGGGTGGACGAAGCCTCCCATGACCTCTACGTCGTGGACTCAGAAGCCAAAGTCCTAGACCAGTTCGACGCGATCGGCACGTGGATTGGCACGGTGTGGGGGCCGGGGACAACGCGGTTCGGTGACCCTCGAGGCGTCGCGCTCGCCTCGGCGGGCGACGTCTACGTCTCCGACCTAGCGGCAGCCGTTGCGGATCACTTTGGCGCGAACATCATCGTCCCGGACGTCACGACGAGCGCAGCGTCGAAAGTCGAACGCACGACCGCGACCCTGAACGGCTCGGTGGATCCGCAGGGCAAAGCGAAATACCACTTCGAATACGGCAAAACGGAAGAATATGGCTCCAACACGCCTGCCGTCGCGGCCGAAGGCACGACGCTGATAAACGTCCAGGCAGTCGCCAAAGGCTTGCAGCCGGACACGACGTACGACTTTCGCCTGACGGCGGAAAACGAACACGGCGTCAACTTCGGGCGGAACTTCGAATTCCACACGCCACCCGCGGTGACCGGCGTCACGACCGGCGCGGCGTCGAACGTCCAACCGACGAGCGCCACCCTCAACGGCTCCCTCCAGCCGGAAGGTATCGCCACGAAGTACCACTTCGACTACGGCGAAACGATCTCCTACGGCAAAAGCAGCCCCGAAACGGAAACGTCCTCCAAAAGCACGGTGAACCCCGAAGCAGCCGTGTCGAGTCTGACGCCGAACACGATCTACCACTTCCGCCTCGCTGCGACGAACGAATTCGGGACCACGGACGGCCTCGATGCGTCGTTCAAGACGGCCGGGCCGCCGACGATCGTGGAACCGACCGTGGCCGACTCTCTGGGTGCCACGTCCGAGCAGGTCACTGGCACGATCAACCCCGGCAAGCTCGCCACCAAATATCACGTGCAGTACGGCGAAACGACCTCCTACGGCAGCAATACCGGCGAAGCCGAAATCCCGGCCGGCGAAGCGCCGGCGCCGGCGCCTGCGACGTTGACCGGGCTGACGGCCGGCAGTGTCTACCACTTCCGCTTCCTCGCCACCAACACCGCGGGTGCCGTCCAAGGTCCCGACCACCAGTTCAGCACCCCGACGAGCCCCAACGGCGGCCCCTCGCTGCCCGATAACCGCGCCTACGAGATGGTCTCACCGCCGGACAAGAGAGGCGCGTTCATCGAAGGCATAAACCGAATCGGCGGAGTGGTTCAGGCTTCGGAAGACGGCAGCGGCCTCGCATACGTCGTGGACGGAGCGATGGTCGAAAACCCCGAAGGCAATCGCAGCCCCGAAGCGCAGCAGGTGATCTCCACGCGCGAAGCCGGAGAATGGCGGTCGCGCGAGATCGTCGCCCCACACGAAAGGGCCTTCGGAATACGCGTCGGCGTGCCTCCCGAATATGTGCTGTTCTCGTCCGATCTCTCCCTGTCGTTGCTGCAGCCATTCCCCTTCGGGCTCACGGCGCTCGCGGAACCTCCGCTATCGCCACCGCTGACGGAAGCGGAAAGGAACCACTGCCCTGAACCGTCGAGCGAAAGGCTGTGTCAGGAAAAAACGATCTACATCCGTGGGGACGCGCCGATCGAACCCGGAGCCGGTCAGAAAGCTGAGAGAGAAATCTACGAACAGGCCAAGCAGAACGGCGAAACCCTGGCCAGCGAACACCACGAAGGCGAAGCCAAGCCCGGCTACGTGCCGCTGGTCACGGCGGCGAACGTTGCGCCGGGTGTGCAGTTCGGTGGCACTGCGGAAAACGGATCTACGCAGAAAGTCCAGCCGAGCATATACGTGCTCGACGCCACACCCGACCTGAGCCACGTCGTCCTCGTCTCGACCAAGGCGCTCGCCCCAAGCGGGCCGTCGGCGCCAGGGCTGTACGAGTGGGCTGAAGGCAAGCTGCAGCTCGTGAGCGTGCTGCCCAGCGGCAAAGCCGAAGAATCCGCAGAAGCCGACCTCGGGTTCGGCAGCGGGCAGATTGCCCACCAGGTTGGCACGAACTTCAGGCACGCGATCTCCGACGACGGCCATCGCGTGGTCTGGACCAGCCGCGAAAGCGAACAGGGCGGCCTGCAGGGTCTCGGCCACCTGTACCTGCGCGACACAAGCAACGGCGAAACCGTGCAGCTCGACCTACCCGCCGAAGGCCCGCCCATCGCCGAATCAGGCAAAGCACAGTTCCAGATCGCGAGCAGCGACGGCTCGAAGGTGTTCTTCACCGACACGCAGCGGTTGACGTCCAATTCCGGCGCGGAACCGGAAATCGGATCCCAAGGCTTGCCGCCGCGGCCTGACCTCTACGAGTGTGAAATGGTCGTCAAGAGCGGCAAGCTCACGTGCGAACTGAGCGACCTGACCCCCAAGCCGAGTTCCGGCGAAAGCGCCGCCGTCCAGGGCGTCGTGCTGGGCGCCTCCGAAGACGGCTCGTATGTCTACTTCGTAGCGAATGGAGTCCAGGCTCCCGGCGCCGCGCCGGGAGCCTGCACGACGAAGCCGGGGCACCCGCCACCGCCCGGGACGACCTGCAACCTCTACGCGATGCATCTCACCGGCGGCAAATGGACGACGAGCCTCATCGCCCGTCTCTCCGCCGAAGATGCTCCCGACTGGTTCGACCCGAACCTCAACGCTCGTCTGCTCGTCGACCTGACCGCTCGGGTCTCGCCGAACGGACGCTATCTGGCCTTCATGTCCAACAGGCGCCTCACTGGCTACGACAACACCGACGTCAACGAAGCGGAAGGCCGGCACGCAGACGAGGAGGTCTTCCTCTACGACTCGAACCTGCAGCGGGCGACATGCGCATCGTGCAATCCGACGGGGGCACGGCCGAACGGGGTGTTCGACCAGAGGTTCGCCGGAGAAGGCGAAGGGCTGGTCGTCGACCGGCCGCAGGTGTGGGTGGCCGAGGCCAACGAAGGCGTCGACCACTGGCTGGCGGGAAACATTCCCGGCTGGACGCCGCTGTTCATAAACGGAGGCATCTACCAGTCGCGCTACCTCTCCGACCAAGGCCGGCTGTTCTTCAACAGCGCGGACCCGCTTGTGCCCGAAGCCGCGGGCCACACGCGCAAGGAGAAAGTCAGCGAAAAAGAAAAAGAACCGGAAGCGTCCGTGGGCGTCGAGAACGTCTACCAGTTCGAGCCGAATGGCGTCGGCAACTGCACGAACGCCTCCGGCTGCATCGGGCTCATCTCCTCGGGGAGCTCCAACAGGGAATCGGCCTTCATGGACGCGAGCACGAGCGGGAACGACGTGTTCTTCCTGACGGCCGCCCCGCTGCTGCCGCAGGATCAGGACGCCAACTTCGACATCTATGACGCCCGCGTCTGCAGCGAAGCCTCGCCGTGCCTGCCTCCAGTGCCGCAGGCAGGAGAAGCGTGCGTGAGCGCGGCGACCTGCAAAGAAGGTTCCGTCGCGCCGCCCACCTTCCAGCCGCCGCCGACCTCGAACCTCACCACTCCCGGCAATCCGCCCCCAGTGCCACAGGTCGCGACCCTCCCCAGCAAATCGAGGAATCTGACAGCGGCCCAGAAGCTCGCGAGGGCGCTCAAGGCGTGCCGCAAACTCCCGCACAAGACGAAGTCGCAGCAGAAGAAGAGAGCGGCGTGCGAAGCGCAGGCTAGGAGGAAGTACAAAGTCAAGACCGCGAAAAAGACCGGGCACTCCCGCCGGAGGGGAAGATGATTCGCCGCTGCACCCGCTTCATGCTGGTGGCCGCCGTTGCGAGCGCCGGGCTCGTAGGCACGGCGATGGCGGGCCCGGCGGCTCCGGCACTTGCGGCGGCGCCGTACTGGGTGCTGTCCTCCACCTCCGCGCCGACCAACCTGCCTCCGGGAGGCGAAGGCAAGATCATCGTGACCGCCAGCAACCTTGGCGACGCCACCATGGAAGTCAGCGAAAAAACGCCGATCACGCTCACGGACAAGCTTCCCCCCGGTCTGACCGCGGTCTCGATACTGGGGACGCAGGGCAGCCTCACCTTCCCGTGCTCGCCGCCCTCCCAGGAACCGAGCTGCACGGACGGCAACCTATCCGTGCTGCCTTCGACGGGCCTGAAAATCGCGATCAAGGTCAAAGTCGATCCAAAAGTGACGAGCGGCACCGTGCTGGTGAGCGAAATCAAAGCCACAGGCGGGGGGGCGCCGTCCGCGTCAGTCCAGCAGCCTGTCAGGGTCGATGAACATCCAGCTCCGTTCGGCGTCCAGAAATACGAACTCAAACCAGAAGAAGAGGGTGGGGCCCCGGCGACGCTTGCCGGCTCTCACCCGTTCCAGCTGACGACCAGCTTCACCCTCAACCAGTCCGCTGCCGAAGAAGGGGTCGCCCTCCCGAAGAACCTCAAGTTCAACCTGCCGGCCGGTCTGATCGGCAACCCGATCGCCATCCCGCGCTGCAGCCAGCTCGACTTCACGACGATCGTTCCGGGTCCCGCGAATCTGTGCGGCCCGGAATCGGCTGTCGGCATCGCCGAAGTCACGATCAACGAACCGCTCGTCTACCCGAACGGTGCGGCGACCGAAACGGTGCCCGTGTTCAACGTGGAACCGGGCGTCGGCGAGCCGGCGCGGCTGGGCTTCGAGGTGGATCGCGTCGCGGAGGTCCTCGACACGTCCGTACGCACCGGCAGCGACTACGGTGTAGTGGTAACGGCGAAAAGCACGAGCCAGACAGCCGGAGTCATCTCCAGCAGGGTGACGATCTGGGGGGTACCCGGCGATCCTCGTCACAACGTATCTCGAGGATGGGAATGCGCGGGCGGCGGCGCGAACAACCCCGAAATCTTCCCGGAGTGCAACGAACAGAAACAGCCACCGGCGGTGCCGTTCCTGACGCTTCCAACCTCCTGCGGGACGCCGATGAAGGCCCCCATGCAGCCTCAGTCGTGGGTGTCCGGAGCCGAATACCTGCCCCCGGTCGAATCCGAATTCCAGGAGAGCCTGACAGGCTGCGAAGGGTTGGCGTTCAGCCCGTCGCTCGCGGTGGAACCAGACACACAGGCGGGGAGCACCCCCGCTGGCCTTGGGACGACGGTCAAGATGTGCAAATTCCCCGGGGCAATCGAACCGGGCTGTCCGCCTGCGGAAGAAACCGCGGGCGGGCGAGCCCAGTCGGCCGTGAAGTCAACGACCGTCACGCTCCCCGAAGGCTTGCAGCTCAACCCCGGCGCGGCGAACGGGCTCGAAGCATGCGCCGCATTCGAAGTTGGACTCGATCCGGAAGTCCCCGAAGCCGCACAGATCGAAAACGACCACTTCTCGCCCAACCCGGTCGGCTGTCCCGACCGCGCCGCCGTCGGCACGGTGTCGATCAAGTCACCTGATCTGCAAAATCGCCTGACCGGCTTGGTGTACCTGGCGCGCGAGCACACCAACCCGTTCGAAGCACCGCTCGTGACCTACCTCGTCGCCAAAGACAAAGCGTCGGGAGTCCTGGTCAAGCTCGCCGGGACGGTCACACCGGACCCGGTAACAGGCCGGCTGGTGTCCACGTTCGAAAACACTCCACAGGTGCCGTTCGAAGAACTCGACTTGAAATTCTTCACAGGTCCGCGCGCGTCCGTGACGACACCGCCCTTGTGCGGAGGCTACGCCACCGAAACCGCTATGACGCCGTGGTCCACCGGCAGCCCCGCGGCCGTGCCGCAGTCGACGTTCACCGTCACCTCCGGCCCCGGCGGCGGGCCCTGCCCGTCGAACCCGCTCCCCTTCGCTCCCTCGTTGCAGGCGGGGTCCACGAACACCCAGGCGGCCGGCTTCTCGCCGTTTACGCTGACGATCAACCGGCCCGATGGCCAGCAGGCGCTGCAGGGGCTGACGCTGCACCTACCGACGGGTCTCGCTGGCGTGCTGGCCTCGGTCACGCCGTGCCCCGAACCGCAGGTGTCCAAAAATGAATGCGGTCCGCAGAGCCTCGTCGGCCATTCGGCCGCCAGCTCCGGGCTCGGGGGGGAACCTTTCACGCTTTCCGGCAACGTGTACCTCACGGGACCCTACAAAGGGACGACGTTGCCGGCAGGGACTCCCGCCGCACCGTTCGGCCTGTCGGACGTGACACCCGCCGTGGCCGGTCCATTCAACCTGGGCGACGTGACCGTCCGCTCGCGAATCGACGTCGATCCGAGCACCGCTGCGGTCACGGTGACCAGCGATCCATTTCCGACGATGCTCAAAGGCGTCCCCGTCCAGCTGAAACAGGTCAACGTCACCACCGACCGTCCGAACTTCCAGTTCAACCCCACCAACTGCAGTCCGCTGTCTGTCAGCGCGACGCTGACCGGGTCCCAGGGCGCAAGCTTCCCACTGTCCTACCCGCTCAAGGTGACCGGTTGTGAACGGCTGGCGTTCAAACCGACGTTCGAAGCGAACACCGAAGCGCACACGAGCAAAGCCGACGGAGCGAGCCTCCGCGTGAGGGTCACCTCGACGGGGCTGGGCGCGGAGAACATCGCCAAAACGAAGGTGACGCTTCCGCTCGCGCTGCCGTCAAGACTCACGACGATCCAGAAAGCCTGCGTCGACAAGGTGTTCGAAGCCAATCCCGAATCGTGCCCCGAAGGCTCGAACATCGGGACGGCGATCATCCACACGCCGGTGTTCAACAACCCGCTCAAAGGACCCGCCTACCTCGTATCCCACGGCAATGCCGCCTTCCCGGACGTCGAGTTCGTCCTGAAGGGCGAAGGCCTCACGGTCATCCTCGACGGGAAGACCGACATCAAAAAAGGGATCACGACATCCACGTTTGAAACCCTGCCCGACGCGCCGTTCACCGAGTTCGAAACCATCCTGCCCGAGGGTCCGCATTCGGCGCTCGGGGCCAACGGCGACCTGTGCAAGAAGCCGCTGATCATGCCAACAGTGATCACCAGCCAGAGCGGCATCGTGATCACGCAACAGACCAGGATCAAGGTCAGCGGGTGCCCGAGCCGGAAGGGGCTGACGCGCGCCCAGAGGCTCGCCAAAGCGCTCAAGGCGTGCCGCAAGCAGCACGACAAGCGCAAGCGGGCGGCCTGCGAACGGCAAGCCAGAAGGAGGTACGCGGCCAAGCCGGCCAGGAGGCGCTAGCCTCGGGCCGATGAGCGAACGAACGCAGTACCCAGCGGGGGCCTTCTGCTGGACCGACCTGACCACGACCGATCAGCAGGCCGCGAAGGCCTTCTACGCCGGTCTCTTCGGCTGGGAAGCCGAGGACATGCCGGTCGGAGAGGGCGTCTTCTACTCGATGCAGCGCCTACGCGGCAAGGACGTCGCCGCCATCTCACCGCAGCCACCGCAGCAGCGCGAGGCCGGCGTCCCACCCACATGGAACTCCTACGTGTCGGTGGAGAGCGCGGACGCGGCGCTCGAACGGGCCAAGGAGCTCGGCGCCACCGTGCACGCGCCCGCCTTCGACGTGCTGGAGGCCGGGCGCATGGGCGTGATCCAGGACCCGCAGGGTGCGTTCCTCCTGGCCTGGGAGCCCCGCCAGCACCACGGAGCGGCGCTCGTGAACGAGCCCGGCGCGTTCGTGTGGAACGAGCTCAACACCACGGATCCCGAGGGTGCGATTCCCTTTTACAGCGGGCTCTTCGGCTGGCAGATCGAGCCGGCCGGGGGCACTGCGGAACCGTACCTGTCGATCAAGAACGGCGAGGCCAACAACGGAGGCATGCGCGGGCTGGGCCAGCCGGGCGTGCCACCGCATTGGCTGGTGTACTTCGCCGTCGAGGACATCGACGCGGCGATCGCGAGGGTGGCTGAGCTGGGAGGCTCGAAGATGGTCGGCCCGATCGACATCCAGATCGCGAAGATCGCGGTCGTGTCGGACCCGCAGGGAGCGTTCTTCGCGCTCTACGCGGGGCAGCTGGACCTGTAGCGCCAGCGTGAGCCCGGCGATCGGCTGAGTGCGGTTACGGCGCTCGTGGCGCCCGGTCCGGCTAGCCTTGACGCGTGGCGAGACGATGAGCCGGCCGGCAACAAGCGACGCGCAGGGCGTCGCTCCAAGCGATCGAGGATCGGCACGCAAGCGCGAGGCGCTCGAGCTGTTCAGCGGCCTGCCGCGCCGCTACGACCAGCTGTCGGCTGCGCTCAGCTTCTGGCAGGACCCGCGGTGGCGGCGGGCGATGGTCGACGCCGTGGCGCCCCGGGCCGGTGAGCGGCTTCTCGACGTCGCGACCGGCACCGGAATGGTCGCCGAGGAGATACTGACGCGCGCCGAATGCACCGTCGTGGGCCTCGACCAGAGCCCGCAGATGCTCTCCGCCGCCCGCGCCCGCTTCACGTACGAGCACTCCGGTCGCGTGCAGCTGCTCGAGGGCCAGGCCGAGGCACTGCCATTCGCCGATGCCAGCTTCGACGGGCTCACGTTCACGTATCTGCTGCGCTACGTCGATGACCCGCCGGCGACGATGCGCGAGCTGGCCCGCGTGCTGCGTCCCGGTGGACGGATCGCATCGCTCGAGTTCGGCGTTCCGCCGCGGCTGCCCGCACGTGCGGCATGGAGGCTCTACACCGCGATCGGCCTGCCCCTGCTCGGCGGGCTCGTATCGCGCGACTGGCGTGAGGTCGGTCGCTTCCTGGGGCCGAGCATCCGCGACTTCTACGAGCGCCATCCGCTGGAGCGGATCGTCGGCTACTGGCAGCGGGCGGGGCTGGAGGAGGTCCGCGTACGGCAGATGAGCCTCGGCGGGGGCGTCGTGATGTCCGCGAGGCGGTCCGTCGGGCCAGGACCCTCCGGCGACGCCGGCGAGGCTTGACCGCGGCGATGCCAGCGACCACGGACCGTCCGGCGTTCTACGCGCTCGACCGCGGCCGGCTGGGCGATCTGGTGACGCTGCTGCACCCGCCGTACACCGCCTGGCATCTCAGCTACGTGGCGCTCGGCGCCGCGGCCGCTCCACGGCTGCACCTCGACCGCCTGCTGTGGGCGCTGGCGGCGTTCGGGCTCGCCGTGGGCGTGGCCGCGCACGCGCTCGACGAGCTCCACGACCGGCCGCTCGGCACGCGGCTCTCAGACCGGACGCTGATCACGCTGGCCGTCACGAGCCTCGCTGGCGCCCTTGCGATAGGCGTGGCAGGCGTGCTGAGCGTGTCGGCATGGCTGGCGCCGTTCGTGCTTGCCGGAGCCCTGTTCCTGCCGGCGTACAACCTCGAGCTGATCGGCGGGCGCCTGCACGGCGATCTGTGGTTCGCGGTCGGCTGGGGCGCCTTCCCCGCGTTCACCGGCTACTTCGTCAACGCCGAGAAGGTCGCCCTGCCCGGGCTGCTCATCGCCGCGGGGTGCCTGGCGATGAGCGTGGCACAGCGACGCCTGAGCTCGCCGGCACGCGAGCTCAGGCGTCGCACCCGCTCGATCAGCGGTGTCCGTACGCTGCCCGACGGCGGCGCCGAAGAGCTCTCGCTCGCTGGTCTGCTCGCCCCGCTGGACGGGGCTCTCGCGGCCCTCTCACTCGCGGTCGTCGTGACCGCGTGCGCGCTCGTGATCGCTCGGCTTTGAGCTAGTCGAGCACACGGGCGCCCGGACCGGGACGGACCTCGCGCGCGCCGGCGGGGGGCTTGGTGGCTGGTGCGAACAGCCCGAGCACGCTCCCGCCGAAGCCGCCACCGACGAGGCGCGCCCCCGCCGCCCCGGCCTCCCGCAGCAGCGAGACAGCGGCCTCGACAGCCGCCGTCGAGACCTCGTAGTCGTCGCGTAGGCTCTCATGCGACGCGTTCAGCAGCTCCCCGATCGTTGGAAGGTCGCCGGCCCGAAGCGCGGCCACCGCGGCTCGCACGCGCCGGTTTTCCCCGATCACGTGGGCGGCGCGCCGGCGCAACGGGTCGGGCAGGCGCCAGGCGGCCTCGCGGTCGGCGTCCCGTAATGAGCGCACCCCCAGCAGCTCGCACGCGCGCGCGCATTCCTCGCGGCGCTGGTTATAGCCGGAGCTCGCGAGCGAATGGCGCTCGCCCGAGTCGAGGACGACGAGCTTCCATGCGCCGAGCCGCAGGGGAACGCGCTCGACGACGAGACTCCTGAAATCGATGCACAGCGCCGCGTCGCTCGAGCCGTAGAGCGAGGCCAGCTGATCGAGCAGGCCAGTCCGAGCTCCCACCCAGTCGCGCTCCACTCGCGCGCAGAGCCGCGCGAGCTCGGTCCGCTCGACGCGCTCGAGCGGCGAGCCCGAGGTGGGCTCGGCGCCGAGGTCGAGCAGCGCCAGGCAGAGGGCGACCTCGAGCGCGGCCGAGGAGGAGAGCCCCGCGCCCCGCGGTACGTCTCCGCCGAACTGCAGGCGGGCACCGATCAGAGGGAAGCCGGCGCGCCCGAGCTCGGCCACCGTTCCGCGCACGAACGCGCGCCAGCCTGCCTCGCGCGGTGGATCCTCGAGCGGGAACTCGTCACGCTCACGGAGATCGCTCGCAAACACCTCGACGCGCTGCTCGCCGCCAGAGGGCGGCCGCGCCTCGGCGTGCACGGTGACCCCCTCGGCGATCGCGAACGGCAGCGCGAGCCCCTCGTTGTAGTCGGTGTGCTCGCCGATCAGGTTGACGCGGCCGGGAGCGAAGGCGGCGCTGCGCTCACGCGGCACGGGCGAGCGCCTCGCGCAGCATCGCCGCGGACTCCTCGGGCAGCGTGTCGGAGATGAACGTGCCCGCGCCCTGCTCGGATCCGGCGAGGTACTTGAGCTTGTCGGCGGTGCGCAGCGGCGGATAGAACTCGACGTGCAGGTGACCATCCGCCGCGGCCTCGTTGGTCGGCGCCTGGTGCACGACCATCACGTACGGAAAGGGCCTGTCGAAGAGGGCGTCGTAGCCGCGAGCGATCGCCTGCAGCGCCTCTGAGAGGTCACGAAGCTCGGTGGCATCGCACGCGAGCAGGCTCGGCCGGTGCTCTCGCACGACGACGTGCGCTTCGAAGGCCCAGCGCGCCGCGAAGGGGACGTATGCGACGGCACTGTCGTTCTGATGGACGATCCGCTGCGCGTCCTCGAGCTCGCGTCTCAGCAGCTCGCATGGCGCACAGCCGCCCAGCCGGCGGTCGGCGTCCTGCTCGAGCGCCGGGATCGAAGGCAGGAACGGGTAGCCGTAGATCTGGCCGTGGGGATGATGCAGGGTAACGCCCACCTCGACCCCGCGGTTCTCGAAGATCATCACGTAGTCGATGTCATCGCGCGCGCCGAGCTCCATGTAGCGGTGGCGCCAGACCCACATCAGCGCCTCGGCGCGCTCCGCAGCGAGCGAGCCGAACGAGCCGTCGTGCTGGTCTGTGTAGACGACCACCT